>NZ_JBLWIJ010000035.1:0-97905 GCF_051365025.1 Arthrobacter sp. R4
CCCGTCCAACATCGTCCACCGCCAAACCGACAAGGTAAAAGATGCCGTGTTCGGAGTGAAGGAGAAAATCATGGGAGCCGCGGACGACGCCACCACCACCCTCCACACCAAAGCCGGGCACACCGGCAACGCCCTGGGCCACGCCGGCGACACCGTCGGCTCCACCCTCGGAGACGCCGGCCAGGCAATCAGCGATGCCCCGGCCCAGGTCAAAACCAAAACCCAGGGCAACCCCCTGGCCGCCGGCCTGATCGCGTTCGGCGCCGGCATGCTGCTCTCCTCCCTGATCCCGGCCAGTGAGAAGGAACGCGAAGCAGCCGACGCCCTCAAAACCGCCGCCGAACCACTCACCACCGAACTCACCGACGCCGCCAAAGACATGGCCCAGGGCCTGAAGGAACCCGCCCAGGAAGCCATGGAAAACGTCAAGGCCACCGCCACCGACGCCGCCGAACACGTCAAAACCGAAGGCCAATACGCCGCCGCCGACGTCAAAGACAAAGCAACAGAGGCCAAGGACCACGTCCAAAACCCCTAACCACCACCCAGCAGACAGGCCGGCAACCCGCCTCCCCCGGCGGCGCCGGCCTGTCTGCTTTCCACATCTCCCCCGTTCGACGAAGGAAACTCCATGAAGAAGCTTCTGCTTGCCCTGCTCCCCACCATCATCAGCCGCATCATGCGCGCCCGCCGGGCCAAGCAGAACCCGGCCGCGAATCCCCGCAGCCGCAACCGGTTCTGATCCTAAAAACGTCCTTAGAGGGCCCGCCCCGGGCCGAAGATTCCATAGGAGTACCATGCACATCCCCGAACAGCGGGGGCCGATCAGCGCCGCCCTGCTCGCGCTCCTCGCCAGCCAGCCCACGGATACCCCCGCCGGCCTGGCCGACCTCCAAGCACTTGTGACCTCACGACTGGCCGAGGCTGAAGACGTTATCGAGGACGACGACATCCAGCTGGCCTTGTTCTGCCTGTACGATCTGCACTACGGCGGGCTGGACGGCGTGGATGACGGTTGGGAATGGCATCCCGGCATAATCGCCGTCCGCCGGCTTCTGGAGAAGCCGTTCGAACAGGGACTGAGGACTGCAGCCAAGGCTGCGGTTCCCGACATTGCGCAGGTTCCCCAGGCGGGTCCGATCAGCGACGGCGTGGCCACGGTCCTGTTTACCCTCGCGGCGTCGGACACGGGACCCAGCATGTCGAAGTATGTGGCAAAGAGGGCCACGTTTTCCCAGCTCAAGGAATTCCTCATTCAGAAATCCATCTACCAGCTCAAGGAAGCGGACCCGCACACGTGGGCCATTCCCCGCCTCGCCGGCCGTGCCAAGGCGGCCCTGGTGGAAATCCAGGCGGACGAATACGGCGGCGGCCGCGCGGACCGGATGCACAGCGCCCTCTTTGCCAGGACCATGCGTGCCCTCGGGCTCGATGACCGCTACGGCGCCTACGTCAACACGGTTCCGGCCCTTGCCCTGGCATCAGTGAACATGATGTCCCTCTTCGGGCTGAACCGCCGGCTCCGCGGTGCCATCGCCGGTCACCTGGCGATCTATGAGATGACGTCCTCCCGGCCCAACCAGCTCTACGGCAACGGTTTCCGCCGGCACAACTTCGATGCCGCAGCGACAGCGTACTTCGATGAGCACGTCGAAGCAGATGCCGTCCACGAGCAGATTGCCGGGCGGGACCTGGCCGGAGGCCTGGTGGAAGCGGAACCGGACCTGCTCCCCGACGTCCTGTTCGGCGCGACGGCGGCCATCGCCGTGGACACGTTGCTCACCCACCACGTTCTGGACGCTTGGGAAAACGGCCGGTCATCGCTGCGCACCAAGCTGCCCGCTGCGGCATGACTACAGAAGACCAGGAGAACATGAACCACGAACCTGCAGAAGGGTCCATCGTCGTCTGCCCGGACGGACCGCTGCTGGTCCGCGGTGACTTCGAGATTCTCACACCAACAGGGGAACGCGTCCCCAGGCAGCGCCGGACGGTGGCGCTCTGCCGCTGCGGAGCCTCAGCGATCAAACCGTACTGCGACGGGACCCACAAGCTGATCAAGTTCCGGACCGAACCTGCCGACGCGGGACGCCCGGAGACGTAAAACCATTCCTCACTAATTGCGATGAATATTGTGCGGATAACATCGCTTTTTCTTCACGCTAGGCAGTTAGATACTGGGATCCACACCACATTTACCCGTCCCGTGTCAGCCCAGTAAGAATCCCGCAAAGCGAAGAAGCAGCGATGAAGAAACGTATCCCGCACCGGCAGTTCCACAGCAAGAGTTCCCGGAAAGGCCGCGAGGCGCGGACCGGCGAACATTGCCCGCTGAACGGATGGTGGGCGCCGGCCGGCCAGGAGGCAGATGCGCAACTCCTCGCCGAGGGGAGCATCATGCCGCCGAGCAGGGGCGAGTTGGTGACGTGGACCTTGGTGGCGAGCCAGTTCGGGTCCCGAAAGCCCCAGTATGTCCTCTCTGCCGCGGGAGCCTCCATTGACAGCTTCTAGCCAAGTGTCAGCACAGGAGGGCTGTGAAGACGGCTGCCACTTCTGCGAAGGGCCGGAAACGGACTGAGCCGAGAGTCACCCGGGCGAGCGGACGACGGCGGGAGGTTGCCGCCGTCGTACCCTTCCGTCTGGTGCCAACCGGCTGACCTGATTGCGCGGGACCCTGGGTTTCCGTTTTCCCTATCACCTCAGGAGTGCCGGTTCGGAATTCACGGCGAGCAGCCGAAGGAGCGGGGCTATGTCGTTGCTGGATTCGAGTTCCATGACGTTCTCCACCACGCTGAGTGCCGCCTCCTCCGGCAGCCTGGTGGTGGCGAGGCCCATGAACTTACTTATGGTTTCGTCGTCGCTGAGCCTGTTAGTGGAGGCACCCTTAGCCCGGACGGCCTGGACAATGATGGTGCCGGACTCCGTCTGCACCTCGATCCGCGGTTCCGCCGAACCTCCCTGCTGCTGGGGGTCCACCACCAAGTGGATCCGTTCCATGAGTTCGAGGATCCGGGGGTCAGTCCTGCCCTGTTCGGCCACTTCAGCCAGGCCGACTCCCCCGTGCAGGAGGGCCGTGGCGAGGGCGAACTGCATGCTCAACTGAGCCGAAACCAAGGAGCTCACGTCGGCCTTGCCGCACATGTCGGCGATGAGCGCGCTGGTGTGGACGGTGATGGTGCGGACCGACTCAGCAGAGATGCCGGGCTGCTCGCGCAGATCCAGGATGACATCGATGGCGGCGTGGGTGCTGCGGCAGGTGGCGTAGGGCTTGATGGATGCCCGTTCAATCTGCCATTCCTCACCGAGTGTTTCGAACAGGCGGGATTGGTCTATGTCCTTGTGCCGTCCGTAGAGGCGCAGGAAGCTGCCCCACGGGGCGGCGAACAGGTCCCGCGGTCCGGTGAACCCGGACCTGGCGAGAAGTGCGCTGTTCAGGCCTGCTTCGGCAGCGCGGCCCACGTGCATGCGCTTGGACATTGCACCGTCACCGATGAATGACCAGGTGCCGCCAGTGAAGGACCCGGCCAGCCCAATGGCAGAAACCATCTGTTCGGTGTCCAGGCCAAGGATCACGCCGGACGCCACTGCGGCTCCGAATGTTCCGCACACGCCGGTGGAATGCCAGCCCGCATTGTTGACGGAGTCGTAGCCGCCCAGCGCGTCCTGGACGCGGCGGGCCACTTCATATCCACCGATGACGGCGTGGAGGAGACTGGCGCCGCCAACGTGCGGTCCGCCGTCGGCTGTTCCGCCGTCGGTTGCTCCCCCGCGGGAACCGGCCATGGGCAGCGACGCTGCCGCAAGCGCCGCGGGCAGCACAACAGCACCGGAATGGTCGCACCCGCCGGAGTCGTCCAGTTCGAAGGCGTGGCAGGCGATGCCGTTGACGAACGCCGCCCCGAGCGCGGGCAGTTCGGCGGGTGTCCCCCAAAGCGGTGCCCCTGAGCCGGGGGCGGGAGTCCCATAGACAGCTCCGAGCGCTGTTCGGCTGATGTCCACTTCCTGTGAGGAGGCCCCTGCAATTCCGGCACCAAGAGTGTCAAGGATGTGGATCTTGGCCCTGTGCCGGACATCGGCGGGGATGTCCTCTGGCCGCAGCGCCGTGAGGAAACCGGCGATCCGCTCTGAAGCTGTGGGGTCGTTGGTCATGTTGGCCTGCCTTCGCGGGTAAGTGCGTGGAATATCTCGGCGGGGTGGTCTGCAGGATTGGGTTTGGCGCTCTGCCGCCACCACTGGGCCACATCGCCGCCGGTGGCGTGCCATATGTCGTCGTGGGCGGCTACATGGTCCATGAACTCGCGCAGCATTCCGATCCGCCCGGGTGTGGCGATGATTTCCGGGTGGAGGGTCAGGACGAAGCACAACCCTTCTGCACGGTAGGCGTCGAATTCCAGGATCCAGTTCCGCAGCACTTCCCGGCTGGAGGCAATCCGTGGACTTCCCGCGGGGATGGGTGGGTCCAGGTTGAAGACGAAGTAGTGGTAGTCGTCCAGTTCGTGGTGGCGGGGCACTTCCACCAATGCGGCCGCGGATCCTGCGTGGAAGTGGGGCAGGTCGTCGCCGTGCCAGGACGAGGACCACGTGAATCGCTGGGTAACCAGTTCGTCAGTCAGCCCGGGCGCGTAGGACCCGCGTCCTGCGCGGAACCCCACCGGACGCAGCCCGAGGCGGGACTGGAAGGCGTCCTGGGCGCGACCGATACTGTCCACCTGTTCGGCGAGTGATTGGCTGCCCATGTCTTCGAGCTGCCAGCCCATGTTGCCGAACTCGTGCCCTGCCCCGGCGACTGCTTCCATCTGCCGGGGGTAGCTCGCGAGGTTGGCGCCGGGAACGAACCAGCTCGCTTTGGTGCCTGTGCGGTCCAGTTCAGCCAGCAGGCGGTCCACTCCCCGCGTTCCCCCATACTGTCCCACCGACAGGCTCTTGGCGCGGTCGACAGCGTCAGGCGCCGCAGCGAGTACGGACAGTTCCGCCTCAAACCCGACCGTGACTACGAAGGCGCACTTTTTACCCTCGGGCCACCGTCCCTGGGTTTCCTGAGTGATAGTCACGTCTGGGGCTCCTTGGTCTGCTGCCACCACGTGGCGATGTCGGCGCATGTGCTGAACCAGACGTCGTCGGCATCTTTCGCGTGCTGGATCCAGCGGTCCAGCAGTACTGCCCGGCCGGGTTTGCCCACCACTTTGGGGTGGAAGATGGTGGACAGGCACAGGCCTTCGGCGTGATAGCCGTCGAACTCCCTGGTCCAGTTGTCCAGCGTGAGGTCGTAGCTGGCTATCCGATCACCGCCCGAGGGCCAGTCCGGGTTGGTGGTGTAAGCAAGCGAGGCGTAGTCGTCCATGTCGGACCGGGCAGGAATCTCAACGAGCTTCCCGCCGGTGTGGAAGTACGGGCGGTCGTCTCCGCGCATGGAACTGGAGTAGAGGAAACCCATCTCCTCGAGCAAGGCCGGGGTCTCGGGGCGCCAGTCCCCCGATGGTGTCCGGAAGCCGACCGCCGTGGTGCCCAGGATATCCTGGAAGATGCGTTGGCTGGTTTCGATGACGTGCCGCTGCTCCACCAGGCTGAGGTCCCAATACTTTTCGTGCTTGTAGCCGTGGTGGGCCATTTCGTGGCCCTGCTCAACGATGCGCCGGCACTGCTCCGGCCACGTCTCCACCACCCAGGCAGGAGTGAAGAAAGTCGCTGCTATTTCGTGCGTTTTCAATAGCCCGAGGATCCTGTCCACGGCCCGCCACGGCCCGTAGGCGCCCTGGCTGAAGTACTCCGGCCGGTCCCAGATAGTGCCTTTGAGCATGGCATCGCCGGTGGGACCGTCAAGGTCGAAGGCCAGGGCGACGGCGCTGCGTTTGCCTTCCGGCCACACCGCCGCCCCAGCCTTCACTGCTGCGTCTCGGTTCACTTGACGCCGTTGACCTCGGGGGTCATGGCACCGTAGCCCAGGCCCCACTTGTCGAGGATCTTCTGGTACTCGCCATTGTCAACGATCTCGGTGAACGCGTCTTTCACGGCGTTGGCCAGTTGGGTGTCGCCCTTCTTCATGAGGACGCCGAACGGCTTGGCCGGCAGCGGGTCCAGGACGGAAGCGTATTTTCCGGGTTCAGTCTTGGCAAAGTAGGCCAGGTTTTCGCCGCCCTGCGCTGCAAGGTCCACTCGGCCCTGCTCGATCTGGAGGCGGGCTGCAGCTCCGGAGTCCGTGGGGAGGATACTCAGCTCAGGAAGGCCCTTGTCCGTGCAGACGGTCTTGCTGAGGGTCTTGACCTGCTCAAAGTAATCGGTCTTGCCACTGACTGCCAGCTTCTTGCCGCAAATATCCGTTTGCTGAGTGAACTCTCCCGCACGGGCGCCGGAGGTGTAGAGGCGGCCCTGGGATTTGAAGTAGTCCACGAAGTCGGCGGTCTTCTGCCGTTCCAGGGTGTCGGAGATGCCGGACATCACCAGGTCAACGCGGCCTGTCTGGACGGAGTTGATCAGTTGGTCGAAAGGCGACTCGACCACTTCGATCTCGACACCGAGGACCTCGCCAAGCTTCTGCTGCAGTTCGATGTCGACGCCGGAGAGTTTCTTGTCGCTGTCCCGGAACTCCATGGGCGGGAAGTCGGGAGACAGGCCGATCCGGATCTTTCCGGCGTCTTTGATTGCCTGGGGCAGGCCGGTCGTGCCTGCGGCTGCCTCGGTAGCAGTCTCTGCGCCGCCCACGCATGCTGTGAGGCCAAAGGCCGTGACGGCGGTCAGAGCCGCGATGCGTGCGGCATTGGTGAAGTGCTTCATGATGGCTCCAGTTCGTTGGGGATGGTGAGTCAAGAAAATCTTGGGGATGGTGAACCTAGAAAACGCGGGAAAGGAAGGCTTTGGTCCGCTCGTGCTGGGGATTTCCAAGGACGTCGGCGGGCGGACCGAGCTCTACGATTTCGCCACCGTGCATAAAGGCGACACGGTCCGCCACTTCTTTGGCGAATCCGATCTCGTGGGTGACCACGATCATGGTGAGGCCAGATTTAGCGAGGTCCTTCATCACGTCCAGCACCTCACCCACCAGTTCGGGGTCCAGCGCCGACGTCGGCTCGTCAAAGAGGATCAGTTCCGGCTTCATGGCCAACGCCCTCGCGATGGCAACGCGCTGCTGCTGTCCGCCTGACAACTGACGGGGGTAGGACGACTCGCGCCCTTCCAAGCCCACCCGGGCAAGGAGTTCCGAAGCATGCCGCTTGGCCTCTGCGGGCTTGACCTTGTTGACGAGCACCGGCCCTTCGATGATGTTCTCCAGCACGGTCATGTGGGGGAAGAGGTTGAACCGCTGGAAAACCATGCCGATGGACCGCCGCTGCCTGGCCGCCTCTTTGTCTGAAAGTTCATAGAGCCGGTTACCGTCCTGGCGGTACCCCACCACTTTCTCGCCCACCCAGATGCGCCCGTTGGAGAGCGTCTCAAGGTGGTTGATGCAGCGGAGGAATGTGCTCTTTCCGGAACCGGAGGCTCCCAGGAGGCAGACCACTTCTCCGGCGTTGACGTCAAGGTTGATGCCCTTCAGCACTTCATTCAGGCCGAAGCTCTTGTGGACGTTTTCGGCGCGGACCAGAACGTTCGTGGTCATGAGAGTGCCTTCCTGTTGGTGCCGAAGATGCTTTTCAGATGCTGGAAGGGAGTCAACGGCAATTGCCGGCTGGAGGAACCCTTGGCGAAGAATCGTTCAAGGTAGTACTGGCCGATGCTGAGGATGGATACCGCGCCCAAGTACCAGACGGCACAGACGATGAGCAGTTCCATGATCCGGTTGTTGACGTAGTAGATGTGCTGGGCCTCGGAGAGGATTTCGCTCACGCCGATGGCGGAGGCCAGCGAGGTGGTCTTCAGCATGCCGATCACTTCGTTGCCCACGGGCGGGATGATGACCCGCATCGCCTGGGGCAGCACGATGCGGCGCATAGCCTGCAGGCGTGTCATGCCCACGGCCTGGGCTGCTTCCGTCTGGCCCTCGTCAACGGAGAGGATGCCGCCGCGGACCACTTCGGAGGTGTAGGCGCCCTGGTTCAAACCGAGGCCGATGGACGCTGCGACAAAGGGTGTGAGCACATCAATCATGCGGCCCGAGTAAAGTCCCGGGATGCCGATCACCGGGAAGATCAGCGCAAGGTTGAACCACATGAGGAGCTGCAGGTAGACCGGGGTGCCGCGGAAGACCCAGATATACAGCCAGGCCACACCGGAGACCACAGGATTCTTGGACAGGCGCATCACGGCGGTGACCACGCCCAGGATCAGGCCAAGGGCCATCGCCACTGCGGTGAGGAGAAGGGCCACCCCGATGCCTTGGATCAGCACGGGGACTGTCAGGTATTCCTGGACCGTGGGCCAGTCGATCTTGGCGCGGGAGAAGGAGACTCCCACCCATACGAGGAGGAGCACCACCGCTGCGGCGCCAACCCACCGCCCCACGTGCCGCCGGGGGACAATTTTCAAGTCGACCGAAGCAGCGTCGGTGACGCTGGGCTCAGTTTGAGTGTTCATGGCTTTTTCCTGATCGTGGAGGGTATCTGCTGCGCCGCGTGCATCTGCGCTGATAGGGCCCATGGTTCAGCCCTCGTGGTCCGGCCTGACCCGCAGGCCGTTGTAGTCGGCAGCCCAGGTCTTCATCTGGTCCAGCCTTGCCCGCAGCCGCGTCAGTTGTTCGGCCACTCGCTTGGGTGACGTTCCACCAAACCCTGAATGGGCATCGAGTGCCGCTTCGAGAGTCAGGACGTTCCTGATATCGGGGGTCAGGCGGCGATCGACCGAGGCCAGTTGCTCATCGCTGAGGTCGTCGTAGTCCAGTCCCCGGCTTTCGCAGAAGCGCACAAGGGAGCCGGAAACTTCGTGTGCCTCGCTGAAGGGGATCCCCTGTCTGGCGAGCCAGTCGGCAACTTCGGTGGCGAGCGTGTAGCCGGCTGTCGCCTGCCGGCGGACTTCCTGGACATTGACGGTGAAGGTCCGGACCAGGCCCGACAGTGCCGGAAGCGCAACTTCCAGGGTGTCAACGGCGTCGATGACGGCGTTCTTGTCCTCCGCGAGGTCCCGGTTGTAGGCCAACGGCAGGGATTTGACGGTTGCCATAAGTCCCATGAGGTCCCCAAGGACGCGCCCTGCCTTGCCGCGGGCCAACTCGGCGATGTCCGGGTTCTTCTTTTGCGGCATGATGGAGCTGCCCGTGCAGTAGGCGTCATCCATGGTGATCCAGCGGAACTGCTGGGAGGCCCAAGAGATGATCTCCTCGCACAAACGCGAAATGTCGATCAGCGTCAGGGAACAGACGAAGAGGAATTCAATGGCGGCGTCGCGGCTTCCTACGGCGTCGATCGAGTTTTCTGCACTGGTTTCGTAGCCTTGCTCCCTTGCCGCGATTTCGGGGTTAAGGGCAAAGGTTGAACCAGCCAGGGCCGCGGCTCCAAGGGGCGAAACAGCTGCCCTGCGGTCCCAGTCCTGGAAGCGCTCAAGGTCCCGGATCAGGGGCTGTGCGTGAGCCAGGATCTGGTGGCCAAAGACCACCGGCTGTGCGGACTGAAGATGCGTAAAGCCGGGGACGGGCGTGTTCAGGTGCTGGTCGGCCTGCCCGGCCAGGGACTCCGCCAGTTCGATCAGCAGTTCACTGACCCGCCGAGCTTTGTCCCGCATGTAGAGCCTGAGGTCGTTGGCAGCCTGGTCGTTGCGTGAGCGTCCGGCGCGGATCTTGCCGCCCACCGGTCCCATGCGCTCGATGAGGAGGCGTTCAAGGAAGGTGTGGACGTCTTCGTCCGCTTCCTGGGGGCGAACGCGGTCACGCTCGATGTCCCTTGCCAGGTCATCAATCGTGTCCAGGAACTTCCCCAGCTCAGCATCACCGATGAGGCCGGAGCGGTTGAGCTCCCGGACATGGGCCCGTGAACCGTGCAGATCGTACGGTGCCATGCGGAAGTACCGGGGATCAGCCCGCGAAAAGCGGGCGAGTTCCGGGCTGGACGTGCCCTCGAAACGACCGCCCCACAACTTTGTCTGTTCATTCATTCGTACAGCTCCTGCCTGGAAAAAGTCTGCGCCGATGAGTGATCCGTATCACTTCATGCAACGAAAGTATTTCTGAAGTAAACAGTAATTGTCAATGGTTTCAATGTTGTTTCGCTCAGATTACGTATAGCGCAGTCCAAGGTGGGACACCGGTCTCCCGTAATTCGTCTATGCTATGAGACACCGGTATCTCCAGCAATTGTTTTTCTTTAAGGCCGGATCGCCTTGCGCCGCCGGCGCCCGCCCGATGCCAGGGACTCAACGCAAGAAAGGGCCCGAAACCAAAGGTCTCGGGCCCTGAAGAGGCACGCTGGACGGGCTACGTGATGGGCGTGACCGCCACTCCTGCGAGGTCGGCAACGGAAGCGCGCTGAGTGAACGTTGCCGGGAGCAGGTGGTCCTTGAACTCCGGGCCCGAACCGTCGATACGGCCCAGCAGTACCTCCGCGGCCTTCATTCCCATCTCATAGGCAGGATTGGAAATGGCGTGGACTTCCGGGCAACTGACCGTCATCCAGTCCGCATCGTCAAGGCATACGAGCGAAATGTCCTCCGGAACGGTCAACCCCGCCGCGCGAATTGCCTGGAAGGCCGGGAGTGCCAGCTTGCTGTAGGAAGCGATGATGGCACTGGGCCTGTCCCGGCGGTTGAGCAAGGAGGCAACAATCACGTGGGTTTTTTGCGGTGACATGGCATCGGAAATGAACTCATAGCGCACGCCCGCGGCCCTGGCAGACTCCCGCACTGCGCGGACCCTGTCCGCAATGGTTGAGATAGGGAGGGGATGTCCCGCTTCCAGCTCCTCTGGAGTCTTCGTGGTGGCAGAAAGGAAGGCAATGTTCCGGTGCCCCTTGCTGATCAGGTATTCCATGACGGTCTTGGCGTCCCCGTAGCAGTCAGTCCCCACCCAATCGGAGTCCACGTTGTCGGGACGCCGGTCGAAGAGCACCAAAGGCCGCCCCATGCCCACAACATCCAGCAGGTGCCCGGAATCGCTCCGGCTGGTCGACGCCACGATCAGGCCGTCCACGCGCTTGTCCAGGAACACCTGGACTGCCGCGCGTTCTGCGTCGATATTCTCATCCGTGTTGGCGAGGATGACATCGAAGCCTGCCGCCTTCGCAGCATCGGTCATGCCCCTCACGGCCCGGGCAAAATGTGGATTTTCGATATCGCTCACCACAACCCCAATGGTGTGCGAACGGCCGGAACTGACACTCCTGGCCAGCGCATTGCTCCGGTAACCAAGGGCTTCGGCCGCCGCGGACACCATCGCTTGGAGTTCCGGGCTCACTGCCCCATATCCCCCCAAGGCACGTGCCGCAGTGGAACGCGAGACCCCTGCCACCCGGGCCACGTCCATCAGGGTAGCGGTGCCATTACGTTTCAATTCCATTGCTAAAATTTACAACAAAAATCGTGGTCTAGGCGGCCAATTCCAGATGCATTGATACCGGTTTCCCAAAAGAATGCCATCGCCCGGTCATGGTCTGGCTACGTGGACGTCGAGCTCTACCGGGACGGGCCGCCGGACTGCATCATCTACGGGGCAATGGTCCAGCCCCCACGCGATGACTTCCCGCACCGTTCCTTCGTCTTGGGGCGATACCGCTCGGATGGCGACCTTCATGCTGACCGGGCCGGCCGGCACGTCCTCCGCGATGCCTAGAATGCCCCGGTCATCGGATTCGCCGTCCACCTCCACCTCCAAGGAAGACAAGACCACCCCTTGCTCGGCAGCGCGCATCGCGATCAGTGTGGCTGCGCAGGAAGCGTACGCGGCACGGAAGAGCCAGCCGGGTGAGGGCGCTGATGCAGTTCCGCCGACCCCGGCCACCATGTCTGTGACAAGGGATGCACCATCGGCGCCGGTGACGCGAACCCGAAGGCCGTCCTCCACGACGGCGGAGGCTACAGAGTCGCGATAACGCGCCTCGTCAGGGTGTGCAGCCAGGTACGCCTTGGCTGACGAGATCGCTTCGGCTATTCGTGAGTTGCTCATCCGTGTCTCCTTCGCCGCGGCTTCCGGTGTGGCGCTGGCTCTGCGCGTAGCCGGCCGCATGGCGGGCGGCGCAGGATGCTCTCATGCTGAACCTTTCAGAGCACTCACGCAAGGGAACGACGGCGGGAGGTTCCCGCCGTCGTTCGCTTCGGTTGGGTGCCTACTGGCGGAAGGGGACCTTCTCCCAGTTCAGGACGCTGCCGTCCTCGCCGCTGTTGCCGCCCACCGTGAACCTGACGTAGTTGGTGGCGTTGGCCGATCCGTCCACGGTGATGCGCTGGAGGTCATCCGCGGCGGGCTGGCCGTAGATGTCGAGCCACGGCGAGCCATCCGCCAGCGGCTGGTTCTCGGCGAAGACGTGGCTGTCGCCGTTGATGAGGTAGACCGGGCGGTCGAAGCGATTGGTTTCGTCGATGACAGCCGCCACAATTTCGCGGAACCCGGACACCGTTTCGGGGTTGGCAGAGGCCGCGGCGAGCTGGGCGGGATCGAACATGTCGGCCTGGGTCATGAGGACAACGGCTCGGTCGTTGCGGCGATCGGCGTCGGCGAAGGTGCTGTGTATCTGGTCCAGGACGGCATCCGTCCGGTGCTCAACTTCGGCCAGCTGCTCCGGAGTCGGCGCGGTTTCGCCCAGGCCGCTCCACGGCAGCAGCGAGTTGTTGCTGCCCTGGATGTTCAGCACGGAGAAGGCCACTCGGTTCTGGACGAAGCGGACGTTTTCCGGCAGACCCAGGTTCTCCTGGGTCTGGACCGGCATCGTTGCGCCGAGGGTCTTGCCGGGCTCGTCGAAGAAGACCTCACGAAGCTTGCTCAGCCGTTCCAGCGGGTTGTAGGCGCCGTTGTTGGTGCGGTGACAGTCCACCCACTCGTTGTCGCCCGGGGTGAAGACCAACGGGTGCTCAAAGGTATCGAACTGGGAGCGGATGCTGGCGAAGTACTCGTCGGAGCATACCGAGGAGCCGTTCTTGATATCGCCCACGTGGGTGACGAACTTCAGCCCGCTGTCGGCGTTGATGTCCTGGATGCGGGACGGGAACTTGGCGATTTCGGCGTCGCCGTAAGGGATATCGCCGATGACGCCAAAGGTGAACGCTTCGTTGTCGGAGGTGTGGTTGGACGCGTTGGCGGGCAGCGGCGCAAGGAGGCCGAGCGCCAGGGCGGCTGCCGCCGTCGTCGTTTTCAGGGTCTTTGAAGGCATGGAGGTCTTCCCATCTCTGTTGCGGGGCGGTGGTCTGTGAAAAGACTTCCTGCAACCGGCGAACGGGCATGGCCTCAACGGTTTCCGGACGGTGAACAGGCGGCATCGATTGCGGACGGAAGCAGACGCCGGCGCTCCCGTTCGATCAAGTTAGCGGCTTTTTGGGCTAGCTCTTCTGCCGATTCTGTACCCGGCCCAGAACGCCAGGATGAGCAGGCCGGTGGCTGCTACCGCGAGGCCGATCTGTGTCCCTTGGCTAACGATGGCCACACCGCTCCCCACGAAGAGCTGGTCACTCAGCGGCGCGTAAGCGAACCAGCCGAAGCTGACACTCGCGTTGCTCCAGGCGACGAGGCAACCCACCACCAACGCGACGAGGCCCGCCACGGGCAGGACGGCCGCCGAGACCCGGGCTGACTTTTCCTTGCGTTCCCCTGATGTGCTGTGTTCCCCCATGGAGGCGAGTCTAACCCGGCCGAGGGCGACTGTTACGAGGGGAATGTTGCCGGTGTGTATGATCCGGAATCATGAGCGTAACGCCGAGCACCACTGGAACTGTCCGGGCTGTCTTCCTTGATGTTGACGGCACTTATGCGGACTATGGCGTGGTTCCCGAGGGGCACGTGCGTGCAGTCCGGGCGGCACGGAAGGCCGGTCATCGGGTCTTTTTATGCACAGGGCGTCCAGTGTCAATGTTGCCCAAGAGCATTCTCGCCGCCGGTTTCGACGGCGTGGTAGCCAGCGCCGGTGCCTACGCCGAGGTAGGCGGGACTGTACTCCTGGACAGGCTGTTTCCGGCTGATCTTGCGGCCCGCACCGTCCGTGCGCTCGACGCGCACGACGCCGTGTATGTCCTGGAAGCGCAGGAGGCGCTGCACGCACCACCGGCGGCAATGCAACGCTTGCAGGTGATCCTGGACGCCCACTTCGAGCAGTCACCCGAGGGCCCCGTGGGTTCGTCCGACATCCTGCGGGCCGTGCGGCCCACCTCGGACCTGGCCGCCGTACCTTTCGCCAAGGTCTCCGTGTTTGACTCCCCCGTTGCCATGGAGCACCTGGTTGGTGAAATCGGCGGGGCCATCGCGGTAGTCGCCAATTCGGTGGCCGACGACGGCCGGCACGCGGGGGAACTGTACCAGCGCGGGATCAGCAAGGCCGACGGCGTCGCAGCCGTTATCGCCCATCTGGGCATTGCCCGGGAAGACACGGTAGCGATCGGCGACGGCGCCAACGACCTGGAGATGATCGCCTACGCAGGGGTCGGCGTCGCCATCGAAGGATCACTCCCGGAGCTTGTGGCACTCGCCGATCGCACCGCCGCGCCTCCCCGGGAGGAAGGGCTCGTTGCCGCTTTCGCCGAGCTCGGCCTCATCTGATCAGGCCCGGCGCAGCGGCATCACAAGTTGGCGGCTTCCTGTTCCGCAATGCGGATCATCCGGAGCTCGTCCTCCACCGCGCGGGTCGGCCAGT
The DNA here is from genome assembly GCF_051365025.1 of Arthrobacter sp. R4. Classification (NCBI taxonomy): domain Bacteria; kingdom Bacillati; phylum Actinomycetota; class Actinomycetes; order Micrococcales; family Micrococcaceae; genus Arthrobacter; species Arthrobacter sp. R4. The sequence goes on from NZ_JBLWIJ010000035.1 coordinate 14,691, forward strand.
AGTCCCACGACAGCTCATTCGCCCGCGTCAGGTCCGCTTCCGGAAAGAGCTTGACGAGCAGCCCGGAAGCCTGAAGCAGGGCGATCAGTGCCGTGGTCCTGGCATCGGGCGCTTCGGAGCCAGGTTTGGCACCAGGGGTACCGTCCCCGGGCTTCGTGGACTCGGTCGCCGCAGCCTCAGCCGTGCCGGCGTCGGCCATTCTTGCGTCAGCGGGCCCGGCGTCGGATGTTCCGGCGTCGGCCGTGCCCGCAGCGGCCGTGCCGGCGTCGGTGGAAGTGTCCGGCACCTCAAGATTCGACGGCGGGCCGTTGAGTGCGGCGCGGATCCTTTCCAGAAGCGCCGCCTCCGGGGCATGGTCCTTCTCCGGGTAGCGCACGGCCCGGAACAGGCCCAGATGCCGTTCGCCCACGTGTTCCACGATGCCCCGTGAAGCCATCCCTTCATAGATACGCTGGACTTCGGCGCGGCCCTCGAGCATGGAGACCCACCTCTTGGGGGTGTGGGGCCGGGATTTGCCACGGATGAGTTCCAGTTCGTGCTGGAGATCCGTTTTCGGGGAGGTGCCCGTAGCTTTGACGTGCTTGCCCTGCAGTTCGATCGCGTCGATCAGGTCCAGTTCGGCCAATATTGCCCCGGCCAACGTGGTCCTGAGTGCGAACACCGGAATGTCTGGTTTGCCGGTGGTGTCGTTCGTTGCCAGAAGGAGGAAGGCCTGGGGGAGGTTCAGCTCCGACGCCTTCGATGTTTCAGCGTTCATAGCATCATGGTGGCCCTGTTGGGCGCCCACCACAACGGGAATTTACAAGCACGGCGACGCCACGGATCAGCAGGCATAAGCTGTTTACACAACATCTCTTCCATCACCGGGGAGGTCACCATGGACGCGGAAACCGCCGACGTGACCGGTCATGATGTCACCACCATCACCTGCGTGTGCGGCAACACCGTCAGCAAGGACGGGCTGATCCAGGCCAACTCAGAAGGCGTCCCCGTCCACAACGTCGACGACACGCCGGTCCCTGCCGGGTTGGCGGAATGGCCTGCCGATGAGGACCTCTACACCCTGTGCCCCTCCTGCGGCCGCGTGTACCGTGACTCGGTGATCGAGGAGACGGGGACAGCGCCTGTCGCGTTCCGCGTCGATGTCACCGCCGACCCCATTGCCGAGGCCATCCGGGTGCACTGGGATCTCAGCTCCTAAACGAGAACCCGGCGAGCGGACGACGGCGGAACCGGTAACTTTGAAGCTGTGATTTCCATTGACCGGGATGACCCCGCACGCCACGATGTCCATCAGCTCCTGAGCGAACACTTGGCGGACATGTTCGCCACCTCGCCGGCTGAAAGCGTCCACGCATTGGACCACTCGGCGCTGACCGCGCCGTCCATCACGTTTTGGACAGCCCGCGAGGCCGGCGGCCTACTGGGGTGCGGCGCACTCAAGCTGCTGGATTCCCCGCCCGGGTCCGCGGGACACGGCGAGATCAAGTCCATGCGCACCACTGCGAACGCGCGGGGGCGGGGCGTGGCCACGCTCATGCTCCGGCACATCCTCGACGACGCCCGTGCCCGAAATCTTGAGCGCCTCTACCTTGAGACCGGAACCGAGGACTACTTTGCTCCGGCGCGGCGCCTGTATACGCGTAACGGTTTCACCGAGTGCCCTCCTTTCGCCGATTACGTCCTGGATCCGAACAGCGTCTTTATGGAACTCCGCCTCTAAGGGAGAACCCCCGGCATGAGCACCCGTGACACACCTGCCCCGCCGTCGAACGCGCGGGAAAGGTGCGAGATCGCGGGAACGATCCCACGATCCCGCACGCTTCCCGCGAACTCCGCGAACTCCGCGAACTCGGTGAACTCAGGACGTCCACGCAGTGGGCATTGCTGCCCGCGCGTCACGCCGGCTGGCCTGGCACTCAGCCACCCGTCCCGCGGCGTCGCCGTGAACGGCAGACGTAATTGCCTCGACAACAGCAATCTGGCCGGTGGTGTCAGGGACGCCGGGAAACTGCACCTGCGGGGCCTCAACTGCAGCAACCGTCGACTCGCGTGTGGCACGCATACGAAGAATCGCGACGGCGGAAATGAGGCACCAGGCAACGTTCGTGACTACTGAGGGCCACGCTTCGTGGACCGCACCATTGACGATGAAGGCACATGCACCGATGAGGTTGGCCATCTGGAAGCGTTTGCCGGCCTTCAACCAACCCATGGAAACAGACAGGTATGCCGACAGGATCAGAACTGCCCCCGACCAACCTGCGATTTCCCACAGCAGTTCCATGATGTCCTTTCAGAGGTGATGCCCGGGAAGAGAGTGTTGCCTGGATTTTTCCGCGGGCCCATCCGGTTTTAACAGCAATTATGAGTTTGAAATGCCTTTAGGGCAATTGCATTTCACTGAAGGTGTGGTTTAGAACTACTTAACATGGATATCGATCCGCGCAGGCTGCGCGTTCTTCTTGCGGTTGCCCGTACGGGTGGGGTGCTCGCCGCGGCTGACGAGCTGGGAATCACGGCCTCGGCCGTCTCACAGCAGCTCAACAAGTTGGAGGACGAGACGGGGCACGCGATGGTGGTGCGCACGCCCAAAGGTTCAGTTTTGACACCCGCCGGCCTGGCAGTCGCGGAAGCCGGCGAGGAGATTGAACGCGCACTCAGCGTCGCCCGCGCCCGCATCGAAGGCGGGGCCCAGATCGCAGGGGTCGTGCGCGTGGGCGGATTCACCAGCTTCGTTCGGACGGTGGTGATCCCACGCCTGCCCGAGTGGCGCTCCCAGTACCCGCAATTACAGATCCGGATCATCGAGGACGACTTCCCTGCCCTGATGCGGCTGCTCCGCCAGCGCCAGCTCGACGCCGTCGTGGTGGAGCTCGATTCGACGACGGCCGAACAGCGTTCGCTTTCCGCCGGAATGACCGAGGAGCCCCTGCTGGATGAGCCATGGAAGCTGGTGGTTCCAGCCGGCGCCCTGCTCAGCACCGAGAACATCGACCTTGCCCGGCTGCCACTTCCGTGGCTCGGCGTGGAACCCACAACCGCCAACTCTGCAGTGCTCGGTCGACTCCGCCAGTCAACGGGCGCCCAGATGGAAACCGTGCATCAATACCAGGAAACGCTCACCGCACTCGCGCTCGTCGCTGCGGGCGAAGGTATTGCGATCGTGCCCACCTTGGCGTTGAGTGGCGTCGCCCACGACGGGGTCGACGTCCTGGACGTCCCCGGGCTCGGAACGCGACGGATCGTCCTGCGCCGGTTCGACCGGCGACGGTCACCGAGTACGCCGGTGGACACCGTCGCACGCCTTCTACGGGAATCGGCTGGGGCGTTCGACACCCGTTCGCCATCCTGAGCGGACGAGTCTAATCGTCCAGGCGCACGCCGCGCAGCAGCAGGAGCGTCCCGCCCCCCACCACTGCTGACGCCAGGAAGACGCCTCCTGCGCCAAGTCCGGCCGCCACTACGCCGATGGCGCTGGGCAGCACCACCTGGCCTACCCTGTTGCCGGCAAGCCGAAGGGCCAGCGCCCGGCCGCGCTGCCCCGCCGGAGCCTGGGCTGAAAGCCAGGACATGGTGAGGGGCTGGCCGATGCCGAGGCCCAACCCCAGCACAGCCATGATCACAAACAGCAGCCATACCGGCATGGGAATTGCGGCCGCGGAAAGCGCGAGAGTGGACAACGCCAGGCTGAACACCAACAACCGCATGCGCCCCAGCTTCCGTGCCATCTGGCCCAGCAGGAGCCGGGAAACCATGGAGAACACGGCCCGGGTGGTCAGCATCAGGCCCACCGTTGCCGCTGAGAGCCCGCGTTCGGATCCGAGCGCCGGGAGGTAGACCATGGTCAGGTCCACCACGGCCAGGACGGTGGCGCTGGTGGCCAGAGCGCGTGCGACGCCGGGTGTCCTCAGCAGCGCAACAACACTGCCTTTGCCGCCGCCACCATCGCCCACCACTGCCTTCCTTTTGCCTCCGCTGACTTTGGCCGAAACGCCGAAGGTGGTCACGAAAAGCACCAGGCTCATGCAGGCGGAGAGGAAAAAGATCGCCTGCGTATCGGGCCGCACCGAGGCGCCTCCCACCAGGGAAATCGCCAACGGCCCCAAGGCTTGTCCCAGCGATGCCGCGAACGTCAGATAGCCGAAGGCGGAGTCCATCCTGGACGAGGCGGCGTTGTTGGCCACCACGGCCTGCTGCCCCACTACGCAGGCAAGTTGGCCGGCACCGAGGAACGCGGTTCCGATGACCAGCGTCACGATGGACGATCCCCACAGCAGCAGGAAGGCAGAGCAGGCAAGAACGACGGCGGATCCGATCGCCATCAGCCGGCGCTCACCCAGGCGGTCCACCAGTCCGCCCGTGGGGACGGCGAGCAACAGGGGAAAGACGGCATAGCTGGCGGCGAGGAGACCCAGCGCGAAACCAGGAACCTCCAGCTCGAGCGCCCGGTAGGTGGCGGCCGGACGGACCAAAAAGGTGACAGCCTGGATCAGGGCGGAATGCGTGAGGAGGGCTGTGGCCGAGCGGCGTCCGAGTTCGCCGATCATGAGACGGCGAGGCTGCTGCCTGTGAGGGCACGCACCGCCGCATCCCTGGCTCCCATGACGTGGTCGAAGGCTAGCTTGGCGGCTTTGTCGGGTTTGCCGGCGGCCACCGCATCCACCAGGATTCGATGCTGTGCCAGCGCCTGGTCCCGCCGTTCCTGCGTACTGTTGGTGAAATGGCGGTATCGCTCCATCTGGCTGGAGATCTGGTCATGAAACCGCCGGGCCCACGAGTTCCCCGCTATATCGGCGATCTTTGCGTGCAGCGACATGCCCAGCTTCATGGCTTCATCGGCAAACTGCACCATGGCCGCATTGCGCTCAAGAATGCTGTGGAGGGCTTCGATGTCCGCCGTGGTGGCCTTCACGCACGCCTGCCGCGCCATGAGCGATTCCATGGCCGCGCGCACCTCGTACAGCTCGGAAATTGCCGCCTCATCCAGGGCCGGCACCAGAACACCACCGGTTGGTTGCTGTTCCAGCAGGTTCTCCGAAATGAGCCGGCGGATGGCCTCCCGGAGCGGCGTACGGCTCACTTGCAGCGCCTCGGCCATTGCCGGTTCGTAGATGCGCGCCCCGGGCTTCAGCTCAAGGCTCAGGATCTGCCGCTTCAGCTCCGCGTAGACAACGTGTGCCCCGGTGTTCCGGGACGGTGAATCTGCCATGTGGTGACCTCCGCATTAAGCATACTTGTATACATCTATACAAGTACATTTGAGTCCCTTGGACTGGGCGCAGGGACTGGCTGCGGACGTTTTTCCAGCTGCGGCGAGGGCACAACGCAGCCCCCGCCGCCGAGCTCGCGGGAAAGGGCACGGGATCGCTGGAGCGATCCAGCGATCCCGCGCCCTTCCCGCGAACTGGGCGAACCCTCCGGTTTTAGAACTGCCCGGCCGGGCCGCTGTCCTTGACTTCACCGCGCCAGGCGCCGGTTTCGGTGCCGCGCGATTCAATGAAGTCCTTGAACTTACGCATGTCCGCCTTGACCTGCATCTCGTCGATCTTCAGTGCCGCGCCTGCCTTTTCAGTGACGGTTTCCGGCGCCCATTCGAAATGGACTTTGACCTTCGTGTGATTGGCGTCCAGCGGCGTGAACCTGATGATGCCGGCATGGGATTTGCCGTCGGTGCTGCGCCAGGCGATCCGGCCGTCAGGCTCCTGGTCAACTATTTCGGTGTCGAATTCGCGCTGGACACCCCCCACCTTGGTAACCCAGTGATTGGTGGTGGCGGTCAGTTGGGTTACGGACTCCACACCGGACATGAACTGTGGAAAGGATTCGAACTGGGTCCACTGGTTGTACGCGGTCCGCACCGGTACTGCGACGTCAACGGTCTCTTCTACGTGTTCCATCTGCTTCCTCCTGTCATGACGGACGGCCGCAACAACAGACCGGCAGCACTGGCAATCCTGCCAGTCAGGCAGCCGCCACATCTGCACGATAAGTCCGGCGGCTCCGTGTGTCCAGACCTCCGGAATTGACGGGACGACGGCGCCACCGGATGACATTGACCGGCGCAGTCGTAGGCTACTGAGTAGGCCGGACGCCCAATGACGGGCCCCGGGTCCCGAAGGGAACGACGAGTGGACAGAAGTGCTGGTTACTGGTTCTTGAGTGCCGCCGAGTGGGGCAATGCCGCCACCGACGTGCACACAGGCAGCGGGGAATCGCAGTCGTGGTCGGAGGGGAACCTCGTGCGGCCCCTGATTCACGGTGCCACCTATTTCGCCCGGCTGCACGAGGAACTGTCCGCGCTTGAGGCGGGAGACCGGGTGTGGTTCACCGACTGGCGTGGCGACGGCGACGAACGGCTGACGCCCGACGGGCCGGCGGTCGGCGAGGTGCTGGCGCGGCTGGCCCGGGCCGGAGTGGAGGTGCGCGGACTTGTCTGGAGGTCCCACGGAGAGCGCGTGTCTGCCCCCATGAGCAACTTGTCCAACGAGCACCTCAGCCGCCAGATCAACGACGCCGGCGGCGAGGTGCTGCTGGATCAACGGGTGCGCCTCTTCGGCTGCCATCACCAGAAACTGTTCGTCATCCGCAATCGTCAGGACCCTTCGCGGGACGTCGCATTCGTTGGCGGGATCGACCTTTCCCACAGCCGCCGGGACGACGCCGACCACATGGGAGACCCGCAGGCTGTGGACATGGATCCCCGGTACGGGAAACAGCCGCCATGGCACGATGCCGCCCTGGAACTGCGCGGCCCGGTGGTGGCGGATGTTCTGAAGCTGTTCGCGGAAAGGTGGGATGACCCCCATCCCCTGGACCGTCGCACTCCATACCGGATGCTGCTGCAACGCCTGGCTGATATGCCCCGGCACCCCGAACCCCTGCCGGAGACCGCGCCGCCCCCGCCGCCGGCTGGCCCCCACGCCGTGCAACTGCTGCGCACCTACGGCGTGAAGCATCCGCCGTTCCCGTTCGCACCCCATGGTGAGCGGAGCGTTGCCCGGGCCTACACCAAGGCTTTCGGTCTGGCCCGTTCGTTGATCTACATCGAGGACCAGTACCTGTGGTCGGCTGAGGTGGCAGAGGGAATCGCGGCGGCCCTCGAACAGAACCCCGGTTTGAACGTGATCGCCGTGGTACCCCGCTACCCGGATTCCGACGGTGCGCTGGGAGGGCCACCCAAGCGGCTCGGGCAACTGCGCGCCATCGATAGAATGCGCCGCGCTGCTCCCGACAGATTCGGCGTGTTCAACCTGGAGAACAGGGCCGGGACTCCGATCTATGTCCATGCCAAGATCTGCATTATCGACGACACCTGGTTTACGTGCGGTTCGGACAATTTCAACCGGCGGTCCTGGACCACGGACAGCGAGCTGACCTGCGCGGTCATCGACACCTCTGATAGCCAGGAGGAAGCACCCGAGGCACGCAATGGTTCCGGGGCTTCCCGTCCCTTGGCCCAAGGGCTCCGGCTCCAACTGTGGGCCGAACACCTGGGCCTGGACCAGAGTGATCCCCGGCTGCTCGATCCGGCGGACGGCCTAGGCCTGTGGAACGCCGCCGCCGATGCCCTGGACCATTGGCACAAGACCGGCGCCCGCCCACCCCGCCCCAGGGGACATGTGCGGCACCACACCACAGAACCGGTGACGCCCCTCCAGCGTCTCTGGGCGGACCCTGCGTACCGCCTGGTGGTAGACCCGGACGGCCGCCCTCGGAAGTTGCGCGGCACTACCCAGTTCTAGCCGAGGACTATTTTACTCCTGCACGGCGACGGCCCCTGTGAATAGGGGTGTGTACAAGTTCACAATCGCTGAGGGGTCCGCGAGTTAGGCTGGCTTCCCCGCGTCGGCGCTCCGGCGGAGCTGCCGTAGCAGCGCAGCCCCAGTCGACAGCTCCACGACGTAGACCAGCAGGGGCGGCAGGTCACCGGTAGCCACCAGGACGGCGGCGAAGACTCCGGCCCCGCCCACATTGAGCCAGCCCGGCCAGCGCGGGTCCTGTGGCAGGGCGCCGGAATTGGCGTGAGCACGCGCCCGTGCTAACAGCCCGCCACCCAGGGCAGCCATGCCGGCAAGGCTCAGCCCCATGTACCCCTGAAAGGGCCAGAAGGGCATATTCCCCAATGCGAAGGCCTCCGGATCCCTGTATCGCGCCTTCAGGTGACCCAGGAACAGGCCAGCTCCCGCGACCCACGCAAGTGCGGCGCCTTGGGCAAGCCGCTGCCCCGCCAAGGGTTCCTGTTTGCCCCGATCGCTTCCCGTATCCCACTGGCGGGCGAGCATCACCACGCCAACGGGCAACGCAGCAGTGCCTGCGGCCAAGAGCATTTGCTGGGTACTCCACTGCCCAGGGTCCGCCAGCAGAATGGCCAGTTTGCGCTGCGGGTCTTTTTCGACATACACGCGCGAGACTGGCATAAAGGCCCCGGCCAGGAACGTTGCCGATCCCGCCACCATGACGGCCGCCGCCGTCGCATCTCCGCGAATTCGCCGAGCCATGGGATTACGGTAAGCCTCGTCGTCGGCGGAGACAAGGTTGCGAACTGGCTCATTGGAAAACCTCCGGCTGGGCGATGTTGTCCGGTGCGTGGTTGCGGTGTGGCCGCCCGTCCAAAGGGAACGACGCCTGCTGATGCTGGCGTCATTCCTGGATTTAGTGAGAACTAACGTCACACAACGCGACGGCATCCCGCTCCTGACCAGCAACGTCCTACCCTTGACACGTGACTTTGACTAAGATTCGTACCGCCGCCGCGACCTCCCTCGCCGCCGCAGGTCTCCTGCTTACCCTCGCCGCCTGCTCCACCCCGGCCGCCACCCAGCCAACCACCTCTGCCCCGGCCTCCACGGCAGCGGCCTCCTCCGCCGCCGACGGGCCCTGCACCGGCGTGAAGGTCATCGTCGACTCGGGATCCCTGAAGCAGGCAGCCGCTGACAAGTCCGTGTGCGTGCCCGTGGACGCGAAGACCCCCGCCTCCAAGGTGCTCGAAGAGGCAGACGTGAAGACTGTAGGCACCACGCAGTACCCCAACGAACTGGTGTGCCGCGTGAATGGTGTGCCCGCCGCAGACCTCGAAATTGTCCACAAGGGCGGCACGTACAAGGAAGAATGCAGCGGCATGCCCGCCGCCTTTGCCTACTGGTCCCTCTGGGTGAAGCCCGCCACCGGTGACTGGGCCTACGCCCAGGAAGGCCTCGCCACCCTGCAGGTCAGCCCCGGAGAGAGCCTCGAACTGCTCTACACCGTCGACGGCGAACCGGCCGCCCCGAAGGCATGACCTTTCGACCCGCGCCGCTACGTGCAGCGGCGGCTCTCGCCGTCGTCTTCATCGCGGCGCGGGTCATCTACCGCATTCTCTTCAACGGGGCGGGCATCGGTGAGCCGGTTCTGCTCGACCTGCCGCCGGTGCGTCTGCCAGCCCCGTACGCCCATGTGGTCCTCCTCGGCCCGCTAACGGGACATGGGCTTTGGGCGGCGGTCCTGTCCGCCCTGCCGATCGCCGGGATCATCCTCGGTTTCGGCATCCTCAACGCCTGGGTGGACATAGCCCGCGGCTTCGTCCGACTGGCCCGCGGCGGCCCCCTGCAGGGCTTGGCCCGGACCCTGGTGGTGGCCTGGGCGGCGCTCCCGGCGCTGGCCGACGCCGTCACTTCCGTACGCCTGGCCTTCCGATTGCGGGGTGAACGCTTCGGAGCCCGGGCCCTGGTCCCCGTGCTCGAGCGCACCCTTGAGCACGCAGGCCGGGTGGCCGCGGCCCTGGAGCTGCGCGGCTTCGGGAGTAGGGCAGCACACCAACCCGGGCACGACGACGGCGGCCCGCTTCTGGTGCGCGACGCCCAGTTCCGCATTGGTGACGCGCGGGTGCGCGTGGCGGGGTTTGCGCCGTCGAGCGGGTCAATTTCGGTCATTACCGGGCCGACAGGCTCAGGCAAATCCACCATCCTGCGGGGTATCGCAGGCCTTGTCTCACACGTTGACGGCGGGGAAATTTCCGGCACCGTGCGCGTCGCGGGTACGGACCGCGCCAGCACGCCGCCGCGCGATACCGCACGGCTCATCGGCGTCGTCCTGCAGAATCCCCGCGCCGCCTTCGCCTCCACCAGGGTCCGGGACGAAATCTCCCTCGCCCTTGAGCTGCGCGGCATGGCCTCCGCTACCGCCAAGGCACGGGTGCTGGAAGTCGCGGAGCGAATCGGGGTGTCGGCACTGCTGGAACGGAATGTCAGCACCCTCTCGGCGGGTGAGGCAACGCTCGTAGCCATCGCCGCCGCGGTGGTGCAGCATCCGGCCCTGCTCCTGGTTGATGAGCCCCTGGCCGACCTCGACACCACAGCACGCCGGCGCGTCATCACAGTACTCAACGCCCTCGCCCGCGACGACGGTGTCTGTGTCATCGTGGCAGAGCACCGGGCGCAGCAGCTCGTACCGGTTGCCGACTCCTGGTGGACCATCGACGACGGCGCCCTGGTGCCGGGCGTTGCGCCAGCGCCGCCGTCGGCCACTGCCGCCCGTCCAACGCCGGTACAGCCAGCGGAGCACGCGCCGGTGCTGACGGCGGCAAACCTCGCGGTGCACCGCAAGGGCAAGCCGCTGGTCCTCGACGCGTCCCTGACCCTGCACCGCGGTGAAGTGGTGGCCCTCGTGGGGCCGAACGGTGCCGGCAAGTCATCCCTTCTGGTGGCTCTCGCCCTCGGTGAAGGGACAGTTGGTGGAACAACGGTCGACGGCGGGACGGTCGACGGCGGCCGGGTCGCCCTCGTCCCGGATGCCTCGGACGACCTCTTCACCAGGGATACGGTGGCAGGAGAGCTCCGCGCGGCCGAGCGGCGCCAAGTGCGCGCTGCGCGGCAGGCTCGGCGTCACCCGGGCCGAAGCAACCCAAGCCGGAGCAGTGACCAGCTTTCCCCACTGCCAGCGGCGTCACGCCTGGCCCGCTTGCGCGGTGACGTCCGGATTCCCATTGGGGATGAGCATCCCCGGGACCTCTCAGCAGGAGAGCGGAGGATCCTTGCGATTGCGCTGCAGACCATGGACGATCCCCAGGTACTCCTGATCGATGAGCCCACGCGCGGACTCGATCCTGCGGCGCGCACGGCAGTGGCGGCAGCGCTGCGGGCGGCAGCGGAGTCAGGTGCCGCGGTCCTGATCGCCACGCACGACCTCGACTTTGCCCATGGCCTCGGTGCCCGGATCCTGCCGATGAGTGACGGCGTCGTGCCCTCATCCGTACCGGCCAACGAGCCCGAACCGCTCCTCCCGCTCTCCCGGCAGGCGGGTGCCGGACCGAGGCCACGGGTCAGCGAGCCAACAGGTACCCAGGGCGCGGCAAGGCAGTGCCGCATCCGGATGCCCCGCGGCGTCGAGCTCGCCGTCCTCGCAGCCGCAAACGTTCTGGCTCTCGCAGCGTTCTGCTGGCCGCTGCTCGCCGCGGCCTTCCCGGAGGACGCTGCCGCTGCCCTCCCCTACGCGGCGCTGGCTATTGCGCCGCTGGCCGCCGTCGCCGTCGTGGTGTCCCTGGACGGTTCGGTGCGCTCCGCACACACGGTGGCGTTGCTCGGCGTCCTGGCCGCCGTCGGTTCCGCGGTGCGCGTGGCGAGCACCGGCGTCGGGGGCGTGGAGGCAGTCTTTATCCTGCTGATCCTGGCCGGCCGGGCGTACGGTGCCCGTTTCGGCATGCTCCTCGGCGCCGCCACGATCGCCCTCTCAAGTGCTTTGTGGGGCGGCATCGGGCCATGGACACCGTTCCAGATCTTCGCCTGCGCGTGGGTGGGCGCGGGTGCCGGCCTGCTCCCCCGGCGGGTGCGGGGCAAAGCCGAACTGTGGATGCTGGGCGGCTACGGCATCGTGGCGTCGTATGTTTTCGGCCTGTTGACCAACCTGTGGTTCTGGCCGTTCGCGGTGGGCGCCGGCACCGGCATCTCGTACGCGCCCGGTGCGCCGCTGGGCACCAACCTCAGCAGCTTCCTGCTGTACTCGCTGGTGACGTCGACGGCGGGTTGGGACACCCTGCGCGGCATCACCACGGTGGTGGGAATCGCAGTGGTGGGGCGGGCCATCCTCGCCGCGCTCCGGCGGGTGAAGCCGGTCTCCAGCCTTGACAGGCAAGCCGGGCAGGCTCACGACGCCCAGGCCAGGGACCAGCACCAACTCACACCTTGAAGTACTTCGCCTCCGGGTGGTGGAACACGAACGCGTCGGTGGACTGTTCGGGGTGCAGCATCAGCTCATCGCTGAGGATCACGCCCATCCGCTCGGGCTTCAGCAGTTCCGTCACCTTGCGGCGGTCCTCCATGTCCGGGCACGCGGGGTAGCCGAGCGAGAACCGGGCACCGCGGTAGTCGAGCTTGAAATATCCTGCCGTGTCCTTCGGCTCCTCGGCAGCGAAGCCCAGTTCCTTGCGGATGCGTGCGTGCCAGAACTCCGCCAGCGCCTCGGTGAGCTGCATGACCAGGCCGTTGAGTTCGTAGTAGTCGCGGTACTGGTTGGCGGCGAACATCTTGGACGTGAACTCTTCGATCTTCGAACCGGCGGTGACCAGCTGCACCGGCAGGACGTCCACCTGCCCCGATTCGCGCGAACGCACGAAGTCGGCCAGGCACAGGTGCCGGTCGCGGCGCTGGCGCGGGAAGTTGAAGCGCAGCCGGTCGGTGCCGATCGGACCGCCTGAACCGCCGTCGGGGGCGAGCAGACCCGCGGTGCCGAGGACGCCGTCGCGATCCTCCCCGTGGTGCAGCACCACCACCTGCTCCCCCTCGGAGACCACCGGGAAGTAGCCGTAGGCGACGGACGCGTCCAGCATTCCCTCGCCGAGAATGCGGTCCAGCCAGTAGCGCAGGCGAGGCCGGCCCTCGCGTTCCACCAGTTCCTCGTAGGAGGCGCCGTCCTCGCCGCGGCCGGGCTTGAGCCCCCACTGACCCATGAACGTGGCGCGCTCGTCGAGGAATGCCGAGTAGTCGTGGAGGGCGACGCCGCGCACGATGCGGGTGCCCCAGAAAGGCGGCGCGGGCACGGCGTTGTCGGCGGCGACGTCGGAACGGCCGGGCATGGCCTCAGGCTCGGTTACCGTGAACTTCGCGCCTCCCTTGTGGATCCGCTTCTTCAGCGGCGGAAGGCCGACGTCGTCCGGTGACTCGCCGCGGGCCACGCGGACCAGCGGTTCCATGAGGGCAAGGCCCTCGAAGGCGTCCTTGGCGTACCTGACCACGCCGTCAAACTGCTCCGCCAGGTCCTGCTCCACGTAGGCGCGGGTGAGGGCGGCGCCGCCGAGGATGATGGGCCACTTCTTCGCGAGGCCCCGGGACTGGAGTTCGGCGAGGTTCTCCTTCATCACCACGGTGGATTTCACGAGCAGCCCGGACATGCCGATGACGTCCGCGTTGTGCTCCTCGGCCGCGGCCATGATCTCGGCGATGCCCTGCTTGATGCCGATGTTGATGACTTTGTAGCCGTTGTTGGTGAGGATGATGTCCACCAGGTTCTTGCCGATGTCGTGGACGTCGCCGCGCACGGTGGCGATCACCATGGTGCCCTTGCCCGAGGAGTCGGACTTCTCCATGTGCGGCTCGAGCAGGGCCACGGCGTTCTTCATCACCTCGGCGGACTGCAGCACGAACGGCAGCTGCATCTCGCCGGCGCCGAAGCGCTCGCCCACCACCTTCATGCCCTCGAGCAGGTTGTCGTTGATGATGCCGAGCGGGGTCATGCCCTCGCTGCGGGCCAGGTCGAGGTCCTCTTCGAGGCCCTTGCCTTCGCCGTCGATGATGCGCCGCTCCAGGCGCTCGCCGGTGGGCAGCGCCGCGAGTTCCGCGGCGCGCTGGTCCTTCAGCGCTGCGGTGTCGACGCCGGCGAACAGGTCCAGCATGCTGGCCAGGGGATCGTACGTGAGGTTGCCGTCGGCGTCGTATTCGCGGCGGTCATAGACGAGGTCCAAGGCGACCTTGCGCTGGTCTTCCGGGAGGGAGGCGAGCGGCACGATCTTGGCAGCGTCGATGATGCCGCTGGTCAGGCCGGCCTGGACGGCTTCGTGCAGGAACACGGAGTTCAGCACCATGCGCGCTGCCGGGTTCAGCCCGAAGGAGACGTTGGAGACGCCGAGCGTGGTGTTGATTCCGGGGTATTTCGTGGTGATCTGGCGGATGGCCTCGATGGTTTCGATGCCGTCGCGGCGGGTTTCCTCCTGGCCGGTGGCGACGGGGAAAGTCAGCGCGTCCACGATGATGTCCTCGACGCGCATCCCCCAGTCGCCCACCAGGGCGTCGACGAGGCGGGAGGCGATGGCCACCTTGCCCTCGGTGGTGCGAGCCTGGCCCTGTTCGTCGATGGTCAGGGCGATCACGGCCGTGCCGTGTTCCTTCACGAGCGGCATGATGCGCGCGAAGCGGCTGTCCGGGCCGTCGCCGTCCTCGTAGTTGACGGAGTTGACCACCGGGCGTCCGCCGATGTGTTCGAGCCCCGCCTGCAGCACGGGAGGTTCGGTGGAGTCGATGACGAGCGGGAGGGTGGAGGCCGACGCGAAACGTGAGACGACCTCCTTGATGTCCGCCACGCCGTCGCGCCCTACATAGTCGATGCAGACGTCCAGCAGGTGCGCGCCGACGCGGACCTGCTCGCGGGCGATGTCCACGCAGTCGTCCCAGCGCTCTTCGAGCATCGCCTGGCGGAAGGCCTTCGAACCGTTCGCGTTGGTGCGCTCGCCAATGGCGAGGTAGGCGGACTCCTGGTCGAAATTCACGTGGTGGTAGAGGGAGGCGATGCCTGCTTCACGCTCGGTGGGAACGCGGGAGCCGTCGGCACCCCGCCCGCCGCTAGTGACCGCGGCAGTGGTGCGGAAGGGCGCAAGACGTTCGACGACGGCGGCCATGTGTTCCGGCGTCGTACCGCAGCAGCCGCCCACCAGGCCGAGGCCGAATTCGCGCACGAACTGCTCGTGCGCGGTGGCGAGTTCAGTGGGTGAGAGCGGGTAGTGCGCGCCGTTGGGGCCGAGGACGGGCAGGCCGGCGTTGGGCATGCAGGCGATGGCCACGGAGGACTGCTTGGAGAGGTGGCGCAGGTGCTCGCTCATCTCGTCCGGGCCGGTGGCGCAGTTCAGGCCGATGGCGTCGACGCCGAGCGGTTCGAGGGCGGTGAGGGCAGCGCCGATTTCGGAGCCCATGAGCATGGTGCCGGTGGTTTCGACCGTGACCTCGACGAAGATGGGGAGCCGGATGCCGCGGGACACGATGGCCTGCTTGCAGCCGTTAACTGCGGCCTTGGTCTGCAGGAGGTCCTGGCTGGTTTCGATGAGGAAGGCGTCCGCTCCCCCGTCGATGAGGCCCTCGGCCTGCAGCGCGAAGGTCTGCTTGAGGTAGTCGTAGGTGGTGTGGCCGAGGCTGGGGAGCTTGGTGCCGGGCCCCATGGAGCCTAGGACCCAGCGCATGCGTCCGTCTGTTTTTTCTGCCGCTTCGGCTCGGTCGCGGGCGATTTCCGCGCCCTTGCGGGCGAGCTCTTCAATGCGGTCATCGATGCCATAGTCCGAGAGGTTGGACCAGTTGGCGCCGAAGGTGTTGGTTTCGACGGCGTCGATGCCCGTGGCGAAGTACGCGTCATGGATGTCTGCGAGGACATCGGGACGCGTGTCGTTGAGGATCTCGTTGCAGCCTTCGAGGCCCAGGAAGTCGTCTTCGAGCGAGAGTTCCCGGCCCTGCAGCATGGTGCCCATGGCGCCGTCGGCAATGACGACCCGCTGGTTCACGGCGTCCAGCAGCTCCTGGGCGCGGACAGGGCGGGGGACGGACTCAATATCAAGAGCAAAACGGGGCATCTAAACAGGTTACGTGCGACACGCCGAAACATTGCTTCGTATTTCTGTGTGCTACGGCGGGGGGGTGGTTACGACGGGCACCTTCCCAGGACTGGCGGGCGGCGCCTGCGAGCTCACGCGTCAGGAAGACCTCTAACCTATGTTATGTAAGGTTGTCAGTTTGACAGGACCAAAGCTCGCCTTTTATTTAGCGTATCTCTCCTCCGCCCCTGGGACCACCCTGCGCCTCACACCGGTGACACCTGGGCGGACGTCGCATGCCCGGACCGCGGCGCGCTGACTCCTGGTCAGACACGCCGGCATGGTCCGGTACTCAGAGACCTGTGGGTTGCGAAGCGTTGGATAGGGTCATCGTGATCGTCGCCATGATGCTCTTGTTCCGCATCCAACTGAGCAGGTTGCTGGGAAACATCGCTGGAAGGATCCCAACGGTCTCAGAGATCACCGGCCCGGGAAACATTGCTCTGAAGTTTGAGCAAGAGCTCAAGGAAGTGAAAGGTGGCCTTCCCCCCGAGGTTCATGAGACAGCCACTAAGAATCAAGATATGGATACGGGCGGCGACAGCCCGGGGTCAGCCATCTCCTTTCTGAGAAGGATCGACGCCCTGGCTAAAATTTCTCCACGGGCAGCAGTTCTGGAAGCGTACCTGAGAGTCGAGACAGCGGCCGCAAAGGTTGTAGCCGAGTATGCCCCACAAGTACGGCGAGGCCCGATTCACTCCATGCTCCACGGTGTCGATGCGGTGCCTCACTACTTAGTAACGGCAGCGGCAGGGCTTAGTCGACTTCGCAACGAGGCTGCCCACGCGGAGGACTTCTCCATCCCCGTCGAAAGTGTTCGAGAATACGCGTCTACCGCTTTAGACGTCAGTCGCGGCCTGGACGAAATGCTGGCACCGGGATCAGATACCTTCCCAATAGGCGCGGTTCCTCACGTCACGGACGCCGATAAATGATCTGCCCATATCGTGCGAGTGAAGGGATGCAGGTGTGGGGTTGATCCCCTGGGGTCCAAAACGAAGGGGCTGCTCGAGAGCCCTAGTCTTCGTCTGGTGCAGCTGATTCGCCGCGACGTCGCCGTGATTCCAGTGCCTTGGCCTTAGTCAGGCTCTGTTCCTGACGTGAAAGGTAATCCTTTCGTTCAATTTCGGTCCGCCTGGGCCTCAACAACGTGGCTAACTTGACGGGTCGTTTCGTAGCCACCACGGAGAAAGTGAGAGACTCAATATCCAGACCCTATGACTAAACAAGGTGGCATCTTGCCTGAAACTCTCCTCCCCCATCAGGCGTTGGATTCCAAGGGCCGCAAAGCTCGATACGGCATGGCCTATCTGGAGACAGTTAGCTTTCAGGCCGGGGTTCCGGTGACCCCGACAGCTCAGGACTCTGACGTCCTCGGCGTGGATTGCACTTTGGAATTCCCGCAGTGCCCGATTCGGATCCAGATTAAGTGCACTTCCCGAACCTTATCCCCCACAACTGGAACTATGTCCTATGACATTGGCGAGAACGTGTTCGCCAAGTGGCGTAGAAACGCGTACCCCGTCTACTTGGTTGTCGTGGTTGTGCCCGCAGATCACGACACATGGCTAGATTTCGATACTGACGACCAGACCCTTGCCCGGAGTGCCGCATACTGGGCGGAGGTTGACCGCGAGAAAAAGACTGGCCCATGGAGTGTAGCCCTCCGGCGTGAGGACAGATTGACCGCGGCTACGCTGCGCCATTGGCACGCGCAGTCTTTTGGAGGTGGCTTCGGTGGATAGCATGGATCTACCTGTGGGGCGGGAAGTCGATGCGCGTACTGATCTCTTGTCGTATCTTGGGTCCGCGGGATGGGCCGCGGTAACGCATGGAACTCTAGGGGACCTTTGGCAATCTCCCTCCGGCCGACAAGTCGGCATCCCCTATAAGATCAGCCCTGAAACCCTTGACTGGCACTCTGTGTTGGAACGAGTGGCAGCCGACACTCGCCAGTCGTCTCAAGAACTTAGCGACATCATCCGCGGTCTGTGGGTTGATGCTTTTTCTTTTCGCGCCTCGTCAGATATCTATATTCAAGACACGATCCCGGCTAGAGCTGGGGCGGATCTCTTCAAGAACGTATGGAAGCTTCTAAGATCGGCCGCAACAACATCTAGGACACCCAAGGCGCACATATCCGGCAACTGGTCCAAGGTTGGGGATGAGGCGATTAATGATGCTCGATTTGCGCATACTAAGCGTGGTTCGTACATCCTCCCGCTGTTAGTCCCTCTCCCCCGCCCTCTTGATGAGGAAGCCAGCACCTTCAAGCTAACCACGCAGGGAAACTCCGTCTATCACGAGTCCGATGCTCGGCGCGCGACGCGAACGATGGTGCAAGCCCTAACCGCCGTCAATGCTGCTCTTATCCAGCCTGAAAAGGAACCAGCTCCATCAGTCGTGGCCGACCTCGTTCAGGTGGGGGTAAGCCGGGAGCTGATAACTGCGATCAATGACATTATCAAGCACTCCTCAGTGGCCAACTTGGATCTGAAAGTCGATTGGGCGGGTCGTTTGCCCGGACCCTCCCAGGCACCCGAGTCCCTCGTCATTCCTTCCGAGGCAGGCTACCGACTGGAAAAAGCTTTGCCTTTGTTCAAAAACTCCCGGCGCTCGACGACTGAGACGCTCACTGGACCTATATACAAGATGGCCGACCGCGCAAGCGATAACTTTGGTATCGCTACGATGGAAGTGCCGCGGAATGGCAGAATCAGCCAGGTCGAAGTATTTATCAATCGTCAAATGATGATTAGCGCCCACGACTGGTTCAAGGAGCACCGATCCGTCATCGTCCAAGGCCGTGTCGAGGTTTCACCCCAAGGATTGGTGATGCGGTCGCCGGCTCGCTTTGAGCTTTTGAGCGACACAATGATGTTCAGCGGCGAAACTACTTAGCCTTTACTCGCCGGTTCAACTTCTCTCCTATGCTTGCATCGGCGTGGGAGTCGCCGCTCTCCGCCAGATTCAGCTCCTGAGGTCCTCCCCCGCCGGGGCGGCACCCGCCGGGATGAGCCGCGCTTTATGGAAGATCCTCTATCGGGTTCGGTCCTGACCTACCAGACTTAGAGAAGGCTCATCCTAGCGTGTATTTATCTAGGCGCTGGTTCCAACTCGTCTTCCTGCAGTGCCAGGTACTGAAAGCTTTCTTCAGTACGCTGAGCGCCTAGGGAGTCTTGCTACCGGCAGCGGCGGAGTGAGCTGTGAAGGTCCGACTTCAACATCCCTAGCAGGTTGCTTTTCGTCAGCTCATTTCTGGGCAAGAATTACCGCACACGCAATGGGAGGTTTGCAATGCCTATGGAGGCGGTAAGAGACAAGAGGAAGATTTTTGTGGTGCATGGGCGCGACCTTTCGCTGCGCGACGAATTGGTCAGGTTTCTCAAATATGTAGATACATCGCCTATCAGTTGGACCGAAGCCAGGTTCAAGACGGGACGCCCGAGTCCCACCACATTGGAGATTGTCACCTGTGGTCTAATGATGGCTCAAGCGGTGGTGGTTCTATTTAGCCCTGATGACGACGCGAAGCTGAAAGACAAATTTTTGGCCCCTCACGACGGCCCGGACGAGCGGGAGCTCACCGGTCAGCCGCGACAGAACGTGCTTCTTGAGGCGGGCATGGCTTTGGCAATGGCGCCAGAGCGCACGGTACTGGTTCGAGTAGGCCATCCTCGTCGCGTTTCCGACATTGATGGCATCAATTGGATAAGTCTTGGCAATGACTACGAAAGCCGCAGAAGCTTGGTCGATGCGCTGTCGAATGCAGGAGTAAGTGTCAATGATCGACTTGATTTGCTTGACACCAAGCAGAGCGGCACGTTTTCTTCGAATCTTGCTGTATCGCCGGAGACACAAATATGGCATGTGGGTTGGCACAATGGCATGGGTCGACTCCTGTACCGCGGTACGTTACCAGCGCACAGTGTTCGTGTGAGGTACCGAGCACACGGAGCAGACCATCCCATAGAGGTAGACAAATTGGAACCTGGTTATAGCGTCACTTTGGCTCACTTCCTCCGCAACGGGCTAGGTGAGGACGTCGGGGAAGAAATTTGGGTCTCCTGGACTGATTCGGTTGGCGAGGTGAGATACGAGACAGTTCAAGGCAAGGACTGAATCTAGCTGGAGTTGAATGTAATCTCAGCGCGGCGTGCGTCGGGTAACTTCGTACATTTTGGGAAACGGGCGCGACTTCGGTTCAGCACGGCTGCCGGTTCCGAGAGCGGATTCATAGTGAGTGGCGCTTCTTCAGCTTGACGGAACATAGGTTAGGTCATGGCGCTTCATCTGGATTTGATCCGCTCCGGTTGAAAGCTAACCGGCAAGGACGGAAGGCAGGGCAGCTGCAACTGGTCCCGATGGATTACCCTGTGGAGCCAGAGCTTCGGTGCAACACCGTTAGGTCGCATCTGGGTGCGAGATGAGGACGTCTGGGCCCGCGTCGCCCACCGGAACGGCAAGAGTCGAAGGAGGCACCGCCTCGATGCGCAAGGTGACGGGACCTTGAGCATGTACTTCGGCGAGGACCTGTTCCACTCCCCCGATCGTCGCCTGGGCAAGCACCCGGCCCGCATCAAGGGAGAGTCCGTACCAGTGCCGATCATCCACCCGAAGAAGGAAACGGCCCGAGTCAACGATGACGGCCTCGGCTTTCCACTGCAGGTTCCGGACGCGTGTGCACAGCATCCCTGCACTGATCGGTGATGGCGGGAGGACTGTTATGCCGCCGCCTTCGCTCCGCTGAACAACGGCAGCCGGTTCACCTCCGGGAACAACCCACCGCATATCCAGGTTCGGCGCAGCAAAATCGTCAGCGATGTCGTCGTTGCACACGACGGGGACGTCGAAGCGGTCATCGACAAAAACGGGCCAGCCGTCCTTCCATTCGATGCCGGCCAAAAATGTTTCCCGCCCCAGGACGTGGTAGCCAGGGGTGGATCCACGGGGCCGAACCCCAAGATATACCGCCGCCCAATCATCCTCCGGGGTCTGGACCAGGTCGGCATGGCCCACAATCTGAACCGGATGCATCGTACTGCGCCGGCTGAAAATCGGGTTGGCCGGGTGCGCTTCGAAGGGTCCCCGTGGAGAAGTACTTCGGGCCCAGGTGATGCAATGCCCGCGCTTGGTGCCGCCCTCAGCAAGGCTTAGGTGCCAGTAGTCGCCGATCTGGTAGAGATGGGGACCTTCTGCGGCGGGAAGCCCGCTCCCCTGCCATATCTCGTAGTCGGGGGCGACGAACCGCCCGGTGGACAGGTCCAGGGCGGATGAGCCCACTGCCAAACAGGGTCTGGCTGTCCCGGAGACTGGCTGGGCCTCGGCCCGCCGCCACCCGCAGGTTGACCAGGGTTGGGTGGGCTTGCCGCCGGAGGATGAGGACCCGGTTTTCGGCCTGCCAGCCGAGTCGTGGCGGTACGTCATCGGCCAGTTGCGCCGCTGGGATCAGGTCGACGGCCGGGTCAATCCCCTAGACAATGAAGATAAGGAGCCCAGGTTCCTGACGCTGGACGGCATGCTGGAAAACCGCATGGGCTGAACGGGTGGGCCTAAGACTAGAGCAGTGCCCTGCGGACCCGGCTCCGCGAGATCAGACGCGCGGTCTCCAACCCCCGCGCCTTCGACGCCAGAACATCATCGAGCGATCCTTCAACAGCCTCAAGGGGCGTCGCGGAATTGGAGAATTACGCGTTCCAAGTCGCTCGAACCGACTGGCGACTCACATGTCCGAGGCGATGCGGACTAGCAACCGGGCCGAGAAGCCGGTTCCGCCGATGTCGAAGGACCAACATGATGGGATGCCTGGAACGACCCCCGCCGCCTGAATCTCGGATCCATTACCCAGGGTCGCCCGAGTCTGAAGCTGATCGACGGTCAGCGCATATTCTCCTATCAGGTAACGCTCGCCGGTATGTATAAAGATCTCGGGCGATTCCCCGGGGAACACCTGAATGTAATACTGCTTCCGAAAGACCACGTTATCCGAGAAGCCGAGGCCATACGTATCTCGTTCCCCTACATAAAAGTCGGCGCGGAATACAAGGCCCTGTGCGTCGTCCGGCTTGACTCGGGCGTCCACCCATCCCTCCCAGATGAGGCGATCGGGCCCGGCCCAGCCCATGGATCCGTCGCCGTACGCCGCCAGCGGCTCCCTAAGTTCGTCCTCGAGCGCAGGGAGTTGATCTGTAAGTTCCGTCTCATGGAACGGGCCGTAACAGTTCTGGGCCGCAGCGCTTTGGTGGAACAATTCAAAGTCTACAAACCGCGGCTTGATCGACACACCGAAATAGAACTCGCTCTTCCCGAACCAGTCGCAGCCGCGGGTGATATCGGCCTCGTCGAGGGACAGCGAAACTTTGTGTGTCCCATGAAAAAACCTCATTGAGATCTCGTATGCTTCTCGCGAGGTAACGAGCGAGTCCGGCCCTCCATGACATTTATGCACGAAGGTGCGCGGCGCCCCTGGCAACTGCGCGGAAGCCTGCTTCACAAGCCCATCGGTCCGGTTGTATGCCAAATTGCCCTCGTCGAACAGGCTGGTCAAGCGATTCAGTGCGGATGCGGCGCCGACGTTGTACGACCGAAAGTCGGTACCAACGACGGTGAGGATTCTCCGCATGTCAAACGCCTCCTCCCATTCAAGGAAGCGCATCGATTCAGGATCGAACGATTCAAACTCGTCGCTTGCATCCTTGAGCTTTGGCAGCATGCGAAGCAGCCAAGCCGGGGCGCGTTGGAAGGCGATGCCGCGGTGTGGAGTGCCCAGTGTGACAATCCGATTGACCTTTCGCTTGGCGGAGCCATTCTCGTCGGCTTCCATTGCCAGAACGCCCTCGCGCGTAACAAGCCCGCCCATGCTGTGGGCGACGATGTCGACGCCCCGGTACTCTTCGCCATGCCGGATCGCTGAGCGCTCGATCAACTCGATGAGCCGTGCCAAGCCCTTACCGTAGTTCTTCAGCGCACGTGGGCGGAGGTCGTAATAGCGGTAGACCCAGATAGTGCCGGCGGTTCCGCTCGACAAGACCTTGCTCTCGACCCCGGGGTCAAGGACGACTGTGCCCTCCAACGAGTCAGAGTCGATATCGGTCGTGATCGGAGGCGCGCTGACGCTTTCGGAGTAGAAGCCCACGACGTTCGTGGCATCGTGGTATGCGTAGGTCGTTGACTTGAGTGCGCGGAGCAGGTAGCCCTCATAGATGTAATTCTCGCCCCGCCGAGTCGGGTACACGGTGCCGTCATTGAAGCCCTGATAGGGGCTGGTCTGATCGTCGGACACATCGGCTCCACCGAACCCCCGCACCAGAATCAGCGGACGGAGAACATTTGCCATGGAATCACCTCTGGACTAATAGTGGGCTACGACCGATATGGAATTCTGACTATCAGGACTAACCGTGGTCAACGATCTCGTGCTTTTTCCGCACTCGGCGAGGAACACGACAGTCACATCTCGGGCCTGACAGCAACAAACTCACCAACTCAAAGATTCCAACCGGCCACTTTCTCCCCGACGGCAGGCTGGGGACGGGACCTGGGACCGATACCCTGTACAGGTCCATGAAGTCGTCGTCCGACGTGTGGCTAGATTTCCATTGCGCCTTCTCGCCACCCGAGCGCGTCGTGTATATGAGCGGGATGCCCCGCGAGAGTATTTACGCCTCATTGCAAGATGGGACGCCGCGCCGACAAACTCTTTACTGCTAGCCCCAGCGCACTGCGCGCCGTCCGGCTATCATCCCAGTAGCCGGCGTGCACAGACAGGCTTCTCAGCATCAACATGTTGACGAGGTTTAGCTTCAGGTCCGGATTCCATTGCCGGTTTTCTTCCGGAACCCGCCGGTCTGCACTATCAGTCGATGACACCAATCCGATTGTGGCCTCGGCTGACTCCTCGTTGTCTCGGAAATTGGAGCCGAGCACATCGATTGGCTGGTAGATATTGACCCATCTCGGTTTGATGTCCTGCTCGAACGTTCTGCCTTCCGGGTAGTTCGGACGCACCATACGAACGAGGTCGAATGGGCTACCGATGGTGATCAGCGTGTCTACTAGTTTGAGGTTCTGGCCGGGACTAGCACCATGTGGATAGACGGTATCTACCGCCACCAGCGATCCAAAGCTGTAACCCAGGAGATGTATGTGTTCAACTTCTGGCCGCCGGGAAACCCGTTCGACCAGATCCTGCAGATCACCACTCAAACGGTTCCGTAGAACGCCCGTGAAACAGAAGCGAGCCATCTGCACCGAACGCTCGCCAAGCCCGTTGATTTTCTCCCGCGCCGTCGGCAAGAGCCCACCGATGACCGCGCCGATGAGCACCACCCACTGCGGCCAGCGTAGTGCTGGTTCGCTCGACTCGCCTTGGACGATCGTCACCACCGCCTCTACCAACGCAACGACCGCGATGCCAAAATAGACGACGATGCAGAGCACCATCAGCACCACGGCGAGTGCCTGCCAGAGCTGAGCCCGAGATTTCGCGCGGCGCCGCACATTCAAGATGACTCCCACCAACGCGACGACAGCGGCCGCGGCGGTCAGCCCGAGGGTAAACACGCGAGTTACCTGTTGGCCCGCGGTGGTGTTCCTGTCGAGTTCTGCGACTGCGTCATAGATATAAACATCGAGAACAGCCGAAACTGCACCTTTGCCGTCTGCTCGCTCGATTCTATGAACCACCTGGGCATCTACTGAAGTGGGCACCGACGCGAAGGTCGCGGCTCGATCGGGGGCTTGTTGATTGAGTTCCCAGCACAGCAATTCAGCGACATGCGCCAGCTGCACAGATTCCGACTTCCCGAGACCTGGAACGAAGATCAACACGTCCCCGGGCGGATTGACTGTGGGCTGTGCCGTATCAGTCATATCGTGCGCTCCCTGCTCGTGGCGGACGCCTGCTCCATTCAGTCAGGCTTCTCCGCACGAAAATAAGACGTCCCGCGTTACTGCTGCGTTACTGCCGCGACGGGAGAACTACGGATACAAAGAAATACATGCCCGCCTCGGACCCTGAACAACAGCCAGTCGGCCGAAGATCAGCCCGCTGGTTACGAAATTCCACCATCAGTGACTGATAACGCACGAGTAACGCCGTAGCGAGAACGTTGTTCCCATAGCAGCAGTGAAGACATTTGCTCCCTGAAGGGGTCCCCGTGGTACGAGGTTTCGCAGACATTCACAATCATCAGTTCGCCAACCTTGCCTTTGGTGGAAAGATGTTCTTCGGCCGCGCCTTCGGGGACTCCGAGGCTGTACTTCCCCATTGCGCATCGGTCCACGGCCCTGGAGGAGTAGGAGACGTTTTGGGGAACGTCTTTAGAACGGTAACCCTCAGAAGAGACCCGCTCAGTGCACTTGGCCATCTGGTCGGGGGGTATCCGGAGTTTGACGGTTGGCCTAGGTGGGACAGTCTGACCCACCAGAGTGTTTTTGAACCCTGGCTTCATAGGGCTGTCCAAGGGGGCCTGAGGCTCATGGTGATGCTGGCGGTCAACAACGAGTTCCTGACGTCGAAGGTGACTAAGGCGAAAGGTCGAACCGACGGCGATATGGAGGCCGTTGACCTCCAACTGCAGGAGGCAAGAGCCATGCAGGACTACGTGGACAGCAAACATGGAGGAGCTGGTCGCGGATGGTACCGAGTGGTGAGCACCCCCGAGGAGGCCCGAGCGACTATGAGCGAGGGCAAGCTGGCGGTTGTCCTAGGAATTGAGGTGGACTACCTTTTTGGCTGTCGAAAGGAGTCAGACCTCTCGTTGGCCCAGCTACGGGCCAAAATGGATCAGTATTACGAACTGGGCGTGCGCCATATTTTCCCTATTCACTTCAACAACAACGGCTTCGGGGGCGCCTCCTACGACAAAGTGGTGCAGTCGACACAATTCCAACGTGCCGTGTCAATTCCTTTCGCGCCTTATCCGCTCACTGTTGAACCTGCACGCCATCTGGGCTATCAGTACGGCGGGGGATGGCGCAACGTTCAGGGTCTGACTTCGCTGGGCAAAGATCTCATTAGAGAGGCCATCGCGCGCGGCATGATGGTCGAGATAGACCATATGTCTGCTCGCTCCAAGGAAGACACCTTTGCGATCTGTGAGAATTACAACTATCCATTAGTCTCCGGGCATACCGGATTCGTCGAAATATCAAAGGGCGACAAGAGGCACGAAGGAAACCTCTTACCGGCGGAAATCGAACGCCTTCGCAAACTCGGGGGAATGCTTTCGGTCATCATCCATCAGGGAGATGACGACGAAATCGAAACTTGGAGGGGCGGTGCGGACACAATCGAGCATACTTCTGAGGGAACATCCAACACCTTGCTGCAGGCATACAGGTATGCGGTATCAAAAATGCCAGGTATGCCTGTCGCCTTCGGGACTGACTTCAACGGGCTGGCTGGCTCCATAAAGCCACGCTGGGGGCGTGAAGCTGGTCGTATCCGACCAGGGGCCCGCCCTCCTGGCCCCGAAAGCATACTGGCTTATCCATTCGAGAATCCCCTTACCGGAGCAAAGATGGACAAGAGCAAAGTGGGAAAAAAGGAGTTCGACTTCAATACTGACGGACTAGCTCATGTAGGGATGTTGCCCGATTTGATTGCCGATTTCAAGAAGATGGGGTTGTCCGACCAGGAGATCGAACCCCTAATGAACTCAGCAGAAGGGTACGTTAATGTATGGGAAAAAGCCCACAAGCCGCGACCAATAAAACCCCAGTTCTGCCGTGTCGGGAGGTTCGCCGACTCCAGAGACAGCATCCTCGAGTGGGATCCCGAGAATCAGAACTACTGGCTCGGGACATTCGCCGGCAACGACCTAAAGTACAACCTCGTTGGCAACACTAAAGGGTTCGGGGGCAGCGAGAGCGTTTCTCGTTTCTGGACGGGCAATTTCACCGGGCTGGAGCGCACTCAGACATTACTCTGGTACCCGGGTGGCTCACACTACTGGCTTGGGCGGTACGACGAATTGACCGAACCCAAGTTCCGTTATTCCGACGCAGGAGACACCAAGAGATTCGGGGGAGCTGAGGGCGTCTCCCTGATCTGGACAGGAGACTTCACCGGGTCCGGGAAGACGCAGCTTCTGTTCTGGTATCCAGGCGATCGGAACTATTGGCTGGGCCGGTTTGACGAAGGTGCGGAGCCCAAAATCCACTACACACCTGCGGGAAACACCAACGGCTTCAACGGAGCTGAGGGCGTCTCCCTGATCTGGACTGGAGACTTCACCGGGTCCGGGAAGACGCAGCTTCTGTTCTGGTACCCGGGCGATCGGAACTATTGGCTGGGCCGGTTTGACGAAGGTGCGGAGCCCAAAATCCACTACACACCTGCGGGAAACACCAACGGCTTCCAAGGTGGTGAAAAGGTATCGAAGACTTGGTGCGCAGACTTCTCAGGAGGAGGTAAATCTGAGGTGTTGTTCTGGTATCCTGGCGATCAGAATTACTGGCTCGGACAGTTTCTCGGAGAAAAGATTGACTATAGTCTAGGACCGGCTGGCAATACCGCAGGCTTCGGCGGGGCCGAGAGTAGTTCCCTGTTTTGGATCGGGAAGTTTACGGACTCTCCGGGTACGGACCTGTTGTTCTGGCACCCCGGCGACCACGCATACTGGCGCGGTCAGTTCACCGGCAGGAGGATTAACTACATCCCCGCCGGAAGGTGGTAAGCGCGCATCGGTGATCATAGACTGAGGAACTTGGTGAGTGTAACTTCGTTCTAGTTAATCCGCGCCCGGTCCATTTCTTGCTCATCTGCGAAGGGCCGGTTATCCACCGCTACTCCTGCTTCCGGGAGCTAATCCAAGGGTTCCCAATATCCGGCCGTGGATAACCCGAATTGACCCCAACTGTGGACGGGCAGGAGCCACCCAGCGCAGTTTGTCCGATCCTCGCCAGGTTGACGGAATCACAATTATCGGAGTTTGACCCGCCGACTTCATGGTGTTCGCTCCCTACACTCCGTAAGTCGGAACTGCTCAATCAGCGCCCGGTTCGCTGCGGGGACATCTAGGAAGGTGGGGGCAATAGGCAGCTACTTCAAAGGCACCGCGACAAAAAGTCCGAAGATGGAACTTGCTGCCTTCTATTGACACCACGTCGCGGAGAAAAGAATCTAAAGCATCAGGGCTACTTGGTCCTTCGGGTTTGTCGAATGAGGATTTTCATACTGCCCCCGGGCATGCAGCCGTCCGCGGATCTCCGATCACGCAAGATGCGCGGACGTGGTATCTAATTATTTCGCGATCAAGGGTGTTGATCAGATTGGCTGTCGATCGAGGTCTGCAGGAACGGCTGCTGCGAGCTACTCCAGCCGAGGCGCTTCCGAGGTCTTGGCAAGCTTCGAGAAGCGGAGGAAGCTTCCGACTTCCAGCAGCGACAAGCAACGACGGTGCAATTGAGCATACGACCACCACCGCGCAGTTTGTCGGACAACTTCTGGATGTCGAGACAAAAGGCAACGACGTCCTTGTGAACTTCTTTGACACGCAGCCTTCATCTTCCCTTGAAGAATGGCAAGCATCGTTCCTCAACACAACGATCCACGGCGTGGTGACGCTTATTGAGGCCGGTGAGGACATCAGTTCTCGTCCCGAGGATCTTGTTCGCACAGCAGCGTCAGCGACACCGGCTGGTCAGGCGCTCCGCGCAAATTTCCCATTGCCGAAGACGTGGAGAAATCTACGGCCTATGGTTCCGGGACGTCCAGAGCCAGGCCCCGCACCTATGCCGCCGATTCCACCTGACCTCCTTGTGGCTGCACGGAAGTACTTAGTGGGATCGTGTGCGGCGGGCTTTATCCATGGACTCTCCGAATGGGGCAAGGCAATGAACGACGCCACCCCAACCTACTTGACGAGTGCAGCAATTACCGGCTTTGATCCCGCGGACGGTTGCAGCGGCCAACAGCTCACGATCCGTGGCAAGGGATTCGGAACCGGCACGGGTTACACAATTGCTTTCACCGACGAGCACAAGCGTGTTCATACCGCTAAGGGATCTGACATAGTTTCCTGGTCGGACTCGTCAATAGTGGTGACCATCCCTGCGGGTGCCCGCACTGGAGCTGTGGGTATTTTATCTGTGCCAAGTGCCCCCCGAGGGGCATCCGATGCATTCGTGGAATCGTCTCTGGCATGCTTCGGCCCAACCGTCGTGGCTCGCATGCAATCGAGGATCAAGTCCCTTTGGCCGGGCGCAAAAGCCCCGGCAGCGCAACCTGATGGAGCAAACATTTTTCGCGGTGGGCTCCCCGTGATCGAATTGCTTGACGTTTCACCGAAGCAGCTCGTCCCAGGGCAACAAATCACCATCAGGTGGAGGGTATCCGGAGCGGGTGTCGTTCGCATCGCCGTCCGAGCACTGGGAAGCGCCTCTAACGAGCTCCCGGACGTCAATGGCACGCTTTCGCCGACCGGAGGGGAAGTTACCCTGCCTGTGCCCGGAACTAGATCTTGGACCGCGCAGTATGTTCTTCAAGCCACCAACCATTGTGGAACTGAGGAGAGAAGCGTCGATGTCACGATGCTAGTGCGTAGCGGGATAGCGCTCGGAGGAGGTGGGACGCGTGGAGACTTCCAAGTTGGAGCGCTCCTCTATCTCTATGACGAGATTGGCTTTCGTCCTGATGCAATAGCAGCGACGTCGGTAGGGTCTATCAATGCTCTGGATCTCGCCATGGGGGATGATCATAGCCCCACTACCGTGAGTGCCGCCCGGCGTCTGGCAGGTATTTGGCTAACAAGAATGCGTACCGAGTCGGATATGTGGCGCGATGAACCATGGATGACTGAGCTCCGGAAAGTCGCTGGAAACATCGCGGAGTCTCTCGGACGGGATTGGGTTTTTGCTTCCCCGTACGCAGCCGGACAGCTTGGCTGGATCCGCGATCAAACCCTGCCAAAGATGACAGGAGGCTTATTCAACTTGAACCCCCTACGCTCACTGATCAATCAGCTCGTCTCCCCTCAGCGGGTCGCAGATAGCGGCATCGCCCTCAGGCTGCTCTCGGTCAGCCTCGAAACGGGCGAGATCATCATGGTAAACGAGAAGGGTTTTGTGCTGTCGAATACTGCACCTGTGCAGTCCGAGTCACCACGCCCAGACACGGACGTTCGAGACGGAGCCATCGCGTCAGCCTCCATGCCAGGCGTTTTCCCTCCCGTGCGTCTCGGGGATCACATGTGTGTCGATGGGGGGATCCGTCACGTCGTCCCAGTAGTCACTGCCGTCCGAGAGCTAGGATGCAGCAAGATTTATGCCATCCGGGTATCGGCGCCTGTGGCATTTCAACGCACCAACCCCGCTCGAACGGCTATGGATGTGTTACCCAGAAGCCTATTTGATATCGTGTTCGACGAAATTGCGGACAATGACATCGACCCTCCGAACGGCTGGGGAAACGGGATTGAGGTCACCTCAATCGAGGCAACAGTTAATTTGCACGATCCTATCGTTGTAGAGCCAGCCTTAATCCGGATCGGTATGGACTACGGCTGGATGAGAGCAGCGGATGTCATCAGTGTGCCGAGCCAAAGTAGGCAACATGCCTTTGACCTTTCTGACAGGATCACTCTGCTTCGTGGCCAGAACTGTCGACACATGCACGCTGTGGCAGGTGCGCGATGGGACGATCCCCATCGCAGCTTTGATTGGGCCGTTGCCGTGGGGCAGGCGACAAAACACACCAGCACGTCGATGCTGTCGGATCTAACGGCCGTCGAGCCACTTCGGCGCAATTGCCGCGAGATTTACTCCCTGCTCCAGCAGCGGCTAAGTATCGGTGCATCTGTTCCCTCGGAGGCTGAAAATTGGTACCAGAAATGGGAGTACAACAAATTCCCTTCACAGCCGCCGCCGGTGACCAGCCGTCCATCGGCATCACTGAGGAAGCCATGGTTACCGGTTTCCCCATGGGATGCCATCAGAAGTGGACAGAATTCGGTGCCAGCAGCGTCCCCACCACCGGCTCTTCCATAGTCTAGGATCGGTGGCAGCCCCTCACAGCCAGCAGGACAAGCTGCGATACAAGCGGCTCCGCGCGGCCGGCACCACAGATGAAGAAACGCTCTGCATCCTTGCCGTCTACGGCGTCAAAGTTTTCGACTTGGCGGATGAAAACCTCGTCGATTTGCTTAGTGTCTTGTCTCATGAGCTCATAATCACCAGCCGCTAGCCGGAATTGAGCATCGATTGGGCAATTACCAATCCCTGGAGAGAACCGGAAATCGTAGGTGAGAAGCACCTCATTATCCGTTTGGGTCACTGGTGTGACGGTTCCACCGAAAAGAATCAAGCAGGTACTACCATGCAGCAGTTCACCTCGCTGGATGGTAGGGATATTGCCGCCGACAAGAGTCAAGTAGATATCGCCCAAGCTACTGCTTGCACTGGGAGGCTCGGGAGCCGCCGGAGTGGAGGCGGTGGACGAACCATCGTAACGGAGCGCTGTCCTTCAGCATCCATTCACGTCAGACTGAGCTACACCCCAACCTGACGTCCAGAAGCCCGTGAAACACCGTCAGAATAGGGTCCAAAAAGCTGTTTTCCGCACGCCCTAGTGGACACTCCTTAGATCCCAATCTGACACTGGGCCGCGCAAACGGACGAGTATATTGCCTGAATTTGCCCGTCTTGGGATGCTCCATAGCGGAGGATCCTAGACCTCCCTGTGAAGCATGATGCCAATGGTCTCGAGTGTCACCTCAACGAAGACGGGAGCCGGATGCCGTGGGTGACGGTGGCCGGAGGGTTGCCAGTCGTGGGTCATTAACGGTCGACCGTCACTGACCTCGGGGAAGAGAGCGAAGCCGGGTGCTGTTCTCACCCGGCTTCCCTCTTTCGGCCCAGTTACTGGGCTGCGACCCTAGGTTCGTCCTCAACGTCCTTGGGTGCCGTGAGATCCATTTCGAGCAGCGGCACTACTTTGGACTTGGTGATGTAGCGGTGACCCAGCCATAGAACGATGAAGACCGGCAACCCGATGTAGGAGGAAAGCACCTCCACGGACCGGCCTGCAAGCACGGCCTCGTAATTCTGTCCCCCGATGACCAATATGAGCAGGGCGAAGGCCAGCAGTGGGCCGATGGGGAACAGGGATGCTTTGTACGGCAGGTCGCTGACTTTGTTTCCCTGGGCCAGGAAGCCGCGCCTGAAACGGTAGTGGGAGACCGCGATTCCCGCCCAGACAATGAAGCCGCATAGGCCCGACATGTTCAGCAGCCAGGAGTAGGCTGCACCCTGCCCGACGATCGCGGAGAGGAACCCGAAGAGTCCGACGGCCGCCGTCGCGAGCAGCGCCGCGATCGGCACACCACGCGCATTGGTTCGGCCGAAGATCTTCGGGGCCATGCCGTCGTGGGCCATGGCGTAAAGCATCCGGGTGGAGGCATATAGTCCGGAGTTGCCCGCGGACAGGATTGCAGTCAGGATCACGGCGTTCATCAAGGCCGCCGCGAAGGCGATTCCGGCACGATCGAAGACCAGGGTAAAGGGCGATGATGCGATATCGGACTCACCGGAGGCCAGCAGGCTCGGATCCGTGAACGGGATGAGGCAGCCGATGATGAAGATGGCGCCAATGTAGAAAAGCATGATGCGCCAGAAGACAGTGCGGATAGCCTTCGGCACCTCGCGGCGCGGGTTCTTCGCTTCGCCGGCGGCGACTCCTACGAGCTCGGTGCCCTGGAAGGAGAACCCGGCAACCATGAAGACCGAGATGATCGAGACCCAACCCCCGTGGAACACGTCTTCGCGGTTTTCCCAGTTGCTTAGTCCCGGAGAGTTATCCCCGAGGATGCCGAAAATCATCAGCACGCCGGCGATCAGGAAGAGCACCACTGCGCTGACCTTGATCAGCGAGAGCCAGAACTCCGATTCTCCAAAGGACTTGGCCGAGAGGGCATTGAGCCCGGTCAGCACCAGCAGGAAGATCCCGGCCCACACCCATCCCGGGACCCCCGGGAACCAGAAGTCCATGATGATTCCGGCCGCGACCAGCTCCGCGGCCACCGTGATGGCCCAGTTGAACCAGTAGTTCCAGCCGATCGCGAAACCAAAGGACGGGGAGACGAAACGCGTGGCAAAGGACTGGAACGAACCGGCAACCGGAATTTTGGCCGACATCTCGCCCAGTGACTGCATCAACAGAAACACCATCAGCCCGACCAACGCGTAGCCGGCCAACGCACCGCCGGGACCCGCCTGGGAAATGGTGCTGCCCGAGGCCACAAACAGCCCGGTACCGATCGCACCGCCGATGGCGATCATCTGCAGGTGGCGGTGGTTTAGCCCCCGCTTGAGTTCGTTGGTGGATTCGCCGGAAGCGTGAACTGCCCCTATCGCAAGGGAAGACGCCTCTGTTCCATCGGGCTTGGTTTCTGCGAGAGTTCCGTTCGATGGTGTCATGCAGCACCTCCCTTGGATATGGTTGCGGGCCGGGCCGGGTTCCCGGTGCCAATAGCGACTCGACCGGTGCAGGCGTCTGCGACTGCCGTGTCGAGCAGATAGGCCGCAATAGCCCGGTCACTTCGTTGTGTGTGGGAGCCAAGTCCCATGGTGCCTCCGAAAAGGTAGCTGCGGTGAATTTGGGCCTTCCGAAGCCTTCAGGCCGGAAGGACGGTGATCAAGCTAACACACGCAAAGGAAGCGTCATTTGGCGTGCCAAATGTTGCACGTCCGACGGGTCGAGTCCTTATTCATACGTGGTGGCAATCCAGTCTGAGCGTAAGAGTTGCTGATTTGAACTCCACCGGTGACTAAGCAGCTCTGATGATCTGCTATGAGCGCATCGGTAGGCGACGACAGCCAATGCCACTGGTGGCAGGAGTGGCAATCGGGATAATCATCAGATGACTGATTCGCTGGACCTGCATTCTTCGATCCTTGGTGAGGTTCGGAGGATTTTTGCTGATTCGGAACTCGCCCGGACCTTGAGGCCGGGTGATATCTCAGTGGTCGATGGCAACATTGTGGTTCTCTATGACGGCTTTCCCCATGATTCGAGGGGGCCGTTCGGAGCACAATTTCAGCTGCCGAAGGCCGAGGGCGATGAAATCTGGGATTCCTACTCGGATAAATACGGTGGCGTCCATGATTGGGCAGCGTATGGAGTTGTATTTCGAATTCTGGAAATCTACGAAACGTCCTTTGAGAAGATCCGTCCTGAAGGGCTCGAAGGGACTTGGTGGATCGAAGAGGTCGCATAGCTCTGCCGCGGTCCACATACGTCGCCCGCGCCGCCTCCAAAATTTCGGATTCAGTAGCCCCAGGCCGCCCGTAGGCGATGTTGTCCCGGATGGTCCCGCCGAACAGCCACGTATCCTGCAGCACCATCCCCAGCCGCGAGCGCAGCTCCCGCCGCGGCACCGAAGTGACATCCACGCCGTCGAGCGTTATCCGCCCCACATCCAGCTCATAGAACCGCATCATCAGGTTCACCAGCGTCGTCTTACCGCCCCCGGTCGGCCCCACAATCGCCACCGTCTGCCCCGGCTCCGCCACAAGAGACAAAGAAGAGATCAGCAGCTTATCCAGCGAGTACGAGAAGGACACATCCGAGAACACCAGCCGCCCCCGCCCCGCGCCATCAACAGAAACACCCGAAGAAGGATCAGCAGACTGCTCCTCCTCGTCCAGCAACGAGAACACCCGCCCCGCCGACGGGTTTTCCCTGAATCTCTTCCGTAAGTGTTTAAAAGTCGTAAGGTCTGAGGCACGACACAGTCGTAGCTCAGGGGGGCATCAATATGATGAGGAGCTTAACGTGCGACGACCACATATTTTTGCCTCAGCCCTGGCATCCCTCGCCTTGTTATCGGGGTGTCTCTCTATGGCCGCTCCGGCTTACGCGATTCAAATAGGCTCGGCCCAACAGATGGAAGATCGGCCGGTAAGCATTGACCCAAGCCGGGTCGTCCAGTTGTCCGGTCCACCTACAAACCAGATATCTGTTTCGGCAAAGTCCGGCTTTGTCTCTGAATCGTGCGTTTCGCAGGTCAAAGCGGTTGCCGCCAAATCGGGAACCAGCGCAACACAGTCCGCGAAGGATGCCGCGGAGTTGTGTTCAGCAACGGTGACGATCACGGAAACCGCGCCTGTTAGGGCAACTGTCGCGGAAGTCAAGGCCGAGGCCGTCAGGCAAGGTCTCAGCGAGGCTGAGACCGCATCTCTCGTTACTGCGACAGCGACGGGCTCCATCTGGACCCGTTTGTGGACCCACACATACTGGGGCGGCTCGCTTGTCGAAAAACACACCGGGCGGACCTACTGGAACGGCTCACACGCGTGGATTGCTTCAGCAACGGATCCTGGCTATCACGTGTGCCATTCCGAGGGCGGGGTCGCCGTCGGGTGGTCCGTTACGGTATTGAGCTGTACCGCCCCTGCCGCCGGGGTAGTTGCCGACGCGTATTACCGTTTTGATGCCAGCATCGCCTACCAGGGCAGCCCCATCACTCTTCAGGTGGGACTCCACTACCAGACTGACAGGCTTGGCGGCGTCACTGCGTGGCAAGTCGGCGGATAACCTGAAAGAGTAAAACCATGAGCGCACGCGTCCAAGCGGGCAGGGACCATGATGGCCGCCTGTATCAAAGAATCGACTGGATCTTCGCCTTGTTCGTGGTTCTTGAGTTCGTGGCGTTCCCACTCTTTCCGGGGTTGCCGCTTCTGGTTGCTGCTTCCTCCATGACGACGCGGATTCGCACGTCCAAGTGGAGGTCAGTGGTCTTGTGGACGCTCGGAAGCATCCTTACGTTGATCGTGGTGGCCCCGTTCGTGATCGGTTGGTTCCACCCAAGTTTTGTGGAGAACGGGCCAGCCGTCCGACTTGGAACATCCTGAGCGAACCAGAAGTGAATCGGTATGAAGCAGATCGAGGGGCTGATGCATTCAGCCCCTCGATCCCACTTGGGCCCTGTTGGTTGAGGGTGTGAGGGGCGGGCTAACAGCGCCGCCCACTTTTGAGCTCGTGCCATGGCCCCTAACTTCGACCAATGCAACAACCGACGGTCTAAAGGCTAAGGCAGAAATGGAAGTGCTTAAGGATCGGGTCCAGAAACGCCTTCCTGCACAGCCCTTGGCGCAGTCCTAGATCCAAATCTGACCCACGAACGGGCTATCGTTCTCAGTGCGGCAGTAGGTTCACTAGAACACGCAGCCTTAAGTCGCACTCTCTAAAGCCGATAATGACCCACTTATTTGTTAGCCAGCCTGGTCCCTGAGGGACAGTAGCTGATCGGAAACCGTCGAAATTGGTCCAATTACAGGCTCGTATTCAGCCACTCTTCGCCCTCTCATGACAGAGGCCAGGCTTTGATGCCTAGAAAGGTCACCCGATAGCGGGGCTTGATCCTATACATTGAAGCGAAACATCCGATGCTGACCGGAAGGCCAGTTCATTAAGTCCCGGAGAGCTGAATCGTTGTCCATTTCTTACATAGATCAAGTACCACCACCTCTACTCGAGCACCTGGTTGAGGGGCAGTGGTTGCCTCTCATCGGCGCCGGATTCTCCCGTAATGCGACGGTGGAGACAGGCGATCTACCGCCGGATTGGAAAAACCTTGGAAAGGCCCTCGCAGAACAGTTGCCCGATTTTGACGGTACTGTGGGGCCGCTAGAGGTGGTATCAGCTTATGAACACGCTTATGGACGGAACACCCTTGTAGAAAAGATCGGCCGAATTACCCGAATCTATGATGCTCGCCCCGGGAAATCCCACAAAGCATTCGCTGAGCTGGGCTTTGAAACGGTCATTACGACCAACTTCGACTTTCTTTTAGAACGTGGATATGAGGCGGCGGGGCGACCATGCATTCCCCTTATCGGCGAGTCGCAACTCGCCGGCTTGAGGCGATCGGCCGGGCCAAAGTTGTATAAGATTCACGGTGACGTACATCATCCCGAGCATCTCGTCATGACAGAGTCGGACTACGACCTGTTCCTCAGCCGTTGGCCTTTGCTGGCGACAGCAGTCACTTCGCTTTTTATCAGTCACACGCCGGTACTCATAGGGTATAGCTTCGACGACCCGGATACGCGTCAGTTAATGGCCTTGATAAAGGAACGACTGGGTGGGCTCAGTCGCCAACCTTGGTGCGTGCAAATTGCTGCGTCGCCTCAAGAAGTAGCCCGGTTCGAACGCCGCGGCGTGCGGGTCATCAATCTTCCTCGCCGACACGGCCTTTCATATGACGAGCAACTGCGCAGATTCTTCACTGAACTCGGGGAATACTGGCGCCCAAAACTACTTGAACGAAGCCAAAGTACCGACGAACGGGTCAAAGCGGACCTATTAGTTCCTGCTGAGAGCAGCGTCACCTGCTTTTTCGAAGTCCCGCTTAGCTCTGTTGCTTGGTACAAAGAGACCGTGTTTCCCGTGGTCGAGGAGGCCGGATTCGCACCGGTAGTGGCCAGCGATGTGCAGACCCCACCGGGGACCGACCTGACCAAAGAAGATGCACTAGCCATGCGCGCGACAATCCTGGTCGTGGACATCAGCAGCGAAGCTGGAACGCAGTACGCACTAGCTGCATTGAGAAGAAACAACCACAATGTGCTCCTCGTTAGAGGTGCGGCTGAGCGTGTCCCCGATGCCCTCACCAATCTCACGATTCTTGTCCGCGACGAAAAGAACGGGGAAGCATTTCATCAGTCATTCAGGAACTGGATCTACGAATTCCGGGACGAAGCCATGGAGTCACGGCGGAGCGAGGCAGAGAGACTTCTGGAACAGAACGATCCTGATGGCGCGCTCATATCTGCCGTCGCACTACTGGAAACCGAATTAAGCGGCAGACAGGACCGCGCGAAGATGGCAAGCATTCCACGGTCGAACCCGACGGCTTGGTTGACTGGCGCGATAGACGCAGGACTCGTGGACAAAGCCAAATATGGAGAACTAACGAATGCGGTAAGGGCGCGGAATGAGGCGGTCCATCGGAAATCTTCCATAAACCTGAAACAGGCAACCCGCTATGTCCAGGTCATCTTGGAAGTCGTCAGACAGTTGCCGCCAGAACCCCCAAGACAGAAATAAATTCACACCTGCTCGTGCAGCCGACAGCGCCACGCTGGCGATGGCACATGTCGCAAGGAATTTCGCCACGCACCGTGGCGATCGCAGCCCGGCAAGGCGGAGTCGCCTATGAGATGAGCGGGGCGGGATAATCCCCAACCACTGAACTAGAACCGCAATGATCCTCGACTGCTGCTGCCCAGCGAAGATGCCCTAAACCTCCGCCACAGGAGCCGCGAACTGCGCCTCGTACAGCCGCGCATACGCCCCGCCCGCAGCCAGCAACGAGGCGTGCGTGCCCTGCTCCACGATCTGGCCGGCCTCCATCACCAGGATGAGGTCGGCGTCGCGGATGGTGGACAGGCGGTGCGCGATCACAAAGGAAGTCCGGTCGCTCCTCAAAGCCCGCATAGCCTTCTGCACTAGCACCTCGGTCCGGGTATCCACCGAAGAAGTGGCCTCGTCCAGGATCAAAACAGAGGGCCGCGCCAGGAACGCCCGGGCGATCGTCAGTAGCTGCTTCTCCCCCGCGGACACGTTGGAGCCCTCGTCCTCCAGCACTGTGTCGTAACCATCAGGCAGCGACCGCACGAACCGGTCCACATACGTCGCCCGCGCGGCCTCCAAAATCTCGTCCTCGGTAGCAGAAGGCCGCCCGTACGCGATGTTGTCCCGGATGGTCCCGCCGAACAGCCACGTATCCTGCAGCACCATGCCCAGCCGCGAGCGCAGCTCACGCCGCGGCACAGAAGTGATGTCCACGCCGTCGAGCGTTATCCGCCCCGCATCCAGCTCGTAGAACCGCATCATCAGGTTCACCAGCGTAGTCTTCCCCGCACCGGTCGGGCCCACAATCGCCACCGTCTGCCCCGGCTCCGCCACCAAAGAAAGCGAGGAAATCAAAGGCTTATCCGGCGAGTACGAGAAGGACACATCCGAGAACACCAGCCGCCCCCGCCCCGCGCCATCAACAGAAACACCCGAAGAAGGATCAGCAGACTCCTCCTCCTCGTCCAATAACGAGAACACCCGCTCGGCGCTCGCCACCCCGGACTGCAGCAGGTTAGCCATGGACCCCAGCTGCGCCAGCGGCATGGTGAACTGCCGCGAGTACTGGATGAAGGCCTGCACATCGCCCAACTGCATTGCCCCGGACGCCACCTGCAAGCCGCCAACCACCGCGATCCCCACATACACCAGGTTCCCGATGAACGTCATCGCCGGCATGATCAACCCGGAAATGAACTGCGCCCCGAAACTCGCCTCGTACAGCTCCACGTTCTTCTGCCGGAACCGCTCCTCCACCTCGCGCTGCCGGCCGAAAACCTTCACCAGCGCATGCCCGGTGTACGTCTCCTCGATCTGCCCGTTCAGCTCGCCCGTGTTCTTCCACTGCGCCACAAACAGCTTCTGCGAGCGCTTGGCGATCAGCGCCGTGACCCCCAGCGTCAGCGGCACGGTCACCAGCGCGATCAGCGCCAGCGCGGGCGAGAGGATGAACATCATCACCAGCACCCCCACCACCGTCAGCACCGATGTGACCGCCTGGCTGATGGACTGCTGCAGGCTCTGGGAGATGTTGTCGACGTCGTTCGTCACCCGGCTCAGCAGCTCGCCGCGCTGGATCGAATCGAAATACCGCAGGGGCAGCCGATGGATCTTCGCCTCGATCTCCTCGCGCAGCCCGAACACCGTCCGCTGCACCACGCCGTTCAGCACATACGCCTGCACCCACATAAACGCCGACGCCAGCACGTACAGCACCAGCGCCCACAGCAGCACACTCGACAGCGCCTCGAAGTCGATCCCCGCCCCCGGCGTCAGCGCCATGGGCGTGAGCATGTCCGCCTTCTGGTTTTCCCCCGCGGCCCGCAACTGCGCGATCAGCTCCGCCTTGCTCACCCCGGCCGGCAACTCCCGCGACACCACCCCGGCGAAGATCAGGTTGGTGCCCTCGCCCAGCAGCCGCGGCCCGATCACCGAGAGCGCCACACTCGCGATCCCCGTCACCAGCACCAGCAGCAGCCACGCCCGCTCCGGCCGCAGCGTGCCCAGCAGCCGCTTGGCCGACGGCCCGAAGTTCATCGCCTTCTCCGCGGGCACGTTCATGCCCGCGAACGGACCGCCCTGGCCCGGTCCGCGGGCGGGACGCGGGATGCGTCCGACGCCGGCAGTCCCGGTTGGTGCGGCGGCTGCGGTTCCGCCGGTGGCGCCTGAGGGGGAAGCGCCCGACGGCGGCCGGTGCGGCGAGCTCATACCGTCTCCTCCGCTGCCAGCTGGGAGGAGACGATCTCGCGGTACGTCTCC
The DNA here is from genome assembly GCF_051365025.1 of Arthrobacter sp. R4. Lineage (NCBI taxonomy): Bacteria > Bacillati > Actinomycetota > Actinomycetes > Micrococcales > Micrococcaceae > Arthrobacter > Arthrobacter sp. R4. Next base: position 54,851 of record NZ_JBLWIJ010000035.1, read on the forward strand.
GAGGTCTCCAGCAGCTCACTGTGCGTTCCGCGCCCCACGATCCTGCCGCCGTCGAGCACTAAAATCTGGTCCGCGTCCACGATGCTGGAGACCCGCTGGGCGATAATCACCAGCGTGGCGCCGGCGGTGCTGCGCTTGAGCGCCTGCCGCAGCCGGGCGTCGGTGCCGGTGTCCAAGGACGAGAACGAGTCGTCAAAGATGTACAGCTCGGGACGCTTCACCAGGGCCCGGGCGATGGCCAACCGCTGCCGCTGCCCGCCGGAGACGTTGGTGCCGCCCTGGGAGATGGGCGCGTCCAGCCCGCCCTCCATCTCTTCCACGAAGTCGCGGGCCTGCGCGATCTCCAGCGCGGACCAGAGCTCGTCCTCGGTGGCGTCCGGCTTGCCATATTGCAAGTTGCTGCGGACGGTGCCGGTGAACAGGTAGGGCCGCTGCGGCACCAGGCCGATATGCCCCCAGAGCAAATCCGGATGCAGCTCGCGGACGTCCACGCCGTCGATCCGCACCGCGCCGGTAGTGGCGTCGAACAGCCGCGGCATGAGGTTCACCAGGGTGGTCTTGCCCGCGCCCGTGCTGCCGATAATCGCCGTCGTCTGCCCTGCTTTGGCGGTGAAGCTGATCCCGGAGAGAACGGGCTGGTCGGCACCCGGGTAAGCGAATCCGGCGTCGACCATTTCCAGCTCGCCGCGGCGCACCGCGCTGCTGACGGGCTTCTTCGGCGGCCGGACACTGGATTCGGTGCCCAAGACCTCGCCGATCCGATCCGCGGACACTGCGGCGCGCGGGATCATCACCGCCATGAACGTGGCCATCATGACGGACATCAGGATCTGCATCAGGTAGCTCAGGAACGCGATCAGGGTGCCCACCTGCATGGAGCCGTCCTCGATCCGGAACGAACCGAACCAGATCACCGCCACGGACGAGACATTCAGCACCAGCATGACCACGGGGAACGCGAGTGCCATCAGCCGGCCGGCACGCAGCGCGGTGTCCGTGACGTCGTCGTTCGCCTGCGCGAAGCGGGCGGTTTCGATGTCCTCGCGGACGAACGCGCGCACCACCCGGATGCCGGTGAGCTGCTCGCGGAGCACCCGGTTCACGGTGTCGATCCGCTTCTGCATCTTCCGGAACAACGGCACCATCCGGATGATGATCAGCCCCACGCCGATCATCAGGGCCGGCACCGCGACGGCGATCAGCCAGGACAGCTGCACGTCCTGACGCACCGCCATAATCACCCCGCCGATGGCGAGCATGGGCGCGGCCACCATCATGGTGGCACCCATCAGCACCAACTGCTGTACCTGCTGGACGTCGTTGGTGGACCGGGTGATCAGGCTGGGCGCGCCGAACTTGGTGACTTCCTGCTCGGAGAACTCTCCCACGCGTTTGAAGATGGCGGCGCGCAGGTCCCTGCCTGTGCCCATGGCGGCCTTCGCGCCGAAATAAACGGCAATCACGGCGCAGATGATCTGCAGAAGCGTGATCCCCAGCATCAGGGCGCCCAGGCTGAGGATGACGCCGGTATCCCCCTTGGCCACGCCTTCGTCGATGATGTCCGCGTTCAGGGTGGGCAGGTACAGGGACGCAATGGACTGCGCCAGCTGGAAAACCACGACGGCGACCAGCAGCTGCCGGTGCGGCCGCAGGTATTCAACAAGCAGTTTCCAGAGCATGGCGGCTCCAAAGGTTTCTGTCCTGGCGGAGTCAGATGAGAGGTGGTGCGAACGTCAGTTTACGTCTGGTTGCTGGGGATGATCCGTGCCTGTGGAGGAGAAGTTGAGCGGGTTCTCGGACAGCGTATTCACCGACCTCAAGGCCGCGGTGCCCAGAACTTCCGGATGGTCAGCCGCGGCGGGGAGCTGAAAAATCGGCGGTGTCGAGGCTGATCGTAAACGGTCCGTCATTGACCAGGGACACTTGCATCATGGCCCCGAACCGCCCGGTGGACACCTCCGCCCCAAGGCCGCGCAGGGAAGCAACCAGGTGTTCAATCAAGGGCTCGCCGGTGTTCGCAGGCGCCGCGTCCGACCAGGAGGGGCGCCTTCCCCGCCGTGTGTCCGCGTACAGCGTGAACTGGCTGACCACCAGCAGGGGCCCGTTCTGGTCGGCACACGACCTCTCACCCTCAAGGATCCGCAGGGTCCATATCTTGGCGGCGAGGGCCGCCGCATCGTCCAAGGTGTCCGTGTGGGTAGCGCCGGCCAGGACAACGAGTCCCGGGCGGTCAATGGACCCCACCGTTTCGCCGTCGACGGTGACCTCGGCTCGGGTGACCCGCTGAAGGATGGCTCGCACGCATCAACCCTAACGGAGTCCGTCAGCGGGTTACGCGCGGGTCAGTCCTGCCGCCCCCGCAGCGGCAGGACAAGGCTAAGAGCGCCGCTATGAACGCGTCAAGCACCCAAACAAGAAAGCCACTCCCCAATTTCTCGGGTGCCAAGATCCCCTGCTGAATGGGCTTTCCATGGGCCTCCTTAGGCAGGGAGCCCTATCTCCGTGCCCCAGATTGTGCATGATGCACCGCGTTCCGGAAGGCCCCCTGTCTAACGTGATTTTCCACACACCAAGTTCCACCAGAACCATAAGGAGATACACATGCCGAACTACAGGGTGTCGATGGATATCGGCGGAACGTTCACGGACATCGTGGCGTATGACCAGAGCGCAGGGACCTACGAGGCGACGAAAGCATCCACCACGCCGGGCAACCTGAGCGCCGGCGTCATCGCCGGCCTCGAATCGATTGTTACCGACCTTTCCGATATCGAATTCCTGGTGCATGGAACCACCCAAGGCCTTAACGCTTTCCTTGAGCGTCGCGGCGTTCCAGTACTGTTGCTGGCCACTGCAGGCGTGGAGGACTCCTACCACATCGCCCGCGGCCCCCGCCTGGAGCTTTACAACGCCCAGTACCGCAAGCCGGCTCCCCTGATCGAGCGGAAGGACGTCATCGGCGTCGGCGGACGCCTCGACGGTCAGGGCCACGAGATCCGGCCGCTTGACGAAGTGGCCGTCCGCCAAGCAGCCCGCCGGGCACAGGATGAGGGATACGGCGCCGTTGCCGTTGCATTCCTCTTCAGCTACAAGAACCCGGCCCATGAACTTCGTGCCCGTGAAATCCTGCTTGAAGAACTGGGCGAGGATTTCACCGTTTCGCTTTCACATGAAGCAGCCAAGGAGTGGCGCGAATACGAGCGCACCTCCTCCGCGGTGGTTGAGGCCTACACGGGTCCCGTGGTCCGCAATTATCTTTTGGACCTGGAAGAGAAGCTCGCGGACCGCGGCGTGGAGGCCCCGCTGCACATCATGCAGTCCTCCGGCGGCGTGCTCACCGCAGAGTCCGCCCGCAAGCGTCCCCTTCAGACGCTGCTGTCCGGGCCGGTCGGCGGCGCAATGGGCGACGTCGAACTGGCTGGCGTGTCCGGCAACCGCAACCTCATCGGTGTTGACATGGGCGGGACCTCCTTTGACGTCTCCCTCGTTGTCGACGGAAAACCCGACGTGTCCACCGAAGCCCACCTTGAGGGCCTGCCGATGCTCATGAGCGTCGTCAACATCCATACTGTGGGAGCCGGCGGCGGCTCTGTTGCATGGCTCGAAGCCGGGGGTCTCCGGGTGGGACCCCGGTCCGCCGGTGCCACCCCCGGGCCAGCCTGCTACGGCCGCGGCGGCACCGAGCCCACCGTCACCGACGCCAACCTGGTGCTCGGCCGCGTGGACCCCGACTGGTTCGCAGGCGGACAAGTGGCCCTGGACCGGGAAGCGGCCATCACGGCCCTGAAGACAGTGGGAGACGAGCTCGGCCTGGACCCGATCGCCATAGCCGAAGGCATCTGCGACGTAGCCAACTCCCAGATGGCCCAGGCCATCAGGACCATCACCATCTCCCGGGGCATCGAACCTCGCGACTTTGCCCTCGTCGCGTTCGGCGGCGCAGGGCCCATGCACGCGGTCTTCCTCGCCAAGGAACTCGGGATCCCGGAAACCGTGGTTCCCCGTTTCCCCGGCGCGTTTTCGGCGTGGGGCATGCTGCAGACGAACATCCGCAAGGACTTCTCCGAACCGTACTTCTTCCTCGACGAAGACATCGACGTGGCTGACATGGCCGGTGTCCTGCGAAGGATGGAAGTGGAGGGCCTGACGTCCCTGGTTTCCGAAGGCGTCCCTGAGGAAAGCCGCCAAACAACCGCTTCCGTGGACGTGCGCTACCAGTCCCAGGAATTCTCACTGAACGTCCCCCTCACGTCCGCCGACGAACCCGAGTCAGAGGGCTTCGTCGCCGACCTGGCGGTCCGCTTCTCCGCGATGTACCACGAGCGCTACGGGCACTCCAACCTGGGCGCCCCCATCGAGATCGTCGCACTGCGGACCCAGGCGGTAGGCGACCTGGGCCGGCTGGAGGCACCGCTCTTCGCAACAGCGCAGAGCCCCGAGTTCAAGCACGAAATGCGCCGGGTGGTCTTTGACCACGTGGAACACGAGACCACCGTGGTGCGCCGCGACGACCTGGCCGCCGGGCACACCTTTGAAGGTCCCGCCATCATCGTGGAGCAGACCGCCACCACCGTGGTGCCGCCCGGGTTCAACGTCACGGTCGACGAGTTCGGCTCCCTGGTCATCCGCACTGAAGACGCAGAAGGAAATTGAGGTACCACTAATGACAATCACTGCAGTCAAAACCCTGGATCCCGTAACCGTGGAAATCATCCGCAACGCGCTCACCAGCGCCGCCGACGATATGAACGCCACCCTGATCCGCTCCGCCTACTCACCCATCCTCTACGAGGGCGGTGACTGTGTGGTGGCGCTGCTGGACACCGAACACCGCGTACTCGGACAGTCCGCCGGGCTCCCGCTGTTCCTCGGCAACCTGGAAACGTGCTCCATTGCTGTGGAGGAGCTGTACGGACGCGAGGTCTGGCAGGAAGGGGACGTGTGGATCCTTAACGACTCCTACCTCGGCGGAACGCACCTTAACGATGTCACCATCTTCGCGCCGATTTTCGACGACGGCTCGGTGGTTGGCTTCGCCGCCACCCGCGCGCACTGGATGGACATGGGGTCCAAGGATGTGGGCGGCTCGATGGATGCCACGGACATCTTCCAGGAAGGCTTCCGTATGGGGCCGGTCAAGCTCATGGAAGCCGGCATTGAAACCTCCGTGGTGGACCTGATCCGCACCAACGTCCGCTTCCCCTACCAGACCATCGGCGACATGCACGCGATGATCGCCGCACTCCGGATGGGAACCACCCGGATGAAGGAGCTGGTGGGCCGGTACGGCATGGAGCAGCTCGATGCCGCACGCGATGAGATCTTCCGCCAGACGGAGGAGATTGAGCGCGAGACCGTCCGCAACATCCCCGACGGCGTGTACGAAGCCGAAGGCGTCCTGGACAACGACGGCATCAACCTGGACACCCCCATCCCGATCAGGCTGAAGATCACCGTCGCCGGCGACACTGTCGACTTCGACGTCACCGGCTCCGCCGACCAGGCCATGGGCCCGGTCAACTGCGGCGCAGCCCAAGCCGTCTCGGCCCTGCGCGTGGGGTACAAGCTCCTGGTCAGCCCGGACTCCAACTCCAACGGCGGATCCTTCCGCCCCATGACCACCCAGGTGCGTTCCGGCTCAGTGCTGGGCGCCGTGGCACCGGCACCATGCCAGTGGTACTTCTCGCATCTCGGGCTGCTGATCGATTTGGTCTCCAAGGCAATGGCACCCGCCATGCCTGAACGGGTGGCAAGCGCCAGCCATGGTGACTCAATGATCATTACTGCCGCCGGCTTCGATCCCCGCTTCGGCCGGAACTTCGTCAGCATGGAAGCCACCCTTGGCGGGTGGGGCGCCTGGCAGGGAACCGACGGCGAATCCGCCATGATCAACAACGTCAACGGGTCCCTCAAGGACCTGCCCATCGAAATGATGGAAACCCGTTACCCGCTGCGGATCAACGAGTACTCCATCCGCCCGAACTCCGGTGGCCCCGGGCAGTGGCGGGGCGGCAACGGAGTTGTCCGTGAATACGAGTTCCTCGCCGACTGCGTCGTGGGGCTGTGGTTCGAAAGGTCCAAGACGCCCGCCTGGGGCCTCTTCGGTGGTTCTGACGCCCAGGGCCCGGAAGTGGTGATCAATCCCGGCCGCCACGACGAGGTCCGGACGCTGAAGGCCAACGCACGGAAAATCAAGGCCGGCGACGTCGTCCGCCTGGCCGTCGGGGGCGGCGGCGGGTTCGGAGATGTCTCCAAGCGCTCCCGCGAAGACATTGAGTACGACATCGTCAACGGTTTCATCACCGAGGACTTCGCCAAGACCCACTACGGCTACTAAACGCCGCGACAGAAAGGATTAACTGTGAAAATCACCAAGCGTCCAGCCGCAGCGATGGCCCTCATGAGCCTCGCCCTGCTGACCTCAGCATGCACCCCGCCCGCCCAAAGCAGCACCACAGAAGCAGTGGCTGCCGGTGCAGACCAGAAACTCAACGTTGGATTCTTCGGTTTTGCCAAATCCAACGGCTTTGCCCAGGGCACGTACCTCGGCGTGGAGCAGGCGGCCAAAGCCAACAACGCCAGCGCCACCTTTGTGGACTCCAATTTCAGTGCCCAGACCCAGGTCCAGCAGATCCAGGATGCTGTCACTTCCAAGCAGTTCGAGGTGATCGTGATCCAGGCCAATGACAACCAGGCCCTCATCGCACCTTTGACGCAGGCCGTACAGGCGGGCATCACGGTGGTTGTCGAATTCTCGGTCATCGGGCCCAAGTTCGACACCATCGAGGCGCAGGTCCCTGGTGCCATCAGCATCGTGGACCTGCCCACCCGCAACGGCAAGGTGCTCGGCGAGATGGGCAAGCAAGCCTGCGCCACGGTGCCGGGCGACACGTGCAAGGTGGCCTACCTCGAAGGCTTCAAGGCCATGCCCCTGGATAACGCCCGGACCGATGCCGTGAAGACGGAACTGGCCACCGATCCGAAAATCAAGCTCGTGGCCAGCGTCGAAGGCGGGTACACCCAGGACACCGGCCGCCAGGCATTCCAAAACGTCTCACAGGCGAACCCTGATGTTGACGTGGTGATTGGCGCATCCCAGGCCATCACCGGCGCCGCCGCAGCCGCCGGGAACAGTGACATCAAGTTCATCGGCAACGGTGCATCCGTTTCCAATGTGGAAGCGGTCCGGTCCGGTAAATGGTTCTCCATCTACGTCAGCGACGTCGTAGCCAACGGCGCCAAGGCCACCGAACTGGGGCTCGCCAAGGCGCGGGGCAAGCAAGTGGAAACTGCCATCGACGAAGCCAGCCTGGCCCCCAACAACAGCAAGGGCACCAAAGAGGCACTCGATGCCCTGAACTACGTCTCAAAGTACTCGGACTAGTCCAGCCACCTCCCGGGGGCAACCCGGGGCCGGAGCCTGACCGCTTCGGCCCCGGGGATCCGGCCCTCAACTCCCTTCCATCTCCAGAGGTCAACATGGCGATACAACAGTTGGAAAAACGCGAGCATGCCAGCCGGAGGACCGCACCGGAGATCACCGTCTCCGGAATCGGCAAACGCTACGGTGCAACCACGGTGCTGAATGACGTCACACTGTCGGTAACCCCCGGGGAAATCCACGGCATCATGGGGGAAAACGGCGCAGGAAAGAGCACCCTGCTCAAAATCCTGGGCGGTGCCATCATGGCGGACTCCGGCACCATGGAATTGGACGGAAACCCGGTCAGGATCACAACCCCACGGGACGCCATCTCCCATGGGATTTCCCTCATCTCCCAGGAATTGGCACTGATCCCCAACCTGTCGGTGCTGGAGAACGTCTTCCTGGGCCGCTGGGCCCACAGTGGAAGCCTCCTCCTCCCCAACAAGGACGGTGACCATTTCGCCCGGCTGTTGGAAGAGACCGGTTTTGACCTGGACCCCCGGGCAACCGTGGGGAATCTGCCTATCGGCCAACAGCAGCAGGTGGAAATCCTGAAAGCCCTTGCCCGCGGGGCGAAGGTGCTGTGCATGGACGAACCCACCGCGGTCCTCAACGAGGCCGAGAAGGAAAAACTCCTGCAGGTTATCAAAAGGCTGGCCTCCACCGGGACCACCGTCCTCATCGTCTCCCATTACCTGGAGGAAGTCCTGGACTTGGTGGACCGGGTGACCATTCTGCGCGACGGACAGCACATCGTCACCGAAGACGCTGCCGGCCATACGCCGGAGTCGCTCGTGCGGCTGATGGTTGGCCGGGACGTCGATTTCCTCCTCCCCGAAGTGCCGCAGGTTCACTCCCAAGCTGAGACGGTTCTTCGGGTTGCCGGATTGACCAGCACCAAGGTTAGCGACATATCTCTTGAGGTCCGTCGCGGAGAGATCCTGGGCATCGCCGGGCTCGTGGGCAGCGGCCGCAGCGAAACCCTGCTCGCCATTTTCGGCGCAGACCGGACCACCGGCGGCCACGTCGAGATCAACGGCCACCGCCTCCGCGCCTCCTCCATCAGGGACGCCATCAAAGCAGGTATCGCGCTCATTCCGGAGTCGCGGAAAGAACAGGGACTGGTCATGTCCCGGCCAGCCTCAGAGAATATTGCCCTCTCAACCCTGTCCGGCCGGTCATGGGCCGGCTTCGTCAGTGCACGGCGGGAAAGGGCGGCCGTCAAGGACGTCAGCAAGTCAGTTGACCTGCGCGGCGCCCGCCCGGGACAGCCTATTGCCAACCTTTCCGGCGGGAACCAGCAGAAGGCGCTTTTCGCCAAATGGCTGTTGGATCCTCCGGCAGTGCTGTTGGTGGATGAACCCACCCGGGGAGTGGACATCGCAGCCAAGGCCCGGATCCACAGCATCATCGTTGAACTGGCTGCTAAGGGTACAGCAGTCATCGTGGTCAGCTCCGAGCTCGAGGAAGTGCTCGGCCTGTCCCACCGTATCCATGTCATGAGGCACGGGCGCATTGTTGCCGAGTTCGACCGAAACGCCTCCCGCGACGAAGTCATGACTTCCGCTTTCCTGAAATAGGTGAATCCACATGAGCACAACAGCAGTTGCCGTGCCTTCAACGGCAGAAAAAAAGTTCAATCTGAATCTCAAAGATTTCGGAATCGTTTTTGGCCTGGCCGCCATCATGCTGTTCCTGGCCCTGAACACCGGAACATTCCTCACGGGCCGCAATTTCATCAACCTGTTCGACCAGGCCGCCGTCGTGGGACTGCTCGCCGCGGCAGCCACGCTGTGCATCATCAGCGGGGTCTTTGACCTTTCCTCAACCGCCACGCTCGCAGTCTCAGCCATCTCGGGGGTGACGCTCACCCAGCACTTCGGTGTTGCGGCAGGGTTCTTCGGAGCCTTGCTGGTGGGCGCCCTGTTGGGGACCGTTACAGGGCTGATCGTGGTCAGCACGAAGGTCAACTCGTTCATCGGAACATTGGCTGTGAGCATCATTTACCGGGGCCTGGCCATCGTGATCACTGGCGGCGCAATTGTGGCACCGCTGCCTGACCAGCTTGCATCGTTCCAGACTTGGACCTGGCCGAGCATCTTCGGCCTCACCGCAGGCTCGGTACTGATGCTGGCAATGACCGCGGTCCTGGGAATTGTTCTGTGGCGCACCACCTTCGGCCGCAGGATCTACGCCGTGGGCGGCAACCGGGAAGCTGCCCGTCTCAGCGGCATCCGAACGGGCTCAATCCACGTGGCGGTCTTCGCCATCAGCGGCCTCTGCTCGGCAATGGCCGGGATGATTCTGGCCTCCCGCGCCGGATCGGCCCAGCCGGCCATGGCCATCGGCATCGAGCTCACCGCAATCGCCGCTGTGGTCATCGGCGGAACCAGCATCCTCGGCGGACAGGGTGCCATGTGGAGGGCCTTCGTGGGAGTCATGATCCTCACCGTCATCAGCAACGGCTTCAACCTGCTGCATTGGGATACCACTTACCAGCAGGTGGTGACAGGTGTCCTCATCCTGGTGGCCGTTGCAGCCGACGGATTGTTCTTCCGCAAAGCCACCAGATGACTGTCCAGGGTGGACCCTAGAGATATGACATGGATGCACCGCGGGGCAGGGGCCCGGCAGAAAGTTGAACAGGAGGCCCGGCAATGCGGATAGGACTGATGCTCCAGGGCACCAGTTGCCGGGCGCTCGTTCTGGAGGGACGCTCCGTCATCTCCGTGGCCGAACAGCTGCAGGCCGGCAGCCCTGCCGAGGCGCTGGACCGGGTGCTGTCCGCGTTACGCCTGCAGTTCGGGACCCGGATCACAGACGTAACGGCCGACGTCGGACGCGTGCTCGCTGCGGGGCAGCCAGGGGACGTCGTCGCTATCCGCATCTCCCCCCGTCCTCCGGCTGATCGGTTCCACAACACCGTCCTGCCGGCGCTCATTGAGCCTGCGGTCATCAGGACCATGCACGTCCGCGGCGGCCACGACCTGCGGGGACGGCCCCTCGCGCCGCTGGACCTGAAAGCATTCCTGGTGGAATTGCCCTCCATCCTGTCTGGGCGCCTGCGGAACGTAGCCATCACCGCCGTCGGCTCCACCGCCTCCCCGGAGCACGAAACGCGTATCGCGGATGCCATCCTGTCGAACAACAGCGACATGCGGATCAGCATCTCCAGTGATTTCTACTCAAGCGTGTTCCGCGACCGTGACTACACAGCCATCCTTAATAGTGCCCTGATGCAATCGGGCGAAGACCTGGCGGCAATGCTGGAAGAGGCGGGACGCCGCCACTTCCCCGCTGCCACACTTTCCTATGCCAGGAACGACGGCGGCCGGGCACCCCTTTCGCGGCTGGCAGTAGCTCCCGTGCACGGACTCCACCCGGATCCTGCAATGGCAATCCTCGGCGCAGCAACGCTGGGCGGATTGCCTGACGGCGAAGTAGTTGTCTGCACCGATGCGGGCGTGAGCGTGGGCAACACCCGCCGCGGTCTTCCGGTTTCCCACAGCCTCATCCGGCAGGGGTATGAAGCGAGCCTCGCCACCAACGCCGCCATCGTGGAGCCGTACACTGCCAACCATCCGGTGCGGCCCGGCATCCCGTCAGTGGTCGCCGACGTCCGCACCAGCCAGGACAACCCGCCTGACTTCGGCCTGGCGCCAACACTTCCAGATGCCCCGGACCTGACCCTCATAGGCTGTGCCGCGGCACCGCTGACGGCGTGGATCGACAGGCTTGAGAGGGTCAGCGGACAGGCGGATCTGCAGCGGGTACAGCATCGCGTGGAAGAGGAAGCCCGGTCGGCCGCGGTCCAGTTGGGCGCGAGCCCCACAGACACCCGCATCATCGAATCAAATGTGTTCGCCATGCCCTATGGGAATCCTGGAATCGTCCGGATCCGGGTTCAGGCCGCGGGCGGGACTTCCGGCTCTGAGGAACTGGCGTCGACCGCACAAGCCATGGAGGCCACGGCATGAGCACGGTCCTCACGGCTGAAGACGTCGGGCACCTCCGGACCGGTGCACATTTCCTGGCCTGCGCCATCGATCCCACCGCCATCCATATCTACGCCGGCATGATCCAGGAGGCCATGAAGGATCAGTCCGTGGAGCTCGTCACCGTGGATGAACTCGCTCCAGATGACCTGGTAGTGGCAGTGGGCATGGTGACCCAAGGCCTGTTCATCGCTGACATGCCCCCGGTGGGTGACGAGTTCACGGGCTGTATCGATGCGATCGAAACCAGACTCGGCCGCAAGGTGCGGGCCATCTATTCGCTCGCCGCTGCCAACATCAACGGAATCATTCCGCTCATGGTGGGGCTGCAGTCCTCGCTTCCCGTGATCGACTCCGACCCCATGGGGCGCGTCTTCCCCCTGATCAGCCAGACCACCTTGAATATCGGCGGGGTGGCCATTGGCCCCATAGCGCTCATGGGGGTAACCGGCGAGCGCGCATTGGTGGAGGCCAGTGATCCGCAACGTGCCGAGACACTGGTCCGCGCGCTCGTCACCGAGCTCGGCGGCTGGGCCGCCACTGTCATGTATCCATGCTCCGCGCGTGAGCTGAAGGAGCACGGAGTGCACGGCTCCATCAGCCGGATGATCCGGATAGGACAGATCCTCGACGCCGAAACCTCGGCGGAGAGCAAGTTCCTGTCGCTCGCCGACTTCCTGGGCGTGACGCGGATTTCACGGGCGCGGGTGAGCCACATCGAAGGCCTGTCCCGCCCTACCGACCTTGGACTCCCGGCCCAACCATCCAGTATGACCCTGGAGGATGAAACCACCGGGCAGATCATACGGCTGGAGGTCCAGAATGAGATTTTGCTGGTGCTGGTGGACGGTGCCGTAGCGGCAGCCGTCCCTGACATGGTGACACTCCTCAACCCCGAGCACGGCTCTGTGGCCAACCTGGACGACGTCCGGGTAGGCAACGTTGTGGATGTGCTCAAACTCAATGCTGCGCCGCAATGGTATTCGGAGGCGGGACTGGATCTGGCCGAGCCGGCTGCGTTCGGCATTCCACTCAAACATCCAAGGCGCCGCCATGAGTAGGTCGATTAAGGACACGCGGCTCGATGTGGCAGGACTGCTGGCGCACGGGTCACTTCGCAGCACCACCCCGCTGTACCTCACCCCCACCAGCGCACTTATAGAAAGCGTTGTTCTTGTCTCCCAGCTTGAGGCGATCCAGCGCGTGCGGCCGAACACCGTTGTGGTCCTCTCGACAGAAATGGGCTCGGGTGGTTGGCTTGTGTCCGCCGCACTGCGGCATGCCTGGGAGCGGCGGGCCAGTGCCGTCGTCGTGGCTGGGAGCACCTATTCCAACGCTGTGATCGGCCTGGCTGAACGACTGGGCATCACGCTTTTGGCTGCGGAGGGAAATCCGGCCGAAGTCGCGTTGTCTCTGGCAGCTGAAATCGGTGCCGCCCTGTCCGTGGTGGATGCCGAGCTCGCCCGGTTCGCCCGTGCAGTGGCCAAGGACAGTACACTCGCTGACGTCCTCAAGACCATATCCGGTGAACTGGATGGCGTGGGCGTTTCGCTGGAATACGACGGAGTCGTCCTCGCCTCAGCCGGTGCTGCCCCGCGGGATTCGGCCGAGGTCATCACTGTTGACATTGGCGCAGCCAACGCCGCCGTCCCGTCAGCCCTCACCGCCCGTGTACCCGCTTCCGGCGTACACAACCTACGGCTCGTTCGGTCGATCCTCGAAGTAGCGGCTCCTTCGGTTAAGGCCGCATGGTTGGTGGGCAACTCCCGGGACGCGGTCCGCGCTGTTCCCACTGCGGCACTGGCCAGGCTAAACCAAGGCCCAGGTTCTTCCGGCACCGCCTTCGAGGAAGATCACCGGCATCTCCTCTCACAGCTGGGTTGGCGCAGGGACGAACGCTACGCGGCTATCTGGATCTGTCGCAGCGGTGTGCACGCGCCAGGTAACGACCTAACGGCTGTGCTGAGGCTGCTCTGGCGTAAGGTCGCTGCACGCAGTCCTCTGGCGGAGGTCGACGGCGGCTGGCTGGCACTTGTTCCGGCCGCACACCAGGCAGTTGTTTCACAGCTTGAACTCCGGCTCAAGGCACGGCTCCAGCCTGCCTTGGCCGAGCTGGGCCTGGTGGCCGGCCTGTCCCGCTGGGCGGAGGAGGCTCCGCCGCTTCCGTCCACTATTCAGGAGGCCCGGCTGTCTGCTGTGTCAGCCCGGTCCGCGGGCCCGGGCACGGTATTGGGTTTTGCCGGTCTGGGCGTAGCGGCGGCATTTACTTTTGTCGACAAGGACGCCGTGGCACTGGTGGCTGAGCTGACCCTGCCGCGGCTGATGGCCTCTCCTGACCGGGAGGCGATAGTGGCAGCCGTAGCAGCGTTCCTTGACCACCGCGGCTCGGTAAGCCTCGCAGCGGCGGCACTCGATGTGCACCGCAACACCCTCCAGGCCCGGCTTAGCCGTGCACGGGAACTCGGCGTCCCGTTGGACAATCCGTCCGAGTTGCTGTCCGTCCATTTGATCCTCACCGTGCTGGCGGCGGCAGCACAAGAGAAACCAACACTCCCAGCCCCGTACGAAACCAGAAAGGACTCCCATGAGTTCCCAGTTTGAATCCTTCGACGACGTCTACGCCTCTGCGCGGGACACCGTCGGCGTCCGCCTCTTCACTGCTTCCGTGATCGCCGACGAAGGCAGCAGCATGGCTCGCATTTACACCACCCACCCCGAGGTCTACCCGATAGGCGGGAAGAAAACCCTCGCGGGGGACACCAATCCTGTGTGGCTGGAGCAGGTCCTCATCGGCCAGCAGCCATTCCTGGGCGCTGACAGGGAAGCGGTCAGGGCCTTCTTCTTCGACTCCGGAACCATTGAATCGCTGGGGTGTGGCGCGATTGTCAACGTTCCAGTGGTGAGCGGCGGCCGTACTATCGGCTCCATGAACTTCCTGGCGCCCGAAGGCAGCTATGACCAGTCCTCCGTGGACGCCGCCGTCGAGGTCGCGAGGCGATCGGTCCAGCTCCTCGAAGCCGCCTTGGCCGCCACCAGCTAGCCCACTGACGACATCAGGAAGGAACACTCCACGTGATCCCCAACCTCCCGGGAAACCTGACCATCCGGAACGCCAGGATCTTCGACGGCGAATCCCCTACTCTCGTTGAGGGTTCCATCGCTGTCCGCGACGGCCGGATTACAGCCGTGCGCGGCACCACAGAGGACAGTGGCGCCTGGCCCGACTCCGAGCCAGTACTCGACGCGGGCGGCCGGGTGGTGATTCCCGGCCTCATTGACGCCCACTTCCACGCCTATGCGCTCAGCCTGACCTCCGCGCTGAACGAAACAGGGCCTTTGAGCTACTCCGCGCTGGCCGGTGCCCGCAGACTTGAGGCAGCGCTGCGCCGGGGCTTCACTTCAGTGCGGGACGTGGCTGGGGGTGATGTGGGCCTTGCGGCTGCAATCGAGGAAGGACTGTGCCCCGGTCCCCGCTACTTCTTTACCGGTCCCGCGCTAAGCCAGACCGGCGGTCACGGTGACATCCGCGCCGCGAACGATGGAAGCTGCTTCCATGGCGGTCATATGTGCGAGGTAGTGGATGGCGTTGAGGACTTGCTGCGGGCGGTGCGCCACAGGTTCCGGACCGGTGCCACCGCCATCAAGCTCATGACGTCCGGAGGAGTGATTTCCCCGGTCGACCCGATCCGTGTTCCGCAGTACACCGCCGCGGAAATCCGCACGGTCACCGAAGAGGCCTCCCGGCGGGGCAGTTACGCCACCGCGCACGCCTACTCCCCCGAAGCCATCAGCCATTCGGTGCTCAACGGGGTTCGCTGCATCGAACACGGCAACCTGCTGGATGCTGAAACCGCCCGGCTCATGGCGGAGCACAACGCCTATCTCGTGCCCACGCTGGTGACGTACGATGCGATGGGCCGCCGCGGAGCCGAAATCGGACTTACCGAGGTGGGTGCCGCTAAGAACCAGGAAGTACTGGCCGCGGGCAAGAACGCCGTGACACTGGCACGGGATGCCGGGGTCCGGATTGGCTTCGGCACCGATCTCATGGGTGAGCTTGAGGACGAACAGCTGGCCGGGCTGCGCCTTCAGGTCGAAGTACTGGGCGTCTACGACGCACTCCGCTCTGCCACCTCAACGAACGCGGCACTCCTCCGGCGGGAAGACCTGGGACGCATCGTGGAGGGGGCCTGCGCGGACTTGGTGATACTGGACGGCGATCCCTTCGAGGAGCCCTCAGTGCTTTGGGACGGCAACCGGAAACGCATCGTCATCAAGGCCGGCCACGTTGTCTCCTCAGACGCCCTTCGAGCCGGTCATGCGGCGATGGACGAGGCAATCAGCGGCGCTCACGGCTGACGGCTTACCTCAGGCGGTAGGTGGCGCGTGCCCAAGGGCCCGCCACCTACCGGCTTGTCCGGCCCCAGGCTGCAGAACTTGGTCGGCCAGAGCAACGCGGCTCTTGGTCCAGCGCTCACGCACCACCAGGCGATCGGATTTCAGACCTATCGAATCGGGAGTGGCCTGCTGCCGCCGGGGCTTTCGCTGGTGCTCTCCAGCATTGCGACGAGCTTGCCCACCTGGATGACGGCGGCCCTGATCCGTTCGGGGTCGCTGATGGTGAGGAATTGCAGCATGAGGCCGTCCAGGGCAGCAAAGATGGCCAAGGCGGCACCGTTGTCCACGTTGAGGCCCCGTTGCCTCAGGGCATCTTCAACAGTGCTCATGTAGTTCGCGTAAAGGCGTTCCACCAAGGCGCGTACCTCGGGATTGCGCCGGGATTCGAGAAGCATCTCGAACTGGAACAGCTGCAGCTCCGGTTCCTTTGACACAGTTTCGATGAGTGAATCGGCGAAGTTCTCGTCAAAGTCCGCGATCTTTTCCAGGCCGGTCTCCTCGATGGACCGCTGGATGGCCCACTCCATGGTGGCGGCAAGAAGACCTTCGATGGAGCCGAAGTGGTGCGTGACAAGGGTGTGGTTCACTCCTGCCCGCGACGCAACGGCACGGTAGGTAACACCGCGCAGACCCTTTTCTCCGACGACGTCGATCACCGCGGACAGCAAGGCATCGCGCCCGTCTCCATAGGGCAAGCGGGTTGACGGCTGGTTCATGCACCGAGTCTAGCCCTCCTGGTGGGCTCCGGAAAAAGCATTGACAGCCCGAACTAAACAAATGTATAGTTCTGAAATGTGGCTGATATCACGCAGCGTATGCAGCCAGCTCGAGCAGATTTCCTCTCCCTTGGAGCGCACCGTCGCGTACCAGCAGGGACCTTCCAATACTTCTGCGCCGGCCTTGCGCCGTGCACTTTCCTGAAAGAGCCATCGGATGACCCAAGAACCAGTCGGAACCTCTACACGCCCAGTGCAACAGGATCCAATACCTGCCTCCTCCTCCCCACGGCTGAGGCCGAACAAGCTCGGCGTCATCGCCATTGCCTTCTTTGCCATTGCCGCAGCAGCTCCCATGGCCGCTGTGGTGGGAGCCAGCCCGGTACTGTTTTCGGCCAGCGGCCCGGGAACACCCGTTATCTACGTGATTGCTGCGCTGCTGGTTGCTCTCTTCTCCGTCGGATACCTGCGGATGAGCCAGCACATCACCAACGCGGGCGGCTTCGTCGCCTATATGGCCAAGGGACTGGGCAACAAGTGGGCCACCGGCGGGGCCGGGATCGCCATCCTGACCTACCTGAGCCTTCAGATTGGACTCTGGTCCCAGTTCGGTGTCTTTGCGCAGTTGCTGGTCGAAGGCCTCACAGGTATCAGCCTGCCGGTCTACTTCTGGATCGCTGTATTGCTCGCTGTGGTGACGGGCCTGACGATGCGGGGCGTCGATGCGAGCCTGAAGGTGCTGGGGGTCCTCATCCTTGGCGAAGCGTTTGCGGTAGCGGCCCTCGTGGTGTCCCTGATTGCCCAGAAGGGGCTAGGCATCTTCACCTTTGAAGGGTTCACCCCATCCAGTGTCTTCGGTCCGGGCCTGGGCATTTCCCTGCTGTTTGCCTTCGCCTGCTTCACCAGCTTCGAAGCAACCGTCGTCTTCGCCGAAGAGGCAAAGAACCCACGGCGCACCATTCCCCGGGCCGCTTACTTTGTGATCGCCTTCATTGGCATCTTCTACACCATCTCCACCTGGGCCATCAGCGGAGCCATCGGCATCGACAACATCCAAACCGTCGCCGCCGGAAACCCGGCAGGAATGGTCTTCGATCTCGCCGAATCCAGCGCAGGCTATTGGCTGAACCTGACCATGCAGGTCCTCGTTGTCACCAGCTTCCTGGCGATGCTCCTGGGCCTGGCCAACATGTTCTCCCGGTACCTGTTTTCCCTCGGCCGTGCCGGAGCCCTGCCGGCCAAGCTGTCCTCCGTCTCCACGACCGGGGCCCCGCACTTCGCAGGACTCGTCAATGGCCTCGTTCTCCTGGCGATCATCAGCATCTTCCTGCTCGCAGGCGCCGACCCCATTACAACAGTCTTTGCCTGGTTCGTGGCCCTTGGCACGGCGGGCTTCATCACCATCCTGCTGGTGACATCAGCGGCAATAGTCGTCTTCTTCACCAGAAACCGGATCCGGGACAACCTCTGGGTCACCGTCATTGCACCGTCCCTATCTTTCCTGGCCTTCATCGTCATCGGATACCTGACGCTGGACAACTACGACGCATTGCTCGGCGGAGCGGGCGGAGTGGCCCGGTGGCTCCTGCTCGGCATCCCCCTCTTCTTCGTGGCCGGGATGGCCCGCGGCGCACAAAAGCCGTCCATCAATTTCGCCGCGGTCATCGGCTGACCAAAACCTCCACCTGACCAGTACAAACCAGCAGCAAAAGAACAAGGAACAAGAACATGACTTCAGCTGACATCCAGGACTACATCCCCGAAGATCAGTGGCCCCCGGTCTCCACCATGCTTGAAGGTTTCGGCGACCAGACCCTGCCCGCCTCCCCCGCCCTGGCTGGCGCCACATTGAGCCTCCTGGACCAGGACGGCTCCCAGGCTGAGTACGTTTTTGACGATGAATCTGCGCTGGCGTGGAGCCTGAAGCGCGGTGACGTCACCGCCAGGGGAACGGCGAATTACAAGGCGATCGAAGCCCGACCCGGCATCTTCATCATCGACTTCATCCGAGGCGAAGGTCCGGCCGCAGAAAACGTCACCATCATCGCGGACCGCAACACGGGGGCCACAACAACCGGCGTTTCCCGGTTTGTCACCGTGGACGGCAGGACGCGGAGCACCACCGATTTCAGCCAGGCCAACACCGAGGGGTCCTCAGTGCGCCACCAGCGCTCCACGGCCCTGGTCGGCAAGCGGATCTACTACCGCTACAGCGACGTCGAAACGTACGAACACATCTACCTGAACCCGGGCACCTTCACCTGGAATTGCATCCGTGGCGGCGAGGCAGGGCTGGCCGACACCGACCGTTGCATGACCTGGGAAGTAGCAGATGACCTCTTCATCTTCTTCTGGACCGAAAAGGTCATGTGCGTCGAAGCCGTGCTGCTGGTGGACCTGCGCGAGCAGCGCTCCATCGGCCGGATGTTCGGCTGGGACGATCCTGCAAGCGAACCCGTCATCCTGCCCTTCAACTCCCGGCTCAGCGTCCTGAACACTACTGAATACCCGCAGGACTTCCAGAAGCATTAGTCACCATTGCTCGAAGAGGAGTAAAGAATGAAAACGTACGAATCATTGCTTGACGAGGTCACCGCGTTCTCGGGTCAGACCCGCACCATCCTTGACCCTGCTACTGGTGCGATCGTGGGTGAGGCGCCCATTCATGACCTTGAGTACCTTGAGCAGGCAGTCGCTGACGCGCAGGCCGCCCAGCCGGCCTGGGCCGCAATGGGCCACGACGCCAGGTCCGCCGCGCTACTCAAGGCGGCCGACGCCGTCGAACGCTCCGCCGAGGAACTGGCCCGGATCCTTTCCCGTGAACAGGGCAAGCCGCTGAACGGGCCGAATGCCCGCTTCGAGGTGGGCGCCTGCGCGGCATGGTTGCGCGCCGCGGCAACCATCCGGTTGGAGCCAGAAATGATTGTCGATGACGGCGAAACCCGGGCGGAGCTGCATTACCGGCCCATCGGCGTTGTAGGCGCCATCGGCCCGTGGAACTGGCCCATGATGATCGCCATCTGGCAAATCGCCCCCGCCCTGCGGATGGGCAACGCCGTGGTGGTCAAGCCCTCCGGCAACACCCCGTTGTCCGTCCTGGCGCTGGCCAAGGTCCTGAATGAGGAGCTTCCCGAAGGCATCCTGTCAGTGGTTTCCTGCGGCCGTGAGGTGGGCGCCCGGCTCACCGACCACCCCGCAATCGGCAAGATTATGTTCACCGGCTCCACCGCTGCAGGCCGCGCCATCATCAAATCCTCCGCGGACACCGTCAAGCGGCTCACGCTGGAACTGGGCGGGAACGACGCCGGCATCGTCCTGCCCGACGTCGATCCCAAGGCCATCGCACAGGACCTCTTCTGGGGCGCCTTCATCAACACGGGCCAAACCTGCGCAGCCCTCAAGCGCCTCTACGTCCACGAGGACATCTACGACGCTGTCTGCACCGAACTGACCACCGTCGCCAAGGCCATGCCGATGGGCAACGGCCTGGACGAAAACAACGTCCTGGGTCCGTTGCAGAACAAAGCACAGTACGACGTCGTCGCGAGCCTCGTGCAGGCAGCGAAGGACTCCGGCGCCCGCGTCCTGCTGGGCGGAAACCCGGACACCACCCGGCCCGGGTACTTCTACCCCACCACCCTCGTGGCGGACATCGACAACAACAACCCGCTCGTCACCGACGAACAGTTCGGCCCCGCCCTGCCCATCATCCGCTACCGCACCATCGACGAAGCAGTGGAAAAGGCCAACGGACTCGACGTCGGCCTCGGCGCCTCCGTATGGTCCTCCAACCTGGATGCGGCCCGTGAAGTCGCGGGCCGCATCCAGGCCGGTACCGTCTGGATCAACAAGCACGGCGCCGTGGATCCCCGCATCCCCTTCGGCGGCGCCAAACAGTCCGGCTATGGCCTGGAGTTCGGCGTCGAAGGCCTCAAAGCCCTCGGTGTACCGCAGGTCATCAACGGCTAAGGAGTTTAACCTTCCGTAGCCACGAGCCCGCCACGGCGGGGGGCTGAAAAATCGGCGGTGTCGAGGCTGATCGTGAACGGTCCGTCATTGACCAGGGACACTTGCATCATGGCCCCGAACCGCCCGGTGGACACCTCCGCCCCAAGGCCGCGCAGGGAAGCAACCAGGTGCTCAATCAAGGGCTCGCCGGTGTCCGCCGGCGCCGCGTCCGACCAGGAGGGGCGCCTTCCCCGCCGTGTGTCGGCGTACAGCGTGAACTGGCTGACCACCAGCAGGGGCCCGTTCTGGTCGGCACACGACCTCTCACCCTCAAGGATCCGCAGGGTCCAGATCTTGGCGGCGAGGGCCGCCGCATCGTCCAAGGTGTCCGTGTGGGTGGCGCCGGCCAGGACAACGAGTCCCGGGCGGTCAATGGACCCCACCGTTTCGCCGTCGACGGTGACCTCGGCTCGGGTGACCCGCTGAAGGATGGCTCGGACGCATCAACCCTAACGGAGTCCGCTTGGACGCCCGACTCACGTATCCGACATGCCCTGACGTTGCGGCAGCCCTCAGTTTGAGGCGGGAATCCTTGCCGCTGCTGTAGCCATCGCCCGATTCGGACCGTACGCCTTCTGATTGTTAGGCATTCAAGGTCAGGGCGTAGCCGCTGCACCAACCCGCGCGTCAAAGCGCCGCCGGTATTCCGTCGGCGTTGTGGAAAAAGCAGCAGCGAAGTTCTGGCGCAGGGTGACCGCATTACCGAATCCGCTCGGATGCGACCGGCGCCATCAACCTCGCCAACCACGCGGGCTTCGCTGACGCAAAGACGGTCCACACGACACTCCTTACGCTGCTGAACTCGAACTGGGCCGCGGTGGCGGATACGGTTACCTGGGCCGAGGCACTGGACAGCCGGAAGCCAGGGAACACCAGCAGCGTCCACGCCGTTGCACACACGGGGACCAAGCCCCGATGATTCTCAAGGACTAACTAAATGAAGTGGATTCTTCTTGCCGGCGCGATTTTGAGTGAGGTGACGGCATCCCTTTCCCTGAAAGCGGCCCTGGAAAATCCTGCCTTCTTTGTGGTGGTTGTCGTCGGCTACACCGCGTCCTTCGGCTTCCTCGCTGCAGTCCTCCGTAAAGGCCTGGGCCTCGGTGTCGCCTACGGCATCTGGGCCGCGCTGGGTGTAACCCTCACGGTGCTGCTGGCGGCCCTCATCTTCGGCGAAGCGCTGACCCCGATGATGATGATCGGCGTAGCCATGGTTATCGGCGGAGTCCTTTGCGTTGAACTGGGGTCACACAAAGAGCCGGCGAAAGAACCGGATAAGGAAATGGTTAGCTCATGATGTGGCTGCTGCTGGCAGGGGCAATCCTCACTGAGGTGACCGCCACCCTGTTCCTGCGGGTCGCATCCACCGGTAAGCGACGCTGGTACATACCTGTCGGCGTCGGGTATTTCCTGGCGTTCACCCTGCTCACATTGACCCTGGACCAGGGAATGAGCCTCGGCGTTGCCTACGGCATCTGGGCAGCTGCCGGCGTCGCACTGACCGCGCTGGGAAGCCGCGTCTTCTTCAAGGAGAGGATCACCCCCGTCATGATGCTGGGGCTCGGCCTCATCATCGGTGGCGTCCTGCTCATCGAACTCGGTGCCGTCCACTAGGCAGCCGCCCACTTGGCAGTAAGGTAAGGCCGTCGTGCTGCCGTGGTCCAGTTTGTCGGTCTCGCGTTGACGTAACGGGCGTCACGCCATATCCTTTATGAAACGATTCAAGGGAAAGGCCTTTCCTGGCCCTCGAACCAGTCACGGTCACGCTGACCATCCGGAACAGAACAGCTCCGGTTCCTTGCCGATGACGACGAAGGAATACATCGAAATGAGCACCACCAGCGGGAAGACCCGCCCCATCCTCGAAGCCGACGGGGGACGCCGGGATCCGAAGAAGGCCGCAATGAGCGGCTGGATCGGAAGCGCGCTTGAGTACTACGATTTCGCGCTGTACTCACTGGCCGCAACGCTCGTCTTCCCAGCCATCTTCTTCCCGACAGAGAACCCGACAGTGGCGATCATCGCCTCGCTCGCGACCTATGCGGTGGGGTATGTCTCGCGTCCGGTGGGCGCTGTTGTCCTGGGCGCGTACGGGGACCGCCACGGCCGCAAACAGGTGCTTGTTTTTGCGATGCTGTTGATGGGCTTCGCCACCTTCGCGGTGGGACTCCTGCCCACGTACGGCCAGGTTGGCATCCTGGCGCCGGCCCTGCTGGTGATCCTCCGGTTGATCCAGGGGTTCGCGGTGGCAGGCGAGCTCGGCGGAGCCAGCGCGATGATCGTCGAACACTCCCCCGATGCCAGGCGCGGCTTTTTCGCGAGCTTCAGCCTCCAGGGCACGCAGGTCGGATCGATCCTTGCCACCGCCGTCCTTCTTCCGCTCTCCGCCCTTCTCCCGGCCGACCAGTTCCAGGCCTGGGGCTGGCGGGTCCCGTTCCTGCTCAGTGCCTTCGTGATCCTGGCCGGCTACGTTATTCGCCGTCGTGTGCAGGAGCCGCCTGCTTATCTCGCCCACTCCGAGCAGGGCAAGGCCAAGCCCCGGTTCCCACTCGTTGACCTCCTGCGCTCCTACCCGTGGGTCCTGGTCCGCTGTGTCCTGATGACCTTCACCAACGTGATTGGCATGGCAACGCTCATCTTTGGTGTGTCCTACGCGACCCAGAAGGGCTACGGCATTGGCTTCTCCAGCAGCGAATTCCTGTGGGTGACCCTCGTAGCCAACATTGCGGCCGTTGCGACCATTCCGTTGTTCGGCGGCCTGTCCGACAAGATCGGCCGGCGGATGCTGATGGTGGCGGGCGGCATCGGCGGCGGTCTCCTGGCAGGCGGATACCTGTGGGCAATCGAGCAAAAGAGTCTCGCGCTGGTCTTCGTGTGCATCGTCGTTGTGCAGGGCATCTTCTTCCAGATGTGGAACGCAACCTTCGCCACGTTCTTCCAGGAGCAGTTCCCCATGCGGATTCGGGTGACCGGGTTTGCGGTGTCGCAGAACCTCGGCCTCATGATCGCCTCGTTCTTCCCGAGCGTCTTCACGGCGGTGGCTCCCCCCGGGACGGCGAACGTTCCCCTCGTCATCGGACTGACCACCTTCGGCATCTGCGTCGTCGCAGCCCTCGCTACCCTCCTGTCCCCCGACACCAGGGGCAAATCACTCGAGGACCTCGAAGCCCATCGGGCGGATCCGGAGTCACTGACCAGCCATGAGGCGCACGAGCCAGGGTTTGCCCGCGAAAGCGAAAGGGCAGGCGCGCCGAGGTAACTTCCCGGAGTCCTGACAACGAAAGGTAGGGGCAGGACGGCCCGCTGGTGCACACCAGCCGGCCGTCCTGCCTTTGCCTTGGCGACCTAAAGATTGCCCCCTCCCCCGGCCCACCTGTCTATGTTCAAATGGGAGGGTTAGACCGGCTGCCCGAGTCCGACCTCGGCCTCGGCCATATGGAAGGAAGCACATGACGGATCACCAGGACCAGCCCCCGGTCCCCACCCCGGAAAGCGCCCCAGGCCTGGACTCCAAGACCGACGGCGGGCTCCCGGTTGCCCCCGACAGCGCCACCTCGCACGGCAGCGAGAGTGAGAACCCGGCGATCGATTCGCCGCAGCCCAAGGCACACCGGCCGCGGACCATCGCGGACTGGTGGCCAAACCAGTTGGACCTTTCTGTACTCCACACCCACAACCCGGCCGGCAACCCCCTCGGCCCCACGTTCAGCTACCGGGAAGAATTCCAGAAGCTCGACGTCGACGCCCTCAAGCAGGACATCATCCAGGTCCTGACCACCTCCCAGGACTGGTGGCCGGCAGACTTCGGCCACTACGGCGGCCTGATGATCCGGATGAGCTGGCACGCCGCCGGCACCTACCGCGTCCACGACGGCCGCGGCGGGGCAGGGGACGGCAGCCAGCGGTTCGCGCCGCTCAACAGCTGGCCGGACAACGCCAACCTCGACAAAGCCCGGCGCCTGCTCTGGCCGGTGAAGCAGAAGTACGGCCAAAAGCTCTCCTGGGCCGACCTGCTGGTCCTCGCAGGCAACGTTGCCCTCGAGTCAATGGGTTTCAAGACCTTTGGCTTCGCCTTCGGCCGCCAGGACGTCTGGGAGCCCGAGGAGATTTTCTGGGGGCCGGAAGACGCCTGGCTAGGCGACGAACGCTACGTCGACGAGAGCCATATGGCGGAGGATGTCGGCGCCACGGAAATGGGCCTGATCTACGTCAACCCCGAGGGGCCGAAGGGCAACCCGGACCCGGCCGCAGCCGCGGCCTTCATCCGCGAGACCTTCAAGCGGATGGCAATGAACGACGAGGAGACCGTCGCCCTCATCGCCGGCGGCCACACCTTCGGCAAGACCCACGGCGCAGGCGAAGCCGATCCGCACATTGGCCCCGAACCTGAAGGCGCCGACCTCGAGACCCAGGGCCTGGGCTGGCTCAGCAGCTACGGGACCGGCAAGGGTCCGGACACCATCACCTCCGGCCTTGAAGTCACCTGGACGGACAAGCCCACCCAATGGAGCAACCGCTTCTTCGAGATCCTGTTCGGGCATGAGTGGGAGCTCACCAAGAGCCCCGCCGGTGCGAACCAGTGGGTGGCCAAAGACGCCGAGCAGATCATACCGGACGCGCACGACCCACAGAAGAAGCACCGGCCAACGATGCTCACCACCGACCTCTCGCTGCGCGTCGACCCGACCTACGAGAAGATCTCGCGGCGCTTCCTGGAGAACCCGGACGAGTTCGCACTCGCGTTCGCCAAGGCATGGTACAAGCTGCTGCACCGCGACATGGGTCCGGTCAGCCCCAACCTGCTTGGGCCGTGGGTCCCGGAAGCGCAGCTCTGGCAGGACCCCCTTCCGGCAGTCGATCACGAGCTGATCGATGAGCAGGACATCGCGTCCCTCAAGGCCGCGCTCCTGGACTCCGGCCTGTCCGTCTCGCAGCTCGCCGGCACGGCATGGTCCGCTGCCGCAACCTTCCGCAAGACGGATAAGCGCGGCGGCGCCAATGGGGCACGGATCCGGCTGGAGCCCCAGCGCGGCTGGGAGGCCAACGAGCCCGAGAAACTGGCGACGGCGCTGCAGGCCATCGAGGCCGTGCAGCAGCAGTTCAACTCCGGCCAGAACGGGGGCAGGAAGGTATCGTTCGCAGACCTGATCGTCCTCGGCGGCTGCGCTGCGGTGGAGAAGGCCGCGAAGGACGCCGGTTTTGCCGTCACCGTGCCGTTCCGGCCCGGGCGTACCGACGCCGCCCAGGACCAGACCGACGTCGAGTCTTTCCAGTACCTGCAGCCGCGGGCCGACGGGTTCCGCAACTATGTGCGCCCGGGCGTAAAGATCCAGCCGGAGACTCTCCTGCTGGACAAGGCGTACATGCTGGACCTCTCCGCGCCGGAGATGACAGCGCTCGTCGGGGGCATGCGGGCACTCGGCGTCAACGTCGGCGGGTCAACCCACGGCGTCCTCACGGACAGGCCCCAGGTTCTGACGAACGATTTCTTCATCAACCTGCTCTCACCGGGCACCCGGTGGAAGGCGTCTGAGGGTGAGGAGAACGTCTACGAGATCACCGACGTCGCCACTGGCGAGCTGAAGTGGACCGCCACCGCGGTGGACCTGGTCTTCGGCTCCAACTCCCAGCTCCGTGCCCTGGCCGAGGTCTACGCGAGCGACGACGCCAGGGAGAAGTTCGTCAACGACTTCGTGGCCGCCTGGGTGAAGGTTATGGAGCTGGACCGGTTCGACCTGAACTGACCGCCCTCAACGAACGGGGACATCCGGGCCGGCCGCAGATGCGGCCGGCCCGGGTCAGCCCGCCCAGCAGACTCAGGCCGCGCCGCCGTCGACCGTTTTCATCATCCGCAGCCACAATCAGGAGCCGGCCAGTCGATGGATGGCGGACGCGAGGGAACGCAGCTGGTGGTTGCGGTCGAGGTCCCCCGTGCGCGTAGCCAGGTACACGGTGTTCAGCGGAGCCCACTCAGGGGCGTGCAGGGCAACAAGGGTTCCGGAGGCGAGATCCTCCTCGACCAGGTACCGGGGCAACACCGACATTCCAGCGCCTGCAAGGATTGCGGCACGCACGCCACGAAGATCCGGGACGATCCAATTGGTCCGTAGATTGTCAGGACGCCGTTCGAACACGGTGCGCCAGTAGCGCCTGACAATAGGCAAGTTCTCTGAATAGGCCACCACAGGGATGGCTGCCAATTCGGCCTCGTCGGGAGCATCTGCCGAAAGGCTTGAACGCCAGGACGGTGCTGCGACCAGGACGAATTCTTCGTCATATAGCGGTGTTCCGGTGACCCCCTGGACCCGCGGCTGGACGGCGCTGACCACCATATCCAAGTCGCCGGCCCGAAGTTCCTCGAGCAGGCCATCAGCCAGCCCAAAGCGGATCCGCAGCCTGGCCCCGACTGCCTCGGTGAGTTTTTGGGCGTGGGGCAGGAGCATGGCAGTCAGGAACTCTGCGGGTCCGCCCAAGTGGACGGACTCGTTGGCTCCGGACAGCGCAGAGATGAATGCGAGGTCGTCCAAGGCATCGATGTGCTGGCCCACGTCCTTCGCCAGTCCTTCTGCCTTGGGCGTCGGGGTCACACCGGAAGGGCTGCGCTCAAAGAGCCTGAACCCAAGATTCTGTTCGAGGGAATGCACGTGCGTTGAAGCGGTGGGCTGGGAGATGCCCAGCATCTTGGCCGCCTCGGTCAGCGATCCCACGCGGTAGACGGTGAGGAAGGTCCGCAGGTGCTCCAAGTTGTGAGTGGCCATCGGTGTAATCGTCGCACGGACAGGTCCAAGGAATTCGAATAGGGGCCAGAACTTTTTCGATACCACCGGGCGGGCGGGTAGGGGCATCATCGAACAGCACGCAGCAACCACTCCCGAAGGAACCACATGTCCCGCATTCTTATGGTCGTTTCAGCAGCCGATTCCCTTGAACTTGCCGATGGCACTCAGCACCCCACCGGCTTCTGGGCCGAGGAACTGGTGGTGGCCCACCGTTCCCTCAAGGCCTCCGGTGCTGACATCACCATTGCCACCCCGGGCGGAAAGAAGCCCACCGTCGATCCCGGTTCTTTGAACCCGGAGATCGTGGGAGACGAGGGAAAGGTTCATGAATTTGAGCGATACCTCCTGGACATCGAGGCAGAGCTTGAAACGCCGGCCGCTTTGACCTCGGTCAGCGTTGCCGACTTCGACGCGATTGTCCTACCCGGTGGCCACGGCCCCATGGCGGACCTCGCCACGGACCCGGATCTGGGCGCCTTGCTGATCGAGGCGAACGACGCCGGCACGATCATCGCGCCCTTCTGCCATGGTCCGGCTGGACTCCTGAGCGCCACCGCGAAGGATGGCAGCTTTGCCTTTGCGGGCCGCCAGTTGACGGTGTTCACCGACGAAGAAGAGCTCACGGGAGGGACCGGTGAGTACACGCCATGGCTTGTTGCTACGACGCTCGCCGAGCGTGGCGCAATCGTGAAGTCCGGCCCGGCCTGGAGCAGCTACGTTGTCCGCGACGGCAACCTCATCAGCGGCCAGAACCCGCAGTCGAGCGAGGCCGTGGCCGCCCAGGTGATCGCCGCACTCGCCGAGTAGGCGGCAAGCAAACAGGGAGACCAAGCCCTACCCTAAATGGGTGTCAGCATGACCTGAGCGGCCGGGGAGTCAGCCCACCAACGGCTCCCCGGCCGCATGCCAGCCCTTCAGGCGAGCGAGCGTCCATCACTCAGTCCTATGGCCGGCAGGGTGCCGTGCACGAAGGCCTGGACGGCCAAAGCGACCCTGAAAGCGGGCGTGCCGGAACTCCGGCGCGCGGCGGGCAGGCTCTCCGAGCTGCTTGAGGGCTCGGTCTACGAACGAGGCTGCGTATTGTCCGCCAGCGTAGCTGTTTAGGCCCCTCCTGGACTCAGGAGGACCTCGGCCTGGTTCCTGATGTCCTGCACAAGGTCATCGACGGTGCGGTCGATGTTGGCGGCGACTGCCATGCTGACAAACATAATGGCGGAGACGATGTGCGCCCGCGCCGTCGCCTGGGTTTCGGTGACCCTCTCATCGCGCAGCAGGATCGCGACGATAGCTTGCTCAGTTTGCACCGAGAGGGCAAGTGCGTCCCGGTGGTGAGGTTCTTCGGGGTCTCCGAACACCATTTCCCGAAGGTAGGTCCGCCCGTTATCGACCTGTGCGCGGTTGCATTCCACGACCGGCCGCACAATGGCCATCACCGCATCCAGCACATCCGGTAGCTTCTCCGCCGCCGCCCGGCCGCGAGCAAGTGCATCGGCATAACCGGAATTCTGGACGAGGAGGAGCAACTCGCCCTTGGTCTTGGCATAGAGGAACAGCGTGCCGGTACCGATGTCAGCTTTGTCGGCGATCTGCTGCGTGGTGACTTCGTCGACGCCATGAACTGAGAAGAGCTCTCTCGCGGCAGCGGTGATGCGGTCAAGCTTCTCCTGCTTATTGCGTTCGCGCCGACCGACGGACTTGGATGCGAGCGACATGGCTACCTTCCGGGAACAAATCTGACTGGACTCAGTTGCGAACACCGTCACTAGTGCTGCTGCTCAGATACTGCTCTCATCTTCGCATGGCATCTGAAGACGGCTCCGTCGCAACGATAGATCAGCGGGCGAGGAACTCTGCCGCTACCGGTGCGAACTTGTCGTGGAACTGGAAGATACCTCCATGGCCTGAACCGGGGTAGATGATCAATTCGGAGCCGTTGATGCGTCGGTGCAGGTCCTCGGAGAGGACCGATGGCACCATCCGGTCATTGTCCCCGTTGGCGATCAGGGTGGGATGGGTGATCTTCGAAAGGTCTGCCGGCGCCCCCCGCCCCCACTTCTTGATGGCCTCCAGCTGAGTCTGGAATGCCCTGACTTTGATCGGGAGATCGCGGTCGGCGGTGCGCTCCTCCAGTCGCGCCAGGAATTCCTTCGCGGCCCGCTTGCCCGCTGCGTCGCGGTTGAAGAACAGGAACTCCTTGGGGTCGGACCGGGTAAGGGCGGCGCGGATGATGTCGTAGTAGGTGGTCCCGACTACCTTGTCCATGTCCTTGCCGCCCTTAGGACCGGTGCCGGTGAGGACAAGCTTGCGCACGAGGTCCGGATGCTTGAGCACCAGGGCCTGGGCAATCATGCCGCCGAGTGAGAAGGAGAAGATGTCGATTTTCCCGAATCCGAGCGCCTCGATGAAGTTGTAGGCATCATCCGCCATCGCCTCGATGCTGTCGGGCACCTGCCCCGAGGAGGCGCCCACACCCTGGTTATCGAACGTGACCACATGGTGGTTCTTCGCAATGGCGTCCACGATGCGTGGATCCCAGTTATCCAGGGTTGCCGCGAGGTGGACGAAGAAGACGACGGGGATGCCGCCCTTGGGCCCAAGCTCCCGGTAGGCATAATTGACGCCGCCGGCTCTGATGATGCGGGACGGCGCTTTGGCGTAGGACGTGATGACGGGTTCGTTCAAGGTGTCGTGCCTGATCATGATGCTTCTCCTATGTTGTGTTGTTGCTCATCTGGCGAAGCAGGGGATGGTTCCGCTGCCCGGTTTTCTGCTCAGGGGATGCTGATGACGGCCTTGCCGCGAATGCCGCCCTTTTCCAGGCCGTGGACAGCCTGGACGGTCTGGTCGAAGGGGAAAACCCGTCCAACAATGGGGCGCAGCGCTCCAGAGTCGATGAGGGCAGTGATCTGCCGCAACTGGTCGCCGCTGGCGCGCATGAACAGGAATTCGTAACTGACGCCCAGATTCCGGGCTTGGCGCCGGATGCCAGCGCTCAGGCCCCTGACGGCCAGGCGCATAACTGGATTCAGGCCGGCTTCGCGGGCAAAAGCCGGGTCTGGAGGTCCAACAATCCCGATGGCTTTGCCGCCGGGCTTGAGCACGCGCAGGGACTTTTCGAGATTTTCGCCGCCGAGACTGTCCAGCACCAAGTCGTAGCCGCTCAGGAGCTGTTCGAAGTCTTGGCTGCGGTAGTCAACGACGGTGTCGGCGCCGAGCTCGCGTACGAAACCAATATTCGAGGCGCTTGCTGTGGTTGCCACGGTTGCACCGAGGTGCTTGGCGAGTTGGATGGCAATCGATCCGACGCCCCCGGCGCCGGCGTGGATGAGGACCTTCTGGCCGGGCCTCACGTCGCCTCGCTCGACGAGCGCCTGCCACGCAGTCAGTGCGACCAGTGGAAGCGAGCCCGCCTCCTCCATGCTGATTGATGCCGGCTTAAGCGCAAGATCGGCTTCGGTAATGGCGATTCGCTCCGCGAACGTGCCGATGCGGCCCTGGTCGGGGCGTGCGTAAACCTCGTCGCCAGGCTTGAACGCGCGTACTTTCGAACCGACACGGATGACGGTTCCGGCAACATCGTTTCCGGCGATCAAAGGAAGCCGGTACGGCAGGATCAGCTTGAACTCGCCCGCCCGGATCTTCTCATCAAGGACATTGAGACCCGCGGCCTGCACCTTCAACAGCACATCCCGCTCCCCCACGGTGGGCTCCGGGACATCCGCTTCCTGCAGTGGGCCTTTGTACTTTTCGACGACGAACGCTCTCATGCTTCCTGCTCCTTGCTGGCTTAGATAACTGAATACACTCAATTATGAGTACACTCAGCTTTCCTGTCAAGAGCCATCATTTATAGGCCACCGGAGAAAGTTTGCTAAAACGCTTGATCATGTGACGCGGCACACTTATGCTGATGGTGGTTAAACGCTTTAGCAGATTGGACATCCGAGCCGATGAATCGCTCAGTTTTTTTCAAACCCGCCGACGGCTGGGTGGGAGACCTCATCCCCTTCGAGAAGGACGGGGAGTTTTGGCTCTTCTACCTGCACGAGGTCCGCGCAGACCCGAAGCCGGGAACCTCTTGGAACCTGGTCACCACCAAAGACCTCACCCAGTTTGAGGACCAGGGCGTCTCACTCCAGCACGGAAGCGAAACGGACCTGGACTTCAACGCCTACACGGGCAGCGTCGTCGTCGACGCGGACGGCATCCACCATTTGTTCTACACGGGTCAAAATCCGCGCAACCTTGGACCGGACGGCGCGCCTCTTCAGCTCGTGATGCAAGCCACGAGCACCGATGGCATGCAGACCTGGGTGAAGCACCCGGAACTGACCTTCGGTGCCCCGGACGGCTACGAGTCCGGCGACTGGCGGGACCCCTTCGTCTTCCTGGACGAGGCCGCAGGCCAGTGGCGGATGCTTTTGGCTGCCCGGCACTCCGCGGGGCCCGAACGCCGTCGGGGTGTCATTGCCCAGTGCGTCTCCGACGACCTGCTGACGTGGCAGCACACTGAACCGTTCTGGGACCCCCGGCGCTACATCACCCATGAATGCCCGGACGTCTTCGCGTGGGGCGACTGGTGGTACATGGTCTACTCGGAGTTCTCCGAATCATTCACCACCCGCTACCGCATGGCCAAGAGCCCCGACGGCCCGTGGACAGTACCAAACCTGGACTCGGTGGACGGCCGTGCGTTCTACGCATCCAAGACCGCTGAGCGCGATGGACGCCGTTTCTTCTTCGGCTGGATCGCCAGCAAAGAAGGCAATGCCGACGACGGGCCCTGGCAGTGGGCCGGCACCATGTCGGTCCTGGAAGCCCGGCAAAACACCGACGGAACGCTGGGATTCGGCTTCGCCGACGAACTCGTTGACAGCTTCTGGGATGACGTCCCGGTATCGCTAAACAAGGAGTTGCCCGCACGGCTGGAAGCGCCGGACGGATATGCCGCCACCATCTCCGACGAAGTACTGCCCGCTCAGTTCTACGCCACAGCGGTACTGGACATCGAACCCGGCACCACCGAATGCGGGCTGTTACTGCGCTCAAGCCAGGACGGGGACCAATCCTACGTTCTCCGCCTGGAACCGAAGCGCGGCCGCATGGTGTTCGACCGGTGGCCCCGGAAAGTCACCGGCGACGCGCAGTGGCATGTCTCCGGTGACGTTCCGTTCGAGATCGAACTCGAACGTGCCTGCGACCTGGCTCCCGGTGAACATACCCTCGAACTCATCGTGGAGGGGGACCTGTGCGTAGCCGTCCTGGACCGTCAGGTGGCCCTCAGCACCAGGATCTACGACCTCCCGGCGGGACGGATCGGCGTCTTCACCGGAGAAGGGTCCGCCACCCTCACCGACCTTCAAATACGCAAGCGCACAGACAACTAAACACCCGCATTTTTTCACCCGAATCAAAGGAGATTTTTATGAAAAAGCTATTCACGGCCGCCGTGGCTGCTGCCGCTGCCATCGCCCTCGCAGGATGCGGCGGCGGAGGAACCACTGACCCTTCCAACGTCAGTCCCACCGGAGAGGTCAAGCCACGGGAAATCTCGTGGCTGCTCTCCCGGCCAGCCGACGGCGCCGTCATCAACATCATGAAGAAGCTCGCCGAAGACTACGCCAAGGACCACCCGGGGTTCGCGCTCAACCTGATCACTACCCCGGACCGGCCCTCCTACATCCAGAAACTCGAGACCCTCGCCGCCGCGAACAAGCTTCCCGAGCTCTTCGACACCGACGCCACTCCCTTCGCCCAGCAGTTGGCGAAGCAAGGCAAAATGGTCGACGCCGAAAAGCTGCTCAAGTCCCTGGACGTCTATGACGACTACCGGCCCAGCGCACTGGATTACCAGCGTTTCGACGACGGGTCCCTGCACATGATCCCGTTCCAGTTCGAGCTGGAATTCATTTGGTACAACAAGGCACTCCTGCAGAAGGCCGGCGTGTCTGCTCCGAAGTCACTCGATGACATCCCCGCCATGTGCACGGCCCTGCGCGAAGCCGGCATCACCCCCATCGCCATCGACGGCCAGGACCAGTGGCCGCTGGAACGGTACGTCGCCTACCAGCCGTTCCGTGAAGCCGGGCCGGAGTTCATCCAGAAGCTCAAGAAGGGCGAAGCGAAATTTACCGACCCGGCAGGCAAAAAGACCGTCGAATGGCTGGCTGCGCTTGGCAAGGCCAAGTGCTTCCAGGACGGCTTCTCCTCCCAGGGCTACTCCGATGCACAGAACCAGTTCACTTCAGGCCAGGCCGCGATGTACAACATCGGTACCTGGGAGCTGCCAAGCCTGGCAACTGACAAGCTGAATCCTGCCGTACGCGATGACATCGATTTCTTCACCCTGCCAACCACCGACGGATCCGTCACGGC
This sequence comes from Arthrobacter sp. R4, assembly GCF_051365025.1. NCBI lineage: Bacteria > Bacillati > Actinomycetota > Actinomycetes > Micrococcales > Micrococcaceae > Arthrobacter > Arthrobacter sp. R4. Next base: position 88,545 of record NZ_JBLWIJ010000035.1, read on the forward strand.
GGCAAACGAGTTCGTCTCGCCGTCGGGCATTGGAATGGCGGTCAACGCCAAGACGTACGACCCGCTCGTGAGCGACTTCCTGAAGTTTGCCCTGGCGAAGTACCCGTCCGAGTACGCAGCCACCGGTGCGCTTTCGCCGACCACCAACGTTGAGACCGCCGTTCCGGCGAACGCAACCCCGCTGTACAAGAAAGCCCTGGAGATGGCCAACGACCTCGGTGACAAGCAGGCCATGCCATGGGACACCCAGCTCGACCCCACCACCAACGGCAGGCTGCAGCAGGAGCTCGTCCTCCTCGTCCAGGGCAACATCACCCCCGAACAGTTCACCAGCACGATGGACAGCACCATCGCGCAGAACGCCCCGAAGTTCTTCAAGTAATCACAGCGGTGGGGGCTTCGGCCCCCACCCGAAAGGCCCAGCCATGCTTCCCAACAGGTCACGACTCTCAGTCCTGGTCTTCCTGCTCCCACCCCTGCTGCTGTACGGCGTCGCCGTGCTGTTCCCCATCCTGCAGTCGCTGTTCCTGAGCTTCTTTTCCTGGAACGGCATCAGCGATATGGAGTTCGTGGGGCTCGAAAACTACGTCCGGATGCTCACCGCAGACGACATCTTCTGGCGCTCCTTCTTCAACGCCCTCGGTTATCTCGCCATCTGCCTCGTCCTGCAGCTCGGCGGCGCGCTGCTTGTGGCCAGCCTCCTCACGTCGATGCGACGCGGCCGCGAGCTGATCAAAACGCTCTATCTCCTGCCGGCGGTGATCTCCACGGTGGCCATCGCGTTCCTCTTCGTGCGGATCTACTCGATCGAACCGGTGGGCCTCCTCAACCAGCTCCTGCACTGGATCGGCCTCGGCGCCCTTGAACGCCCCTGGCTCTCGGACATCAACACCGTGCTCGCTGCCGTGTCAGCCCCTGAGGGCTGGCGGTTCACGGGACTCTACATGCTCATCATCTATGCGGCCCTGCTGTCCGTCCCGCAGGAACTTGAGGAAGCCGCCCGCCTGGACGGCGCCTCCCGGTGGCAGCTCTTCACCAAGATCCGCTTCCCTCACATCATGCCCGTCTGGATCACCACCACGATCATGGCGACGACCTACGGCCTGCGCGGATTCGATATCCCGTACCTCATGACCAACGGCGGCCCCGGACAGTCCTCGGAGCTGCTGACCACATACATGTACAAGACGGCATTCACCAGTACCGACTTCGGCTACGCAAGTACCATCGCCGTCTTCATCGTCATCGAGTGCCTGGTCGCCGTCGGACTCATCCTCTTCATGCTCAAACGAAAGGCGGACGCATGACCGCGCCAGCAGCTCCAGTTACCCGGCCCGTGGCAGCGCCATCAGAGAGCGGGCCGCCGCTCCGCAGACGGCGGCCGCCCAGCCTCCACGGCACACTCTCGAGGGTGATCATTGCCCTCATCGTCATCGTGCAGGTCTACCCCCTGGCCTGGCTGTTCATCACCAGCCTGCGCACCGAACACGACTTCGCGACCGGCGACCCCTTCGCGCTTCCCAAGGCGATCACGTTCGAGAACTACGCCCGCGCCTTCGAGACCGGCAACCTCGGAATGAACATCCTGAACAGTTTCATCGTCACGATGGGCGCCAACCTCCTGATCGTGCTGCTTGGCATGATGGCCGCCTATGCCCTGCAGGTCCTCGGCTTCCGGTTCAGCAAGATCGTCCGCAGCCTGTTCCTGATCGGCATCATCGTGCCGGTGCAGATCGCACTCGTACCGCTCTTCATCGACTACTCCAGCATCAACCTGCTCGACACCTACCCCTCGATGATCATCCCCCTGGCCGGCTTCGCCCTGCCGATGTCGATCTACCTGTTCTCTTCGTTCTTTGAGTACATCCCCCGGGAAACGTATGAGGCTGCGTCGCTGGACGGCGCAGGGCCGTACCGCATCTTCGGGCTGATCACCCTGCCGCTTTCGGTCAACACTGTGGTGACCGTGGTGCTGGTCAACAGCATCTTCATCTGGAACGACTTCATCTTCGCCAACACGTTCGTCCTCTCCGAGGAGCTGAAGACCATCCCGCTGGGCCTGCAGAACTATATCGGCGCAATGGGCAAAACGGACTGGACGGCCACTTTCGCCGCCGTCTGCGTCACCATCACACCCCTGCTCCTGGTCTTCCTCGTCCTCAACAAGGCAATGATCCAGGGCCTGGAAAGCGGGGCGAGCAAGGGATGACAGGCCGATATACTCCTGACGGAGGGCAGATGATTTCGCAGGAGAACACTTCGGGTACGCCGTCGGCGGCTGCCCCCTTGCAGCAGGCCCGCCGTGCCCAGCCCGTCACCCTGCGCCAGGTAGCCGAAGCCGCAGGCGTCTCCACGGCCACTGTTTCCCTGGTCGTCAACAAGAAAAAGGCCGCCCGGATTTCCGACGAAACCCGCAAACGGGTCCACGACGCGATCCGGGACCTGGGCTACCGGCCCAACGCCATGGCCCAAAACCTGGTCAGCGGCAGTTCCAGGTTCATCGGACTGGTCGCCGACGCGATCGCCACCACCCCGTTCGCCGGCCAGATCATCCACGGCGCCCAGGACGAAGCCTGGAAACATGGCTACGCCCTCCTCATCGCCAACACCGAAGGCAACCGCGAGCTTGAGACCGACGCCATCGCCATGATGCTCGAGTACAAGGTCCGCGGCATCCTCTACTCCACCTGGTTCCACCGGCCCACAGACGTTCCGGACTCGCTCCGTGAATCGGACTTCGTCCTGGTCAACTGCTTTGCCGAAGAACCGGGCGCCCGGGCTGTGGTCCCGGACGAAGTCCAGGGCGGCCGCTCAGCCACAGAGATCCTGCTGAAGCACGGCCACCGCCGGATCGCGTTCATCAACGCCACCATCCCCGCCCCGGCGAAGGACGGCAGGCTCCAGGGCTACAGGGAAGCGCTGGAAGCTGAAGGCATCACATTCGACGAGGACCTGGTCATGGAGGCCTATCCAGACCAGGAAGGCGGGTACGGAGCAACCGAGGCACTCCTCAAACGCGACGTCACGGCCGTGTACTGCTACAACGACCGAATGGCGATGGGGCTGTACGACGGGCTGCGCGAGCAAGGCCTCTCCATCCCCGACGACATAGCAGTGGTGGGATTCGACAACCAGGAAGTGATCGCTGCCCACCTGCGGCCTCCACTCTCCACCGTGTCCCTCCCCCACTACGAACTAGGCGCAGCGGGAGTCAGGATGCTGCTGGGCCTGGACGAACCACAGTCCAGCGGTCCGGAGAAGATCTACTGCCCCACCGTGGAGCGAAACTCGGTGCGGGCGCTGGCCCCGGCCTAGCCAGCCGCTGGGATATGACGACGGCGAAGCGACAGTCGGGCAGGGAATAGAGTGTGTGAGGACTGCTAAGAATTCGGGGGAATCATGCGTCTTACATCGATCATCCTGGCCACTGTGCCTTTTGTCGTTCTCATCCCGTTTCTGGGATTTCTCTTCAGCCAGACAGGCCCAGAAGGTTTCGGGGCTTTCTTCCTGGTGCTCTACGCCTGCGCTTTTCTGATCGTCCCGAGCGTGATCGCAGTGGTTCTGGCCTTCCTGAAGCGCCCGGCCTCAAAACTGGACAGCCCTGCGCGGATCCTCAGCATCATTTCGGTCGCGATCCTGGCATTTCCCGGCGCGTTCGGCATCATATTCTTCATCATGTCGCTGAACCCGCCGCCACTGTCCTACTGATTTTGTAGCGGCATCGACGGACCCTGTTCGACTTCGGCACGAAAGCGGTGAGCTGTCGTCAGTCAGGCTTCCGGTGCTCCGCCACCCAGACTGCCAAGGCCGCACGGCTGTGCAGCCCCAGCTTCGTCAGGGCATGGGCGACGTGGTTCTCGACCGTGCGGGCAGAGAGCGAGAGCTGCCTCGCGATCGACGCGTTGCCCTGGCCTCGGCGCACCAGCTCGGCGATCTCGAGTTCGCGGGCTGTCAGCATTCCTGGCTGCAGCCCGCCGTCGACCGCCCGGAGCTCCGCCGCGGCCTCCGCGAAGGAGAGTTTCTGCCCGGCCTCCCATGCGACCGCGAAACCGTGCGGCCCGAGCAAGAGTTCCGCCGTCGACCGGACGTGGGCGAAGTCTGCAAGCGCGATCTCGTGGAACCTCCCGCCGGCCCCCTCCCGACGCGTGGTCGCTGCCGCCGCCCGCACGGCCGTCGTCGGATCCCTCGTCACAGTCAGCGCTGCGAGGCGGGCGAGCGCGACGCCGCGGTAGGAAATGTCGCCCACCCGGGCGAAGGCGTCCACCCCTTCGAAGAGCCTTGCCCGGCCCACAGCGGCGTGGCCCAAATTCGACTCGGCGAGGCCCAGATAGGTGAGGCTCTGCCCCTGGGCCCAGAGGTCTCCGGCATCCACGGCAAGGTCCACAGCATCCTGGAGGATGCCGATCGCATCCTCGTCGCGATGGGCCCATACTGCCGCCATCCCCAGCATCCCGATGGCTCTGGAGCGTCCGGCCGCATCGCCGACCCTCGTAAATACATCCAGGGCCGCCCGGCAGGACTCCTCTGAACCTTCGATGTCTTTGGCAAGACAGCGGGCGATGGCCTGATAGAAGTAGGCGGACCCTGCCTCCAGCGAATCCCGTTCGAGGATGGCGAGCGCCTCCGCAGCCAGCCGGTTCCCGGCTTCGGTCTCCTGCCGCGTCGTGTGGCAGAGGGAAGCGGTTACCAGCCCTGCGGCCCGCGCCTCATCGGGGACTGGATAATGTTCCAGAAGTCCGAGGGCCCGGGAGAGCCCCTCGTCCTGGGCATTGCGGAACCATAGTTCCCGCGTCGCCCCCACGATCTGAAGCCCCTGGGCAGGTGCGGCCACGAACGCAAAGTCGAGCGCCGCCCGAAGGTCTGGCAAGCGACCCACTGCTTGCCCGTTGCGAGAACTCTCCATCACGCTCAATGACCGGTCGGCGCCGAACTCTTCCGCGATCCAAGCCAAGTGGCGCCTCTGCACGTCCTCGAGGCGTCCGGCGTCGAGCCCCTCGCGGGCGAACTCGCGCAGGCTCTCGAGAAGGCGGAAGACCGTGTGGCCGGCCCCGTCGACGGAGGGCTGGAGCAGTGACCGGGCCACGAGGTCTTCGAGGTCCTCCAGCGATGCACGCGCGACGGCGGCCGCCGCCCGGGCATCGAACGGGCTGGCGAAGATCGTGCATGCTTCGAACGCGGCGCGCTCGCGTTTTCCAAGCGCCTCCACGCTCGCAGCGATGCACGCCCGCAGGCTGCGATGGCGGGCCGGCCCGGTGGCAGATCCGGATCCAAGGGCACGCAGGCGGCGTTCCAGCAGTGGCAGCATCTCCTCCGGCGTCATGACGGACATGCGGGCGGCTGCCAACTCCACCGCCAGCGGCAGCCGGTCCAGGCGCGCGCACAGCTCCCGGGACGCGGAGCGGGACTCCGGGGAGTCCAAAAGCGACGGTCGAACGGCCAGTGTGCGCTCCCAGAAGAGAGTCTCGGCGTCGTCGTCGAGCATGGGCCCCACCGGGATAATCCGCTCCCCCGCGATGTGGAGGGGCTGTCTAGTGGTGACCAGGACGGTACAGTCCACGGTCCCTTCGAGGAGCTCGGCAACTAAGGCAGCCGCATCCTCGAGGACATGCTCCGTGTTGTCCAATACGAGGAGCACCCGCCCTCTGCCCTCGAGCCACCAGAGAATCGCATCGAAGGCACTCTCCCTCCTGACGCCGCGAAGGCCCAACACCTCCGCGACCGCGAGCGCCACCGGGGCTCCTTCCGGGATGCGGGTGAGGTCGACGAATACCGGCTGGCCAAGATGGTCCCCGGCGGCCTGCACCGCGGCCAGGGCTACGCGGGTCTTCCCGACGCCGCCGGGTCCGGCAAGAGTTACGAGGCGGCTCGACAGGAGAGCGTCGGCCACGGCGGCAAGCTCGGCGGCGCGGCCCACGAAGCTGCTGGCAGACGCCGGGAGACGCCCGGGGACACGCTTCCTAGGTGCCGCGGGAAGGGTTCTCCTGGCCATGCCATCAGTATCTGCGGGGCGGAAGAAGGGTGTCCAGCCCCAAATGAGTAGGCACTTGAGTAGCCGCCCGGATGTCCCGGCCAGCCCCCGAAACCTACGATGAAGGGCATCAGGAGGGCATGCAGACCGAGAGGAGCCCGCCATGTACGCCACCACAGAAACCCCGGCCCGGACACCCGCATCGCCGACGGTGCATGAGCGGGCCGCCATCACGTGGGCCGCGATTTTCCCGCTCGTGGTGCTCAGCCAATGGGTGCTCGCACCGTTGATCGAGCCATGGCCACCTGCGCTCAGGGCGCTCGCGGTCACGCTCGTCGTGGTTCCCGTCGCGGTATATGCCGTTGTCCCCCGTCTAATTGCGGCGTATCTGCGGCTTGCGCACCGGCGGTAATTCGTCTCTTTTCGACCGGCGACTTTCGACCGGCGACGGACGCCTAGTCTTTACCCAGGTTTTCCCTCAGCAGGGCACGGTGTTCGACGGCGGCCTCCCGGTGGAGTGCGCGGCCGGCATCGGTGAGTTCCAGGAACAGTGAGCGCCGATCATCTTCGCAGGAATGGCGGGAGATGAGCCCGGCTTTATCGAGACGGTCCACCACCTTGGACATGGCGCTCTGGGTCATGGGCGTGCGCTCACCAAGTTGCTTCATCCGGCAGGCCTCGTCGGTGTTTTCGGCCACGAGGTCCAGGATTTCAAACTCTGTCAGGCCAATGCTGAACTTCGCCTCCAACGCACGCTCCAGCGCCCCGGCGGTGTGGAAGTACGTGGTCTGGATGCTGCGCCATTGCTCAACCAGCTGTTGGTCCTGCGGTTTTGCCATGCAGCGATTCTAGTTCACAGCCCATCAAAAAGTCCACGTCATAATATTCCTTGTCATTCAATGACGCGTCATATAAGTTGTAGCCATGACTTCAACCTCCACCCTAGAAAGATCAGCCGGAGACCGGCTTACAGCTGTGCGCTGGACCCGCGCACAATGGATGCTCCTCCTGGTCCTGTGCACCGTCCTGGCACTCGACGCACTGGACGTCTCCATGGTCGGCGTGGCCCTGCCCTCGATCGGCACCGAACTTCATCTCGGAACCGAATCCCTCCAGTGGATCGTCTCCGCCTATGTGCTCGGCTACGGGAGCCTGCTCCTGCTGGGCGGACGGATGGCGGATCTGCTCGGCCGCCGGCGCATCTTCCTGATTGCACTGAGTGTCTTCGCCGCAGCATCCCTGCTCGGCGGGCTGGTGGATGACCCCGCCCTTCTGATCGCCACCCGTTTCATCAAGGGCCTGGCCGCAGCATTCACGGCCCCCGCCGCCTTCTCCATCATCACCACCAACTTTGCTGAGGGGCGCGCACGCAACCGCGCCCTGTCCATCTTCACCACGTTCGGCGCCAGCGGATTCTCCCTCGGCCTTGTTGTGGGAGGCCTCATGACCTCCCTGAGCTGGCGCTGGACCTTCCTGGTCTCCGTTCCGGTGGCAGTCGCCGTCGTGATTCTTGGCCTGAAGTACATCCCGCGGGACAGAACCGCAGGCCAGGCGGCAGACGGAGAACAACAGAGCGGGCATGACGTCTGGGGCGCCATCACGCTCGCGGCCGGCATGCTGGGCCTGGTCTACACGCTGGTAGCGGCACCGGACAACGGCTGGGGATCTGTGGCAACTATCGCCGGATTCGCAGTCTCCGCGGCGGTGCTGGCAGCGTTCGCCGTGATCGAAAACCGCGTCAGGCACCCCCTGATCCGGTTCAGCATCCTTAAGGAAGGCTGGGTTGCCCGGGCCAACCTCAGTGCCGTGGGGCTATTCGGTTCCTACCTGAGTTTCCAGTTCATCCTGACGCTGTACCTGCAGTCCGTACTGGGATGGAGCCCTCTTGGCATGGCCCTGGCGCTGCTCCCGGCGGGCCTGCTGGTTGCCTCGAGCGCACCCTTCGCGGACCGGCTCATCGAGAGATTCGGCGCCCCGCGGCTGATCCTGACCGGACTGGCAGCGTTGACGCTCGGATACGTGCTGTTCCTTCGCGTGGGCACCTCGCCGAATTACGTGACCGACATCCTGCCGTCCGTCGTGCTGCTGGGCGTCGGCTTCGCCCTCGCCTTCCCGTCCATCAACGTCCAGGCCACCACAGGCATCCGGGATGCCGAGCAAGGCCCGGCCGCGGGCCTGATCCAGACCAGCACCCAGGTCGGTGCCGCACTGGTGCTGGCCGTTACGACGGCAATGGTGAGCGGTCACGGTAACGCAGGTGCCGCCGTTGATGCGGCCGCGATGCTGGAGCAGTACCGGCCGGGCCTGATCCTGAGCGCCGCCGTGGCCGTCGCCGCTCTCCTGATCGCCGCAACGCCCAGGTTATCGCTGGGCTCGAGGCGACAGCCGGGAGCGGAACCCGAAGGCGTCGTACGCAATGATGTCGACGTTGTCCGGCGGTAGGCTCGGGGAATGATTGGACGCATTGATGAGGTCGTCGTGGATTGCCGGGAGCCCGCCGCACTCGCGGAGTTCTGGTCCTCGGTCCTAGGTGGCGAGCCAGTACATCGAAACGATGCGTGGTCCTTCATCGATCCCCCGGGGTGGACCCGCCTGGCCTTCCAGCGAGTGCCCGAGACCAAGCAGGGGAAGAACCGTCTCCATATTGATGTGCATGTTGACGACGTGCCGGCAGCCTCCGCCGCCGCCGAGGCTCTCGGAGCTGTCAGAGTGGGCACTATCCACGTAACTGCTGCGGGCACCTTCCAAGTGCTGCAGGATCCGGAAGGCAACGAATGGTGCGTTGTACAGTCAGCCACTGCCTGATGGGCGCACAACGCGTTGCCTCCGGGTGATCGTAGATAACCGGACAGGGAACATCATTACAGTGACCAAGGGGTGACCTAACCATGCGAATTTCCTACGACCGAGAGGCACGGGCTGCTTATGTTTCATTGCTGGGGCCTCTCGAGGACGGTTCGTCGGTGCGCCAGGTTGGTCCCATCGACATTCCAGACGGCGATGGCCAAGTTGTGATCGATGTGGACAAAGACGGCCACATTCTTGGTTTCGAAATCCTCAACGCCGATCTGGCCCTTAGCCCGGATGTCCTTGCCCAAGCCACGAATCCGGGCGAATGACCTCACACGGGCAGGCCCTCAAGCTGGCCGCCTGGACCACTAGACCGGGGCCAAAGAACAGCGGACGACGGCGGGATGTCCCGCCGTCGTCCGCTGCTGGCTCAGGCTGCCCTCAGTAAGCCTTGACGCGCTGTTCCACAACGAGGTGGATGAGGGCAAAGACGCCGTCCTCATCAATGGCCGCCAAGGCGGCGTCCAGTGCCGCCGAAATGTCACAGTCTTCGGTGACAGTGACCCCGAAACCGCCGAAGGCGCGGGCCATCATGCCAAAGTC
>NZ_JBLWIJ010000036.1:0-1885 GCF_051365025.1 Arthrobacter sp. R4
AATGGCCGCCAAGGCGGCGTCCAGTGCCGCCGAAATGTCACAGTCTTCGGTGACAGTGACCCCGAAACCGCCGAAGGCGCGGGCCATCATGCCAAAGTCCGGGTTCTTCAGCTGGGTTCCGGACACGCGTGCGGGATAGTGCCGCTCCTGGTGGGTGCGGATGGTGCCATATTCCTGGTTGTCCATGACGATTACCAGCGGCGTGGCACCGTACTGTGCCGCGGTGGCCAGCTCCTGGCCGTTCATGAGGAACTCCCCGTCCCCGGCGATCGTGACAACACGGCGTCGGGGCTCGGCCAACGACGCCGCGATGGCTGAGGGGACCGAATAGCCCATGGAGCCGTTACGGGCGCTGATCATGGAGGCGTAGCGGCGGGTGGGGAAGTAGCGGTGGGCCCAGTTGGTGTGCTCCCCCGCACCGAATGTCACCATCGAGTCTTCCGGCAGCCTCGGCACGAGGTTCGCCATCAGGGTGTCCATCCTCGCCTGCCCCGCCGTCGGCGTCGCCGCAGGAAGCGCGGCAAACCGCTCCTGCTCCCCGCGCATCCTCGACGTCCACGCCTTCCACTCTTCGTTCTCCGGCAGGTCTATGCTCACAAGGTCGCGGACGAAGGCCTCGGGCTTGGCCAGGATTTGCCGCGAAACGGGCCCTGACCGGCCACGGAGCGACGGGTCCACAGTGACCAGGAAGTTCTTCTTGTTCCAGTCCTGCCGGCAGAGGAACCCGTCCGTAATCACGTCACCCGGTACCGTCCCCACAAAGACGAGCAAGTCCGTTTCCTCAAGCAGGTCGTAAGTGGGGCGGGGCCGGCCGTAGCCGATCGGGCCCACATAGGAGGGGGAATCGAAGGAGACTGTTCCCTGCGTCCGCCATTCGGCTGCAGCCGGAACATTGTGCCGCTCCAGCCATCCGGTCAGCTGGTCCGCCGCCTCTTGCGTCCAGTCGTTGCCGCCGGTGACAAACAGCGGCTTGCGTGACTCTGCCAGCGCAGCCTTGAGGGCAGCGGCGTCGGTGCTGCTCATGCCGCCGGCCGCCACGGGGATGGCGGGGTGCAACGCCGGCTCAATCTGCTGCCGAATGATGTCCTCCGGCAAGCCCACCACTACCGGGCCCGGCCGTCCGCTCATCGCCGCAAACATCGCCTCGGCCACGATCTCGGATGCCCGCTCCGCATGGTCAAGGACCATCACGCGCTTCGCGCCGGTATCGAACCAGGCTTTGATGTCGAACTCCTGGAACGCTTCGCGGTCCCGGTGCGCGAAGGGGATCAGGCCGACGAACAACAGCATGGGAGTGGAATCCTGCCACGCGGTGTGCAGCCCCACATGCGCGTTGGCCGCGCCGGGCCCCCGGGTCACCATGGCTATGCCCGGGCGCTGGTGCATTTTCCCGTCCGCTTCGGCCATGTAGGCGGCGCCGCCCTCGTGCCGGCACACGATGGTCTCAATCTCCGAGTTATGCAGGCCGTCCAAAACATCCAGGAAGCTCTCGCCGGGAACCACGTAGGTGCGTTCCACACCGTGGGCCACCAGCGAATCAACAATCACGTGCCCGGCCGATTTCAGCGCGGGGTTGGCCTCGCCTCGGGGCTCGGCCGAATAGCCTGCCTGCCGGGGGCCGTCGCTGGAAATTACGACGGCGGCAGGCTGGGTGTGGGATGCGGTCAGGGTTGTTTCGGTTTCCGTTGTCATGGGCTTTCTTTGGCTGTTCGGACTGGTTGTTTGCAAAAGGGAGGCGTTCGCCGTAGGTAGGACAGGGCTTATCTGATGGGTGTCGGGTTGGCGATGACGGGGGCTGTGCCGGTGAAGCCGTCGCGGGTTTCGGCGATTTCGCGGATGCGGTTGCGGCAGGCGTACCAGCCGGCGACCATGAGGGCGGAGGCGA
>NZ_JBLWIJ010000037.1:0-67429 GCF_051365025.1 Arthrobacter sp. R4
AGGGAAATAAATCCTCGCCGGGACATGCCCGAAACAAGCGGGGTGTTCTTATTCATGACGATTCCTTCGCAATAGCTGAGGGTTGAAGAGCCGGCGCACCAACTCGTTGAATGACTTCGCTCAGATAGTGATAACTTTTCGTGGCCGCGTCCAAGGACCCGCATTCCACGGACAGAACCACGTCGTGGTCAGCGGCTGCAAGCGTCCTCACAATCCGCTCCCAGTCGATGACTCCTTCACCGCACGTGCAGCCAAGCATTCCGCGGATTTTGCCGCGATACTTGGCGGCATCCGCCAACGAAATGTCCTTGGCATGCACGTGGGTGACATTGGCGACGATATTTTCGAGCCATTCGTGCGGGTCGTTCTCACTCAGGAAGCTGTTGCCAGTGTCCAAGTTGACCGTCAGTGCGGGTGAGTTGACCAGCTTTAGCAGCAGGTCCAGGGCGGCAGGGGTCGCTGTGTACGGGCCATGGGTTTCTATCGCGATGGCGATTCCCCTGCGTTCGGCGACATAGGCGGCCTCTTGCAGGGTGTACCGCATCAGGCCGTAGTTCTCTTCTTCGGTGGTCCAGGTGGGGACCGGTCCGTCGTCGACTTGGATCATGGGCGCGCCGCATTCGGCCGCGTAACGGATGGACTGCTTCAGGTAGTCGACTGCGATGTCAGGCTTTGCCAAGGGGGCGTGGCTCGACAGCGAAGAAATCTGCAAATCACGGCTTTCGGCGGCCTCTTTGAGGATGAGAGGATCATCGAGCATCGACCGACTATGGAAGTAGCCGGCCTCGCTGAGTAGCTCTCGACCCCAGTGGACCATCGGCTCGACGTACTTGTATCCGATGTCCGCTGCACGGTCCATGGCCCAGTCAAAGGAGCCGTTTTCATACCTTGCGAACTCCAAGTTGAGCCCTAGCCTCACTGCGCCCATGACACGTCTCCCGGTTAGAAACCGCGTTTAGCGACGTATTCGTCGCGGGTTTCACCGTGGTATGCCGGAACGGCGATGTCCCACCAACCGGTTGGGTGCATCTCACTCCAGGGCAGCTCGTGCGCGCTCATGGCTTCGATGACGACCGGTCCCTCCGTAGCGAAGCCGCGTTCGATCGCCTCCGCGAGCCGCGCCGGATCCTCGACACGTTCGGCGGTGCACCCGAGAGAACGGGCAAATTCGGCGATATTCGCGAAGTAGGGCTTCCCGTCTGGGGTGGTCCAGTTCGTGATGAGCCTGCGGTCTGACCCGAAGAGGTTGATCTGCAGGTCCTTGATTGCTTCCCAGCCTCCGTTGTTCAGAACAACGACGACGAGGGGTGTTCCCAGCATCACGGCGGTTGAGAGCTCGGTTCCGGTTTGGAGGAAGCTGCCATCACCCACCATCGCCAAGACCGGCGTTTCGGGTACGGCGATCTGGGCTCCGATGGCCGCAGGGAGCCCGAAGCCGATTCCGGACATGCCTCCGGCCACGATGTTGGTTTTGGGACCGTAGATCGGGAACTCGTTGAACGCTTGGTTTGCGGGGTTGCTGGAGTCGGTGACCAGGATTCCCTCGCGCGGGAGCGCCTTCCGGATCTCGACCATGGCCCTGGAGTTGGTCATGGGCAGATAGTCGGTTTCGCGCATGGGAGCAAGGTGGTTCTCCCAGCGTTCTTTGTATTCCTGCAGTTCTGCGAAGTACTCGGTGTCGTGGTAGTCGGGGCCTTCGCCGAGGTGCTCCAGCAGCAGAGCCAGCGAGCTCTTCGCGTCACCTACGATGCCCACTTCGACAGGGTAGTTTCGTCCGATCTCAAAGCCATCGATGTCGATGTGCACCAGCTTGGTCTTTGACGGGATGTTGAAGGTTATCCCCTCCTTGTACGAGGAGGTGATGCGGTCGCTGAAGCGGCAGCCTACGGCAAGGATGACGTCAGCCTTGGTCGTCATGCTGTTGCCCGGGATCGAACCCATGTCTCCGCACGGCCAGGCGTAGAGGTCGTGGTCGGCCGGGAATGCCCCCTTTCCCATGAAGGAATGAGTAACAGGTGCGCCGAGTCGTTCCGCGATGGCCCGCAGCTCACCGCTGGCTTCCGCGGCGATGACTCCACCGCCGGCAAGGATGACGGGTCGTTTCGCCGCAGCGAGCAGGGTTGCGGCTTCGGCGATGGCTGCTGCGTCGCCGGTGGGGCGCTTCCGGGGACGCCTGTCACCCGGAATGTGTACATAGTTCCCGTACTCGGCCTGCAGGTCCTGCGGAACATCAACGAGAACGGGGCCTTTTCGGCCTTCATTCATGGTGTTGAAGGCCTGAGCCATGACCGTCGGGATCTGCTCGAGGCGGCTGGGCTGCCACCAGCGCTTGACTACGGGCTCGGCCATGCGGGGGAAGTTGTTCCCGTGTGGACGGTCGATTTCTTGGAGCACGCCGCGGTTCTCCATGTACGTGTGTACGGCACCGGTGATGAGAATGAAGGGCTGCGAGTCGGCGAATGCTGTGACCAGGCCCGTCAGGGTGTTCGTGGCTCCGGGGCCGATGGAGGTACACACGGCAGCGATTTTGCCCGAAGCCCGGTAGTATCCGTCCGCCATGTGGGCTGCACCCTGTTCGTGCATGGCAGGAATCACTTCAATTTCATCTGCACGGTCAACGAAGGCATCCAGAAGCGCCGTGTTTCCGTGCCCAGGCACGGCGAAAACGCGGTCGACGCCCTCTCGGATGAGGCAGTCGACAATCATCTGTCCGCCGGTCAGCTGCTGATCTGTCATGGTTGTAACTTTCTGTAGTGCTTAGTGCTTAGTGGTTAGGAATCGCCGAGCTGGGTAGCTCGGGAATAGGAGGTTTCCTGAACGCTGCTCGCGACGTGCTCTGCGACGCGGAAGGCGTTGGCGGCAATGGTCAATGCCGGATTCATGACCGGCAGGGACGGGAAAAACGAGGAATCAACGACAAAGAGGTTGCTGATGTCGTGAGTGCGGCAGTTTGGATTCAACACCGAGGTAGTCGGGTCTTCTCCCGCGCGGATGGTGCCTGCCTGATGCGAATTGACTTCAATGCCTGTCGTCTCGCTGAAGACCAGCGGATATCCAAGCTTGTGCAATACACGGTTCATCTCCTTCACCAGGAACTTGTGCGCGCGGACGTTGTTGGGGACCCACCGGATCTGAATCCCGTTGTCAGGGCGGAGAGTAACGCGGTTCTTGGGGTCGGGGAGGTCTTCCGTGAACAGCCACCAGTCCATGCTGTGTTTCGCAGCTTCATTGAGGGCCCACTTGGGGATCAGCGGCTTCTGGCCCACGAGCATGGAACCTTGGAGCTTCCCGATCAGTTGAACATGGCCGAGCGGGTAAGCGTATTCTTTGGTGCCCTTGAGCAGATAATCATTGATGTAGAGCGTCTTCTGGAATTCGACCTTGTTCCGATTTGGGTGTATTCCGATCATGATGCTGTTGTTGTGCACCATGTAGTTCCGTCCTACCATCCCAGATGAATTGGCTAAACCCTCAGGGTGCCGATCGTTCGCAGACCTTAGCAGCAGTGCAGCGGAATTGACTGCACCGCAAGAGACGACAACGGTTTTGGCGTCGATGACAAAGTCCTCGCCATTTTGGGTGATTTTCACCCCTGTCGCGCGTTCCCCGGTTCCGTCAGTCAGGACCTGATCCACATATGCGCCGGTGATGAGTTCAACTGCTCCGGTTGCAACGGCTGGCCGGACGCATGCGACGTCGGCATCCATTTTGGCTAAAACCCGGCACGGGAATCCATCACAGGTGCGGCAGCGGATACAAGTGCCGCCTTGGCGCAGGTCAATGCCCAACGGGATGTTCGAAGGGGTCAGCCCCTGCTTACGAAGGCCATCGGCAACCCACTGGACGTCCGGTTCGTGTCCGATCGCAGGGTAGGGGAAGGGCTCCTTACGTGGCAGCGTCGGGTCATCCTCGTGATCTCCGTGGACTCGGTATGCCTGCTCCGCGCGGCTGTAGTAGGGCGCGAGTTCGTCATAGCCAAATGGCCAGGCCGGTGAGGTGCCTTCCTCGAGTTCGGCGGCTTCGAAGTCCTCACGCCGGAAGCGTACTAAGGATGAGCCATAGAACTTAGTGTTTCCGCCGACGTAGTAGTACGTTCCAGGTGAGAAGGGCTCCCCTTTTTCTGAGTACCACTTTTCAGCGTTCTTGTAGCGGCCCTTTTCAAAAACAGCTTCTGGGCTCCAGTTCGCCTTCTCTTGGGGGACAAACCCACCCCTTTCAACGAGAAGGACGCTGCATCCGGAATCGCGCAATGCATAAGCGAGAGTTCCACCGCCCATGCCGCTGCCGACTATGACCACGTCGTAGCTGTCCTTGGCGGGCCCCGGATGGCGGACTGGGGTCTCAATGGTCATTTCTAACACCTCTCGGTTGCAGCCCGGGTTGAGTGGATGGCCAACAACTGCGTACTTGCGTCGGTAAAGAGTCGTAGCGAAGCGTACTGAGAGCCGCATCACCCATAAGTAAGAGTACACAGTATATTGATTTACTCAAGCCTAAGCTTTGGGTAACTTTGAAAATGAAGAGCATCTGGGTGGCCGGGCCGCGGCCTAATCTCGGAGCCTTCTCACCGCACACGGTCTAGTGTACGATCGTACGCACCGCGGAGTAAAGGGTGTACGACCGTACATTTCGGCTAGTGTGCATATGCCCCCGGATGCAGGGGCCGCGGGGATAGGCTCCGTTTGGAAGTTCCTTCTGCACCGGCACGACGACGAGGAATGGGAAGGGATTATGTGAGACCTCGACGTTTTGATCCCTCACGCAGGGACCGGATTATTGAGGCCGCTCTGGAACTTGTCGCCGAGGACGGAGTGGCCGGAGCCACCTACCGGAAAATAGCGGTGCGAGCAGACATTCCGCTCGGATCTCTCACGTACCACTTTTCTGGCGTCGACGATCTGTTGGGCGCAGTTTTTTCGAGGTTCATTGAACGAGCCGCCCAGAGTTTCAGGAGCCAGCTCAGCAATTTACACGATGAGTCGTCGAATGCTCCGCTCATCCTGCAGATGATCAAGTCGGAAGGATTCACCCATGGCAAAGGGCTTGTCCTCTATTCCGAGCTACACGCCCTGGCGATGAGAAGGCCCGAATGGCGAAAGCCACTCCAGGCCCTGAGGGACGAAAATACCCGCTCTCTGCAGCGTTATTATGACCCGCATACTGCGGCCCTCGTAGGAGCCGTGATGGACAGCTTGGCATCGCGGATAGCTCTTGACCCATCACCAAAAACAATGCATCTCGCGACCGAGGTTATTGAGCGGATCGTCTCCATCAAAGATCAGGTGGAATCGGCGTCGATCTCCCTCGACCGAACAGCACGTTCGCTCCATGTCAAGCCCTGAATGACGCAGGCACCACCAACTAAGAGTTATGTGGGGGAAGGGAGCCGGCTTCTGGTCGTAGCCCGCCTCGGGTAAGACGGATCTAAAGGCAATTCCTCCAAGATTCATATAACTATGCAACTACCACCAATGCGAAAGAAACAGCCAGAAGATGCAGCCTAAATGTTGTCCGGAGGGGCAAGCGCCAGTGAATGCCGGCTCTGCGACGATTCTTTTTATCGACCCATTTGCGGGTCGTATCGAGCCCACCGGTGCTGCCCAACGAGATGCACCGCGAGACTCGCGACGCGCAGAGCGTCAAAGGGACCCAGCATCCAAGCGCCTCGAAGCTCTCAAAGCGGTCAGCACTGAGCTGGAGAATATGGCCAGGGCGCGCAAATCAGTCGCAAAGACATAGCTTCCCGGGGTCTCACTTCGGTAAGAGACTCGGGAAGGTTAGTCGACCCCTTCGGGACCTACGGCTCCATGAGAGAACCGCAATTGGCCGACAAGGCCACCATTGTCCGATGCGGTTGCGTCTTTCTCAGAGGGAAGGGCCGTTTGGCCGGTTTTGACTAGCCGGCTTTTGGCCAACAGGTTGTCAACGGCCTCAGACACCAGCGCCAAGGTGTAGTCGCCAGGCTCGAATGCCCGGTGAATCGATAGGCCCTCCACTAGAGCATCGAGTTGCCGCGATACGGTCGGGTCGAAGTGGCGGCCGAAAGCCTGGCGGCTTCGCAGCATCCAGTCATGGGTAAGGTGGCGGAACTTTTCTTGGCGTGCAGCCAACGTGTACAACTCGAGTGTCAGCACCAGGGAGTCGTTGTCTCCATATGTGTCACTGACAATCATTTCCACAACCGCAGCCTTGACGTCATCCAGTGTCGTGGCTTCCTGCATCCTTCGCTCAAATCGATCGCTAATGCGTGTAGCAAATCGGGTGAATGCTTCATGTAGCAGGTCATCCATGCCGTCAAAGTGATAGGTCATGGAGCCAAGTGGGACGTCGGCCATCACCGCGATCTTGCGGTGTGACGTTCCGGCTACGCCTTCCGCGGCTATCAGCTGCAGCGTCGCCTCGATAATGCGATCACGCCGTTCAGGATCAAAGCGTCGTGCCGGCATGTTAGCTACTCCTGTATGGGACGTGAAACTCTAGCGGGGTTTCCCATGGCAACGACGTTGGCCGGGATGTCTCTTGTGACGACGGAGCCAGCGCCAATAACGCTATTTTCTCCAATTGAAACCCCAGGGAGCACGATTACCCCTCCGCCCAGCCAAACATTATCCTCAATGACGATGGGTAACGCGGCCTCCAACTTGGCACGCCTTGGCCCTGGTTCGATCGGGTGGGTGGGTGTCAAAAGCTGAACATTCGGCCCAATCTGGCAGTCCTTCCCGATTGTTATGGCTGCGACGTCGAGCGCTGTTAGGCCGTAATTTATAAAGGTTCCTGCGCCGATGGAAATCCGGCTTCCGTAGTCCACAAACAGTGGGGGCCGGATGTGAGCAGTGTCGTCAAGGTTGCCGATCAGATCCCTGATAAGCAATTGAGATCCCTCTATGTCTCGCAAGTAGGCAGCGTAATATTCCCCTGCTAACCGCACGGCCCGCTGCTGCTGCTCCATGATCAGCGGGTCATCAGATATATACAAATCCCCCGCAAGCATCCGCTCATGGTTGCTTCGATTGTCGCCCAGGAAGTACTCGAGTGCCATGTGGACAAGGGTACACATGGCAGAAGGCCCGTTGGTGTGATCCCACTTTGGGTTCGGCCGCAGCTGGGTAGCGTTCCCTGTTCGACTAACCGCTGAGGTTTTGACGTCAGATCTGAAGCTATGGGTAGGTTGAGAGGCAGGGGCAACATAGGGTTTACTTTTGGAAAGTACCGAATATATGGCATTCCCTTGTTCGATCGTCGTTTTGGTGCCCTGCGAGGTTTACGAAGTCCGCCGCGCCACGTCTGAGGCGAGGGACGAGGAGGGCTCTTCGGACACGCTGCCTGTCGTGGACCCTTCCCAAGGAAGATCACAGCGAACGCCCACTAATCCTCTGAAATGAACACCCAACGCTGGAAGGACGCATAAATGAACCAGACACCTAAGAAGGCGCTATATCTCTACGGCGGCTGGCCTGGACACAATCCCTACGGCGTAGGACGTTGGGCCCGCGAAGTCCTCGAAGACATCGGTTTCGAAGTCGAGGAGTCCAATGACATTTTCGTATTAGACCAGGACCTGCGGCGCTTCGACTTAATCGTCAACAATTGGAACAACGCACTGCTCAGCGAGACCCTCACGCCATCTCAGGAGCAACACCTCCTTGGGGCCGTGCAGGACGGCGTCGGTTTCGCGTCCTGGCACGGTGGAGGTGCTGCCTTCAGGGGAAGCGTTATGTACCACATGATGCTCGGGGCGGACGTGTTTTACCACCCTGCGGGAGAAGGGGTACGCCACCCCTATGGCCTGGAAGTAACCGATTCAGATCATCCGGTCACGGAGGGGATCGAGAACTTCACGGTTGCGAGCGAGCAGTACTACATGAATGTTGACCCTCGGAACCACGTCCTGCTAGAGACGGTATTCGACGGAGAACATATGCCTTGGCTGCAAGGCCAGCGAATGCCCCAGGCATGGGTAAAAACTTGGGGGTCCGGGCGGATCTTCTATAGTGCCATCGGCCATTACCTAGATGACCTATCCTCTCCTCCTGTGACACGCCTGATGCGGCAGGGACTGGCCTGGGCCTCGCGGTAACCAGTCCTAGACAGGCAACCTCCCTAAAGACTGTCATTCGGCCGATCCGCTCCGCACGCCCAGCTGGACTACACCCAAATCTGACACTGCATGTCCGGAGCTCGACTTCCTTAGAGGACGGGCTTTAGAACTCAACCTCGCAGGCAAAGGGATTGGAGGAGCAGTGGCCTGACACCGGGTTGTTGTGTACGTGCGCGTGAGCATGCTGGACCAAAACGAGAAACGCCGACTTGAAGACCAGGTTTTGGACCCGTCTTCATGGACGAGGCTTCCGGCAGGACCCTTTGTACGGCTGAAGCCATTGAGAATCAGACCCATCGCCGAGTGCTCATTGGCGCCCTCATTTCACAATCCAAGTGTGGGCATGGTCGCAGATCCTTCTGCCAACGACGCAACCGGCCTTGACAGCCCGCGCATGATGGAACACCAGTAGGTGACTTTGCACCGAACTCTCATGCGACAAAGGTGATGCCGCTGGTGCTGTTTTATGGTTTGTATAGGGTTAGGTGGTCTGAGTCCAGATGAAGTGATCTATGCCCGGTTCCGTCGGTTCTCAGCCACAGTAAGGTTTTATCGGCACTGAGCATTTCGACGCGGGCGTGGGTGATGAACCCTGTTTTCGCCTGGACTTCAAGTAGGTCTCCGATGCGCAGGTCGGACCAACTTTCCACGGGTTGTCCCACAGGTCCGGGGTATTCGATGAAGCGGACTGGTGCCGGTGTGGATTTGTTGATGGCGAGGGCCCTGATCTTGCGCCGGTATGTCACGCTAGCGTGTCTCCGATGTGATCGCACACCCGCGAATGTCGTGAGCTTCTCTGTCGAGACGGCATATGGCCACCTCCGCGCTGATTCTTGGGATCAAGTCCGCGCTTTGTGTTGGTCCGGACGATGTTTCCGTTTAGTCGCGCCACGATTGGTGCTCCTGGGTAAGGCCGTGAGGTACCTCTTCGCTGATTACCATGGAAAATGAGGAGGGACTTTCCCGGGTGACCAGGATGCCGCCTGTGCCTGTTTTGGTGGCTTGGTGTATAAGCCTTTGCTCGGCCTGCGCCAGTAGGTTATCCATGCTGGCACGGTCGGTAGCAATTATTCTCAGTGCAGCGTCCCTATGGATTTTTTTCATTCTTTTCCTTCTCGTGGGCAAAGCGGGTGCTGTTGCAGCGGTCATAGCAGATCCTGCGGATTCTGCTACGACCGCTCATTCCAGATGGCAGTGGAGAGGACTTCCTGTCCTACCGTCACAGTCTCTTCCTGTCAGCAGTCGAGGCTCCTGCAGGGTTGGCGGCCGTCAACAACTAATGCGTTCGTTGGAGTTTCGGAACCGAATTGATGAGCCGGAGGGTATAGGGGTGACTGGGGTGACTGAGTACTTCCGATGTCTGGCCTGCCTCCACGATGTGACCGCCGGACATAACCATGGTGGTTTCACATAGGCTGCTGACGATGGCGAGATTATGCGTGATCAGCAGATAGGAGAGTTGGCGTTCGTGTCTTAGTCGGACGAGCAATTCGATAATGTTCGCTTGGACGGAGGCGTCGAGTGCGCTTGTGGGTTCGTCCAGGAGAACGAGGCGAGGTTGGATTGCGAGGGCCCGCGCGATCGATACTCGTTGGCGCTGCCCTCCGGAGAGCTCGTGCGGTAACCGCTTGCCGATTTCGGAGGGCAGGCTCACAGAATCAAGGGCCTCTTTGACGAGATTCTCGCGCGTGCGGGGGGTGGGCTTGTCGCGCCGTTTGTTGATCGCTTCCAGAAGTGCCTTGCGCACCGTTAACCTCGGGTCCAGGGTTTCGACCCCGTCCTGGAAGACTGGCTGGACGGACCTGCGGTATTCGGTTCTTCCGGCCCGGTCAAGGCGTTCGAGATTTTGCCCTTGGAATTCTATTTCCCCGCTTTGTGGGCTCATCAGCCTTAGGAGACCGCGGGCAAGAGTTGATTTGCCGGATCCGGATTCTCCTACCAGTGCCAGGCCTGCTGGTCCTTCCGGAATGGCGAAGCTTGCATCGTGGACCACGGTAGCCCGCCCGTAGCCCAACCGGAGGTTCTTGACCGTCATGATGTCCATGCGTTTTTCCTTGGCCTTTCTGTTTGCCATTCGGGCACGCTGGCGAGCAGGGACTTGGTGTATTCGTTCTGCGGGTTACCGAACACTTGGGGTGTCTTCCCTTCTTCGACAACTTCGCCGTTTCGCATGACGAGTACGTAATCGGTGAGCTCTGACACGACTGGCAGGTCGTGACTGATGAGGAGCATGGCGATTCCTTCCTCATGGCGGAGCCGGTTGAGAAGCGTGATGACTTCTGCCTGTACAGTGACGTCGAGAGCGCTGGTCGGCTCATCGGCGAGGATGCATCGCACTCTTTGGGCGACGGCAAGGGCAATGACGAAGCGTTGTGCCTGCCCTCCGGAGATTTCGTGGGGATAGCGGCCGAGGACTCTTTCGTCCAGGCGCACGATTGATGCTGCTTCAGTGATGCGTTTGTCCGCGTCTTCTTTGCTCACGCCGTGCCGGCGAAGGGCTGCTCGGGCGAGGTTGCGAAGCTTCATCGTGGGGTTGAGGGAGGACTGTGGGCTTTGCATGACGAGCCCAATGTCCCAGCCAAGCATCGACCGTGCCTGCGGCGTATCGGCGAGCATGTCTACCCCGCTCACCGTCACGAGACCGGTTGGCTGTGCTCCGGTGGTGCTGGACAGGCCCAGCATCGCCATCAGTGCACTACTTTTGCCGGACCCACTCTCACCGACTATTCCGATGCTCTGGCCGGCAGCCAGTTCCAATGAGGGGATGTGCGAGACGACTCGATCCCCGTAGCTGACACGCAAATCCTTTACTCTGAGCGGGAGCCCCTCGCTGTTACTACTTTCACTGTTCATCTGGCTGTCCTCCGGGGATCGAGCGAGGATCGTAGGCCCTCTCCAAGCAGGTTGAATGCCAGAGCGGTGATCATGATGGTCAGACCTGGGAAAAGCGCTGCCCACCATGCGGTTGTAAAGAACTGCTGACCTTCGGACACCATGAGACCCCATTCTGGTGTTGGTCCGTTTGCTCCTAGACCCAGATAGGACAGGGCGGCCGAGGTGATCAGGATTCCGCCCGCATCCAGGGATGACTGCACCAGGACGGGAGTCATTGAATTTGGCAGAACATGTCGAAGAACAAGGCGGGGAGCGGAAACCCCAAGGCATCTGGCAGCTTCGACATATCCGCGGTTGCGCATCGAGGACGCCACGCTGGCGGTCAAACGGGTGTACCACGGCCACCAGGTGACGGCGATGGCCAGGATGACAGTTGGCATGCTGGGTCTGAGGATGAGGGCGAGGGCCAGCGCCAGCAGGAGTGCCGGAAAGGCTAGGAACATGTCAGTGACACGCATGACAATGTCCCGGATGACGCCGCCGGCAAAACCGGCCACAACGCCAAGGATGGTCCCGATGGTGCCGGCGACTGCTATCACTGCGACAACGATTGTGAGCGAGGTTCGGGTACCGAAGAGTACCCGGGACAGCACGTCCCGGCCAGCTTGATCGGTTCCCATCCAGTGTTCGGCGCTGGGGGGTAGAAGGGTCTGGGCGGTGTTGACGTTCCCGAGAGCATCTTCCGGGTAGGGTGCGAGCCATGGGGCGAGCAATCCTGCCAGTGTTATTAGCGCGAGTATTGAACCGCCAATTAGGACGTATGTATTGGCTTTGAATGTCTGCGTTGCGGCTCGCAGTTGCGTTAGTGCGTTTAAGGTAGTCATCGTGACCTTACCCGGGGATCGTTGAGGCCTTGAATGAGGTCTACCAAGACATTGAGGCCTACGTAAATGAAAGCGACGATGATGGTGATGCCGGCGATTGCTGGGGTATCCAGTGCCGTTATGGCGGCTACTGCATAGCGCCCGAGTCCCGGCCAATTGAAGATCGACTCCACGAGGAACGTGTTGACGAGCGCAAATGCGAAGACCAATGCGATCAGGGAAAGGACCGGGTTCAGCGCAGGCCGGAGGGAGAAACGTGTCAGAATCTGGAATCTGCTGAATCCAAGGGCCCGTTCAAATCGTGCATGGTCCAGTCCTGCTTCCTCGATCAGCGATGCCCTGGTCATTTGAGTGATGACCCCGACCGGGTAGACGGCAATCACGAGCGCAGGAAGCAGCGTGTGGTAAATACTGCTTCCGAAGACGGGCCAGTTGCCGGTGATGAGTGCGTCGGCCATGGGCGACCCGGTGATTGTGGTCAGCGGGTAGCTGTAGTCGAGGGTTGAATCGTAGGAACCGGATATCGGGAAGAGTCCGAGTCTGCCAGCAAGTACCGTTTGAGCGATAAGACCGAGCAGAAAGGTAGGGAAGGCGACGAAGACCATCGATCCGACCTGAATGAAACGGTCCGCGGTCTGGCTCTTGAATCGAGCCGCGATGACTCCCAGCGGGATGCCGATGATGATGGCAATTATCAGGGCCACGGTTACCAGCTGGATGGATTGTGGGACCACTGATGAAAGTCCCTCCAACACGGCTCGTTTCGTTCGTAGACTGGTGCCCCAGTCACCTTGGAACAGGTTTCCGATGTAGTTTGCGAGTTGGGTGGTGAGCGGGTCATCCAAGCCGAGCTGGAGGCGGGCCGCTGCGAGTTGTTCCGGTGTCGCACGGGCTCCTGCGTAGACAACGGCCGGGTCGCCGGGGAGTACCCGGGTGATAAGGAATGTCACCACGAGTACTCCCGCCACGACGAGGAGGGCCTGAAAGATCCGTGTGAAGAGAAACTTAGTCATCAGAGGAAGTGCGGGTCAGCGCGTGAATGTCCGGTGTTTCCGGATAGGCAGGGTTTTCGACGTAGCCCTCCACGCTCTTAGCTATGACGGACTGGGAGGTCTGCACCCAAAGTGGTGCTGCCGCGGCGTCGTCAACGAGGATGGTCTTTTGCAGGTCGGCGACGGCGCGTTCAGCGGCTGCTTTGTCGGTTGCCAGCAGTTTGTCGATGTTGTCGATGGCGGCGTCGGCGGCAGGGTTGTAGTAGTAGGCCAGGTTGAATCCGATGGTTTCCTCGGTGCGGAAGAGCTTGGTCAGCCATGCGGTCGGTGTGGGGTACTCAGGCCAGTAGTAGAACATCATCATGTCCTGCACTTCAGCGGGGTCTTCTGATTTCGCTTTATTCCACTGGGCTTCCCACTGCAGGACCTGCACGTCGAGGGTGACGTTCACCTTCGCGAGGGCGGAGGTCATCAGGGTTGCAGCGAGCTCTTCGTCTGTGAGTCCGCTGGTGATTGTCAGTTTGAGTGTCAGCGGCTTTCCGCCGGGCCCGTATCCCGCCTCAGCGAGAAGTTTTGCAGCCTGGTCAAGATCCTGTGTTTTCTCGAGTCCTGGTGTGTAGGCGGGGATACCTTCGGGAATGACTCCGCTGGCTGCTACGGCTGAGCCTTCGAGTGCCTCTACGGTCCCGGCATAGTCGATGGCGGCTTGGACCGCTTTGCGGACGCGCACGTCCTGCATTGGTCCGGACTTTGTATTGAAGAAGGCGAGGGCGTTCTGGAACAGCGGTTTGTTGAGTGTGACGACGCTTGGTGATTTTTCCGCTTCGGCGAACAGTTGCGGGGTGAGCCGTTGAACCATGTCGATCTTTCCGGCTTGGATGAGCTGCCAAGCGGTGGTGCGTTCGGGGACGGTCCTGAATTCGACGTTCTTGTAGGAGTTGTCCTTCCAGCCGCCCCAATATTCTCTTTGGGCGGTGAGGCGGAGGGAGGCTTCTTCGCCTGGGTTCCACTTCGATACTGTGTAAGGTCCGCTTCCGGCGTCCTTGCCGGAGGCAAGCCACTTGGCGAGGTCCTCACTTCCGGCGGCTTGGACATCGTAGATGTAGGCTCCGTAGCCCGAGGTCGTGACGAGGTCCAGCGGCGCGGGATACTTCAGGTTGAACACCACGGTGTCTGCTGAAGGGGTGCTGATGGAATCTACGGCGGACCAGATGTAGGCCGGACCGCCGTTGAGTTTTATCGTGCGCTCAATTGCCTGTTTTACCGCTGCAGAATCGACAGGGCGGCCGTTGTGGAACTTCGCGTCGTTGCGGAGTGTAAACGTCCAGGTGAGGCCATCCTCAGAGTGCTCCCATTTTGTCGCCAGTTCGGGGTCGACCTCTTCGGTTTCGGCGTTGTAGCGGGTGAGCTTGTCGTAGATGTTCGAGAACGCCTGGATTTCGGCCCCGTATGCGACTGCTGGGTCCCATTCGGTCACGCTTTCCAAGCTGGCGGCGTATACGAATGTGTCATCTACAGCTGCGTTCGTGTTGGGGGGCGAAGGGGTACAGCCGGAGAGCAGCAGGGCGGTCGCTACGAGTGCCCCTGCCAGGGCGTGTGTTTGTTTCACGGTTTTCTCCTAGTTTGCGGTGGCGGTGAGGGGGCCAGCCGCCTTGACGTGAATGTGGATGGTCGGTTCGGTTAGGTAACTCATCGGAATCTCAAGCACCTCGATGACTTCAACCGAAGCAGGATCTGCTCCGGCGGCGATGGCTCGCTGCTTGGCGGATTCGCATACGCCTTCAATGGATGCGTTCCGTTGAGTGGCTGGGACGATGGAGTCGGCACGGCCGCTGACGAGGGCAATGGCGGCGCCGACGGCGTTGGCGACATGCGCCAACGGCGGCCGAACGACCCGGGATACTCCGGGCAGATCATCGGGGATCAAAAATGAGCCTCCGCCCACAGCGACCAAAGGTGAGGAGCCTTTGCCGGATTGCATGGCATCGACTGCTTCTGCAATTTCTGCCGCACTGAGTTCCAGTGCCGCTGCCAGCCGTGCACCCTGGGCATTGGGGATCCGGTGAGTGCCGAGTGTGCTGCGGCCGACGTGGACGGCTGCGTCTGTGAGCGTTGGGGTCATGCCGCCGAAGACGAGGGCATGCTGTCCAATGGTGTGTCCGACTGACTGAGGGCCGATGGTCGGCACTGGGACTGGACCATCAATGATGCTGCCGCCGCCGATGGCGATGCTTAGCACATCCGGCATTCTGAAGTTGGTGCGTACACCGCCAATTACCGACGCTGAACTGGATTCTCTCGGGAAGCCGCCGGCGATACAGCCAAAGTCAGTTGTCGTTCCACCCACGTCGGCGACGATGGCATCGGCAAGCCCTGACAGGAAGGCAGCGCCGCGAATTGAATTCGCGGGGCCGGAGCCGATAGTGAAAACAGGGAACCGGGCGGCGAAATCGACCGTCATGAGAGTGCCGTCGTTTTGGGCGATGTATAGCTCAGGCGCGATGCCGCGTTCTGCAATACCTGAGGTGAGAGCTGCTGTCACGATCCCAATCACATCGCTAAGGGCTGCGTTCAGTATGGTGGCATTCTCACGGTCCAACAGGCCGACCTGACCAACTTCAGAGCTCAACGACACCGGAACTTCCGGCCCCAGAAACCGCTCGACAATTTTTGCTACACGCTGTTCATGCTCAGTGTTCATGGGACTGAAGATTCCGGTGATAGCTACCGCGTCCGCTTGCCCTTGGACTTCCTGTAGGAAATCCTCTACGGCCTCCTCATCAAGCGGCATGATTTCGGCCCCGTTAACAAAATGCCCACCACTGGTCATCAGCACGCCGGCAGAAACGGCGTCACGGAGCTCAAGTGGCCACCCCTCCATTGGTGGAACCACATCGCCAGCTGGGCTTCCAAGGCGGATGACGGCAGTACGCCCCAGGTTCCGTCGCTCGACAATGGCGTTAGTGGCAGCGGTGGTTCCGAGCATGACGCGCCCGACCAGACGAGGGTCATCAACGGAATCCAGAGCAGCAGAGAGAGCGGCGCGGATCCCCTCAATGACATCTTCGCTCGTGGCACGCTTGATAGCAGTCAGGACGTTGTTGTTCTGGTCGAGGACCACTGCATCAGTGTTTGTGCCACCAACGTCGATGCCGACTTTGTAGGAACCATGCGCAGCACTCATGCCTGTACCTCCGGAACTGAGTAATCGAACGGGTAACCAAAGGCGCGGGGACCTGCGACCTGGAGGCCGGTGTCGGTGAGCCACAGCGGATCGCAGCCCCACGAAATTCCTGTAACTCTCTGGCCGAAGCGCAGGTTTTCGGTGGCAATTGCATGCCCGGTGTGTGAGTCGATCACACTGATCAGATCGGGAGCCATCGCAACAGGGACACCGTCTTCAAAGGCGATCAAATTCTCGTTCTGGATTTCGATGCGGAGCATGCGGCCTGCGTGCTCGCCGAGGCCTGCAACCACCACGCTGCCAGTGACAAAACCACCGGCCGTGGACCGTTCGATATCGATGATCTTTCCAGCAAGGAGGATCGTCGCATCGAGAAGTTCACATGCAGTGGCAATCGGGGTCGGCGAGCCAAGAATGGCGCGGCCGACAGCCAGTGACCGTGAGATCGAGCCGAGAACAGTCGCCGGTTTCAAGACAGAAGCCGGGTACACATAAATCGTGAGCAGTGCAGTTGCTCCCACCGCCACTGTTACGGCTCGCGCGATGTTCTCAGTCCACTTGGCACTGATTGGATCGATGAGCACAACATTGCCCAGGACGTCGGAAACAGCAGCCAGCGTAGGTTCAAGACCAGCGACATTCATCGACACCATCTGGATCTCCGGAAAGGCGCGGCCTATGCCGTCTGCATCAACTATTGGCAGACCCAATTCAGCCGCCCATGCCACAGGTTCAACGCCGTTGGAACCGCCAATCTCGGTGGGCATGATTGCGACGACTTTCCGTCCGGTACGGCGCTCCAAAGCTTCCACAAGTGCTTGAGCCTGCCCGCGGCTATGCAGCAACTCCTCGGAAACTGTAGGTGCGCCGATACCGCCCAGCGGCATCACCAAACCCTCCGGATCCAACTCATCGAAGCTAACCAAGCGGACGGGGCCGTTGTCGCGGATGGCCCGGCCGGCGAACAACACAGCCGACTGGGTCTGGCCGCCACCTCCGGTGCCGTAAATGGCGCAGCCGATTGCTAGCGCAGCGAGGTCGTCTGCGCTGATGCATCGGATCTTCTCGGGTAGGGCGACCTCCTCGGCGGTGAGATGTACTGCCCTGGCTTGCTTGACGGGTACCACTGGTTCTCTTCTCATTAGAGCGGAATCGGGCGGCCTCGGAATTGCCGGCCCTACCGGACGATGCATGGACTGCTGGTTCTCAGTGATCGCACTGAGGGGTAGTTCGTACAACCATGGTCTCGTGACGTGGATCATGCAGTAATAGCCTGAGGAAGAAGAAAAACAGAAGAATCTATCCCAAAAGGAAAATTTACTCAGTAGTGTCCTGCCTATGGATGTACTTTCTCGACTGATTGAGCGGGCCAGAGGGCCGAAGGTCTGGTTGCTGGCCGGCAAGGCGGACGTAGATGTCCGTGCAGTTGCCTTGGTGGCTGCCCTGCCGGATTTAGCTTCAGTACCTGCACACACGGTTGTCGTGGTCGCTCGGGAGGCAATCGAGCGCGCGGCGTCCTATCAACTCGACGTTGCTGTGCGCATTGTGGCGGACAAACCGGACGTCGTCGTCGTGCTTGCAGGGCTCGCAGCCCTCCCTGCAACGACCAAGCTCCTCGCAGATCGAAACGGTGTGACGGTCTTGGGCAGCGATCCCGAAGTTACCGAGGCCAACCTCCTGGTCCACGTCGACTCCGTCATCCGAGGAGACCCTGCGGACACTGTCGCGCGGACGCTGTCCGCACTCAGAATCCTCAGTGAGCATGATCAATCCCTGCCCGATGAGATGATCACAGTCCTGAGCGCGGAACTCGGGATGCAGATCACCCTCTCCTCGTTTCCGCCCGAGGCTGTGGGAAAGTCAGCACCCATCCTAGTCAGCGGGCGCGCCGTGGAATGGGTGACAATCCACGATTTCAGCGACGTCGCGGCCTTCGTTATACCTGCGTTGGCCTCGTATCTGTCCGGGGTGAGGGAGGAAGAGTTTCACCGAAGGGAAGGGCCCCGCCGGGCACGACAGGAAGTGATAACAGAGCTGCTCGTGACTGACAACAACGGCATCTCCTCAGTTGCCGAACGGGCCCGGGGACTTGGAATCCCGATAGACGGCGCACACTGCGCGGCGGTCTTCAGACTGTCACCGCCTACTGACTCAGACCCAGTCACGCTCCAGGCAACACGCAACTGGCTCGCCCGCGTACTCGTGGATGAGGTCGGCCAGATTTCCGGATGGCTGGTCTGCAGCGTCGGCAACGATGTCCTCCTTCTCCGTTCAGACCCCGATGCGCGGGCAATTGCATCTGCCAACATGGTTGGCATGCTCGAACGTCTCCTCGCCCTGGCAACATCCAAAAGGCCTGAAATTGAGCTCCTTTGCGGACTAGGCACAGTGCAGCGTGGTGTAACAGGCATGCGGCAATCGGCGCTTGAAGCTCGATCAGCGGCCGCTGGATCCAAGGCTCGCGGTCGCCATGGGGGCATTACTGCGTTCGATGAATCGGGCTTGAATCGTGCACTGACTGCCCTCGCCGACTCATGGGCGGGACAACGACTGTCCAATGACTTGCTGGCCCCATTCGACTCCCTGCCCAAGGCAAAAGCCACCACAGCAATCGATACGCTAAGCGCTTATCTTGATCACGGCGGCTCGCTTAGCGCGGCTGGAACAAAGCTCCACATTCATCCAAAAGCGGTCCGCTACCGCATCGACAAGGCCCTTGAACTCCTCCGCATGGACATAGACGACCCCGACAATCGGCTGGCTGTACAGCTTGCTTGCCGAATCCGCCTGCAACAAAGAAGGGACGACCGAAGCTAGGGGACGTCTCCGCGCATCTGGGGTAGCCAGTATCTTCCCGTGAGTGGCATCCGGTATAGGTGAACGAACAAGAAGTGAACTACACCCCAACCGGACGTCAGGAACGTCGGCCCAATGCGTCAGGATAGGGTTCAAAACGGACTTACTCGACTGCCGTGATGACTTGGTCTCAGATTCCAACCTGACAGAAAGCCATTCAGCCACAAAGCTATTGGCCAACGTGGTCCATTAGCGCGCCTGACCGATTAACACCGGCCCCAGGCCGGCGAAGCCCCGTCCTTTAGTTTGACCGGGGCTTCCAGAACTGATGGCACACGCCGACAGCCAGGCGAAAATTGTGCAGAGGACTTTGCGAAGGTAGCGGCTTCTGTCTCAGTTAGCCCGGAACTGCTGTGAACGAGCTGTACCCGCCGTCACCGTCATCATCATGATCATCACCACCAGCACGGCGACGACGACAAGTATTCCGGCGAGGACGGAGACGGGATCGGGGGCCTTCACACTTCCGTTGTGGACTCACTACAGTAGTGTGATGGCACTGAATATTTCGCAGCTCTCCGAACGGTTGGGCGTTTCCCCGAACCGTGCACGCATTCTGGTCGCGCACGGGGTAATCAAAGGAGAACGGGTCGGCAACCAATGGGTGATCGACGAAGCTGAAGCAGCCAAGTACCAGCCCCGTATGGGCCGGCCGCTGTCCGCGGTGAACGCATGGCGCTTGGCGCTCTACTCCTCGGGCGATCAGATCCCCGACGCGCACCCGATGGAGCGCTCCCGCCTCCGCGAACACCTTGCCTCCCTGCGGCAGGCGCCCGACCCGGCCGCGAAACTCTGCTCGCTGCTTGCCCGCCGTGCCGACAAGGCGGAGTACTCGGTGAGCCCGGCAGACCTTGCCGATCTCCGGGACGACCCGCGGATCCGCCTTTCAGGGGTTTCTCATCCTGACTCCGGGCTGCTGTCCAACTCGGAGATCGAAGGGTACGTGAACCGTGAAGACCTGGACTCCCTAGTTCGTGAGTGGTTCCTCGTCAAAGCTCGACCAGGCCAGCGGTCCAACGTGTTGCTCCACGTTGCCGAGCATCTCCCCCATAGTCTTCCTGCCCTGTTCATTGCTGCGGACCTTGCCGAGCGCGCCGGAGTCCGTGAACGGCAGGCGGCACGCGATCTCATCGTGAGGAGCGTCCTCCATGCCGGTTGAGCTACCCGCAATGCTTGCCGAACAGGAGGAGGCGTGGCAGGCCGTCTTCGAGATCCACGAGGCCATGCCCACAGGCTGGGTAATGATCGGCGGCCAATCTGTCTACCTGCACGCCGTTGAACGAGGGGCCCCCATCGTCCGAGCCACCAAGGACGCCGATGTTGCCCTGGACATCCGGGCCGATTCGAAAATGCTCTACAAGTTCACCGACCTTCTCCTAAAGCTAGGCTTCCAGTCGGACGGGGAGACCTTCAAAGGGCAGCAGCACCGGTGGGTACGGGGACAGGCACAGCTGGACGTCCTCATCCCACGGCACCTTGGGGAACACTCCGACAAGCTCAAGGGGGCGACGGGGGGAAGCACTATCGAAGCTCCTGCAACGCAACAGGCGCTCGACCGGGCAGAGACTGTCGAGGTGACGGCCGGCCAGTCCTCCGGCAAGGTCAATAGGCCCTCACTGCTGAGCTGTTTGATCGGAAAGGCTGCTGCGTTGGTGATCGTTAACGACAAAGGCCGGGAGCGGCACTTCACGGACTTCCTGACTCTGGCCGCCGTCGTGCGCGCCTCAGACCTGAGGAACCCAGAGTATCAGCCAGCCGAACGGAACCATCTGGCGAACATGCTCGGGCATCTGGCGCTTGATCCCACCCTTTTGGACCTTGTTCCCGAGGGGGCGGACGGGGTAGAGCGTCTTCGCATGTCGCTGGCCCGGGATCCTGGTGCCAGCCCCTCCTAACCTGCTGCAAGATGTTCTGCTCCGGTGAGTCCGGCCCGACTGTCCGCACACATGAGCTGCATCACCTCCGTGAACATGCACAGTTCCGCTGCCCACAGCCGGGGACAATCCTGATGGGTTATCCACCGCTACTGCTGCTGAGGGAGCTTTCCCGATGGCTCCCAATTCTTCAGCCGTGGATAACCCGGATTGACCCCAACTATGGACAGCCCGCGTGGTCACCTCGAGCGTCCGCTAACAACAGCCGGCTTAGAAGAGCCCGGGGGGCGGTTCCTCGCAGGGTAGAGGGTTGAGTTTGGAGCGGTGGCCGTCGTCCGGGGTGCAGCCCTTGAACGGCCCATCTGTTGAGAGCAGAACGGACATGTGGTGGTCTGCGTGGTCGCGCCACCACACGCTCATCCCTGTGGTGCCGTCAAGGCGCAGGAATTCCCAGGCTCGCCAGAGAGCTTCGAGGCGGCTGATCGCTTCGGCGTGCTTCCACCACTGCGGGCACCAGGTCACACCGCCCTGGACGTTAAGCTGCCGGCGGTAGCTGGTGGCCAGCTTGCCGCTGACGAATTCGGCCACGTTCGGGTAGAACAGCTCGGGCTGGTCTGCGTCGTCCTCGGCCTGTTCGGTGGCGTCAGCAAGAGTGCCGTCCGGTTCGTCGTCCCACTCCCCCAGGCCTTCAGTCATTAGAGGCACCCGCAGCGATCCACCGGCTCCCGGCCACGGCATCTGGCTTGTTAGCGGGGTCATGTGCGGCGATGGAGGCCCGCACCGCCTCAGCCTGCGGACCGCTCATCCAGGGCACTGTTTCCAGCAATGCAGCAGGGGCGCCGGAGGCGAACATGATGGCTCGGCCACGAGGGAACGCGGCCAAGTCCGACACGTCCAGGGTGCGTTCCTTGCGGTCGTCGTCGTGGCTGTAGGACGTGCCTTGTTTGGAGCGGCTTCTGGTCATGTTGGAGTACCGGTATTCACCCACGAGCTGCGCGAGCTCGTTCAGGAACTCGGCTTCGGCGACACCGCCACCGTAGACCTTGATGTTGGAAGCGCTCCAGAGCTTGCGCATCCCGTCACGGCCCCACACTTCAACGCCCTGGGACCAGGACTGAAGGATGGTCATCAGGACGATGCCCCGGGAGCCGTAGTGGCTGTAGAGGTTCGGCAGCTCGCGCCACCGGCAGACGTTGGCTGCTTCATCCAGAACACCGACCATGGGCGTGGCCAACCGGCCGCCGGGCGAGTGGACGGCGAGTTCTTCGGCGGCCTCGACCGTGGCCACGGTCAGCGCCGTCACCAGCGGGCCGGCGGTGCCCTTGCCTTCTTTGGAAAGGCTGTACAGCGTTCCCTTGGACCGGACGAACTCCGCCGGGTCGAACTGGGGCCGCTGGTCGTTTTCGCCCTGGGGTGTCACCCAGCGGGCCACTTGGCGGTTGGTGAGGCAGGAGGCCATTTGCAGTGCCGTGCCGTATACGCCGCCGCGTTGTTTCTCGGGTGCGTTGATGACGCCGCCGACGGCGTTGGAGGTCTGGGTGAAGCCGTGGGCCTTGAGGATATCCACCGCTTCGTCGTCAGCGGGGCGGGTCAGCCAGGTATGAACCTGCGTGATCGGCTGGCCGTCGAGGGCCGCCGCGAGCAGGAGCCCGGCAAGGAGATCCTGGCCGGCGGGATCAAAGTAGGCGTCCGTCTTGGCATCCGGGCCGCGCGAACCAGCCGCGAAGTGGTCGGCGAGGCGTGCCGCTTTCACTTCGTCGGTGACGTAGGACAGGGGGTCCCACCACCAAGAAGGTTCCTCGAGTGCGACGGACTGCGGGTCGAAGACCCATACCGGCCCCTCGGCGGCGCGGACGTCGCGTGTTCCGTCGACGATGTCCCGCTTGTTCGAGGTCACCAGCGCAGCTCCCGGTGCGGCGAGGATCGCCGGGATGGCCCGGGAGGTGGTCTTGCCCGTGCGGGGTCCCCAGATGTCGATGTGCATGTCTTCCCAGGATCCGTAGATCATCTGCCCGCCGAGAACGGTCTTGCCGACGGGGACGCCGGGTGAGCCCTTCACCCCGAGACGTTCGGCCGTGGCCGTGGCACCGCGCAGGCTCAGGGCACGCAGGTCACGGCCTTTGGCCATGTGCTGGGCCGCGGCATCCACACGCGAACGCTTGGACCGCCGGCGCAGCACCGCGCGGACCACCAGAACGGCCACGAGGATGATGAGGACGCCGAAGCCGATCAGTACCCATGTGGCGGCCGCGGGCCACGTGATCTTCTGCGAGAGCAGACCGAAGACCAGTTCAAACGGGTTCGCGGGCAGCGTCTGGCCATCACCAGACAGCATTGACCCCATGTGCACGGCGCCGGCCACCGAGCCGACACCGAGCACCACGACGGTGATAAAGACCCAAAGCAGGATGGTTTCGGCATCCATCCGGGAGCGTTTGCCGCTGCTTGGTGCACCCATCAGTTCTCCCCTTCGCCGTTCCTGCTGATCGTCCAGCGCTTGTTTGTGTCGTGCAGTGACTTCTCAACGCTGGTCAGTTTGAGGGCGACGGGGATCCCGGGGCGGCCGCCGACTTTGAAGAGGAACTTGCCCAGGCCCGGGCGTACCCGTTTGCGGGATCCGCCGACGTCGGTCCATGACCCCGGGTCAGCCCATGAGATGAGGCGGGCTTGTTCGGCCCGGGAGAGGGTGACAGCTTTGTTGAGTTTTTCCATTTCTGCTCCGGGGAGCGCGCCGCAGACGACCATGCCGGAGCGTTCGACGAAGCCGTGGGCTTTCATCCGTTCGGATTCCGTGGGCAGGGCTTCGAGGTCGCTCATGGTGTGCGTGATCATGGCCTGCCCGACGCCCTCGGTACGGTTTAGGCGGGTGAGCGAGTCAACCCGGTCGACCATGCCTTCACCGGAGCGAAGGGCCCGCCACAGCTCGTCCATGACGACGAAGTAGTTACGGCGCGGTTCGAGGCCGGCGTCGGCCAAGGTGTGAGCGACCTGGACGGTAGCGAACCCGGTTGACCAGCAGGCCAGCAGGCAGGCCGCTTGGATGTCGCGCTGGGTGTCGGAGATCCCTGACAGGTCGAAGACCACGGGTTTGGTCAGGTCCATCGGCTGGTCGGTGGGTTGGGAGAACATGTCCGAGAAGCGGCCCGAGCCGTCGAGGGAGTACAGCGACTGGCGCAGCTGGTCGGTCGCGTCGAGGTAGCGGCTCATATCGCCGCGGTCCAGGGCGATCGCCCGCAGCTCGTCGGGGGCGTCTTTGATGACCTCGATAAGATCCCCGATCAGGGGAACGCGGTTCAGGCGCTCGTCCAGGATGTGCAGTGCCCGGTCAATCAGGGATTCCTCGTGGGCGCTGGGCTTGGCGTTCCGCACGATGGTGATCAGCGCCGTGATCATGTTCAAGCGCCGGTTGTGCGAGTCGGCCAACAGCTGTTCGGCCAGCTTCTCCGCCTTTACCGCGGCAGCGAGCAGCGGCGCGGCCGAGGCGGAGTCGGTGGTCCGGTTCGCCTTGGCCCGGTGTTCCTCGGCCGAGGCGAGCAGCCTTACGGCTGCTCCCGTGGCTTCGCCGGGGTCCAGGACGTTCAAGTGGCCGCGGCCTGGACCCAGGCTGATGACCTGCCCGCCGAGGGCTTCGATCAGGTCAACGTAGTCCGGCTTCAGGTCACCGAGGATCAACGGGTTGATGCTCCGGCCTGCCAGGCCCAGGACGATGTGCCGGACCAGGGTGGACTTGCCGTAGTGCGGCAGGCCGAGGACGAACATGGAGGGGTTGTTGATCATGCCGTGCATAAACCAGCTGATCGGATCGGCGCCGAAGGGCGCTCCGGTGTCGGTGTGAACGCCGATTGGCACTCCCAGGATCGGGGTTCCGGATCCGCCCACGAACGGCCAGAGACCGCAGACCTGGACCGAGGTTCCGCGCCATTCGTCGGCTGCCGTGATGTAGACGGCTTCGCCCTGTCCGCGGCCGCGCCAGCCCCGCAGGCCGGGGCGGCGGGCAACTGCGGCGGAGAGCTTCGTGGCAGGGGGCGGTGTGCGCTGGTGCTTGGTCTTGCTGCCGAACATCACATGGCCTCGCGGATCTCTTCGGGAACCTTCAAGTGCTTGGGCAGGACCAGCCCCAGTGGCAGGGACGCGGCAAAGGCAGAATCCTGTGAGCCGTAAGCGCGGCGCAACAACAGGCGTGCCGACGGGCCGAGGTTGCCTTCCACGACGGCGACGGCGTCCTCAAGGTCCCGGGCGGACAGTACCGTGGCCGTGACCACCATGCCGAAGTTGACCAGCCCGGCACCCTTGGCTTCCTCCGCTGCGGTGGCCTGCGCAGCGCGCGCATCGACCAGGGCGCGGGCAGTGGGCCGGTTGGTCGAGGAGGCTCGGGTCAATGCGCTGGTTTGATCCGACTCCACGATGGCGGCCGCGCGGCCGGCTTCGATCGGCCGGTACAGCAAGGTGACGCGCTTGCGGTCGATCTCCCCGTGCGGTGCGACGAGGCGGCCCAGCGCTGATGCCAGGATGTGTCCGCGCGGGGCGCCCGTCATCGTCCAGGACACCGAGTGCCCGGAATCGTGGCGGTAGCCGTCCCAGTTGGATTGATGGGCGGACGGTC
Organism: Arthrobacter sp. R4; assembly: GCF_051365025.1. NCBI lineage: Bacteria > Bacillati > Actinomycetota > Actinomycetes > Micrococcales > Micrococcaceae > Arthrobacter > Arthrobacter sp. R4. The sequence continues at coordinate 25,327 of NZ_JBLWIJ010000037.1, forward strand.
CGACGTCGCCCCAGTCCAGGTCAACGGGTGTGCCCTGGTAGTGGGCTTCGTCTATGAGCCGGGCTGCTGCAGGGTCGTAAGCGACCCGAACGACCTCGCACAGTTCCTGGGCGTTCAACGGTGCGCATGCCCCGGCGCCGGTCGATTCCAGACGCTCGGTCAGGCTGGGAAGCCTCGAGGCGAGATCCCTTGCGATTTCTTCTGGGGTGCGTCGTTTGCCGCCGGCCCGGGCAGCGGCGCTGAACGTCAGCGCGACCCATGCGCGGATCGTGGCGGATCCCTGCGGGTAGGTGTTCAAGGCCTCCCGGAGCATGGCTTTGGCGATGGCAGGGGCGTCGTCATGGATGTTCGATTCAACTTCCCGGCGCAGCCGTGCCCCGGAATCGGGTGCGGTTTCGACCGTGACGGATGCAGCCACGACGGCAGGTTCATTCGACAACGAGGCGAGCCAACCGCCCCAGTTAGCCACCCAGGCATCGATCTGCTCGGGATCGACCAGCGACGCACCGTCGGGCTGGGTGCCGAAGACAACGGTGTAGTGCGCGGTGGAGGGAAGGTGGATCAGCGCGAACGGGCGGCCATAGGAGTCGGTGAACTCGTACAGCTTGGAGCCGGCAGAGATTCCCGGCAGCTGGAACTCGCCCCAAGGCGTCAGTCCCAACGGACCGGAGCGGTAGATGTTGGCCTTCTTGCGCCGTGCTGAGCGGAACGCCAGCCGGGCGAAGACCCGCTCCCCTACAGACTTGTTGTGCTTGTCGGTCACCGAGATGACGGCCAGCGCCAGCCCAAGAATGAACAGAGCAACGAGCCCGGCGAACCAGCCGCCGACAAAGAGACAGATCACCGTGATGATGAGGCCAACAAACAAACCGGCTGTTGCCAGTCCACCAAGGGTGCCGATGCCCGCTTTGCGCGGACGCCGCCAGTTGCCGTAGGTCGGTTCCCTGTATGTGTTCTCGATAGCGGCCATTTCAGGCACCCCCCGTGGATTCTTCGCTCATGTCTTTGATGGCCCCGGAAGCGGCTTGGCCTGCTTCAATGCCCTTCTGTGCTGCCAGTACGGCGACACCGCCCGCGCCCGCCGCCACAGCGCCACCGCTGGCAGCTGCTCCGCTGCCTGCCGCAGCACTACCGGTACCGGTAGATGCTGCCGCGCCAGTGGCTCCGGCGCTCCGGGTACCTGTCTTCCCCGCTGTGCCGGACGTTCCTGCCGTTCCCTGGCTGCCAGTGCCCGAGGGGCCCTGCGATCCGGGGCTTTGGCTCGAGGTGCTGCTGGTTGTCGTCGAGCTGGTGGATGATCCGCCGCCGCGTCCGGCGCTGCCCATGCTGATGGCGCCGGAAGCCAGTGCGCCGACCGTCCCTGCTGCCAGAGCGCCACCGCCGCCAGCGACAGCGCCAACCATCGGGGTGACGAACCGCATGAGGGCTGGCATGGCGAACAAGGCAATGATCATCAGAGCCAGTCCGGTGACCGTTGCCAGGAGCGCGGAGCCGAAGTCCTTGCCGTCACCAACGTTTCCGAAGATCTTGGTGCCGCTGAGCTGGAAGGCCGTCGCGTAGATAATGGCGGCCGCGGGTTTGTAGAGGATGAAAGCGATCAGCCATGCTGTGCACTTCTGGAACCAACCCTTGCCGGCCTCGGTGTTGCTGAAAGCGGCAGCCGTAGGGAAGATCCCTGTCAGGATGACGAGCAGGCCACCGCGGATGATCATTAGCACGATCTGCATGACGGAGGCCAGAATGGCGATGAGCCCCAGGAGAATGATCATGATCGACCCGATCGGGCTGGTGGCCGAAAGCGCCAATAGGGCTGTGATGTTTTCGTTGAACGAGGTCCCGTTCGTGGAGTTAGTGATGATCCAGGCCGAGAACTGATCTGCCGCGACTGTCAGCAGTCCCACTGCTGCCACACCGGCGCCGGAGACGACGATTAGGGTCGCCAGCGAACGCACAAGATCCCGCAAGGGTGCACCCCTGCGCTCAATCGTCATCTTGGCTGCACCCACGAGGACAGACATCACAGCCAGGGAAGCCGTCCAGAAGTAGAGACTGTTCTGCAGGAACAACACCGGGTCACTCGCGGTAGATCCTCCCGGGGCTGCGGTTAGAGCGGGAGTTCCCACGTTCACCCAAAATGTCCCGAGTGTTTGGACTGTTTGTCCAACGGCATCGGCAATAGCTTTCGCCATGTTCTTGACGGCATCATTGGCGACATCTTCGATGGCCGCCCCTGCCTGGCAAAAGGGATTTATTGCATTCAACCCGGAGCAGTCAGCCATTAGACACCGGCCCACTCAACGTAACCACTGAGGTCACTGAGCTGTCGCGCACCTGTGTCCCCTGTAGCCGGCACAACGAACTTCCAGTCTCCCTCGTACCACTGGAGCGGAACGGGAATGGAGACGAAGGTTCCGTTTGCACCCTTGAATGCAAGATCAATAACGGCTCGGTCAGCCTCGTAAGAACGAAATGTGAAGCCGGCCAATTGGGCGGTCACGGAGTTTGGGGCGGCTGTTGGGGATGACTTCAGCACCGCATCTCGCTCCGGGCTTGGTACAGCCAACTGCTGATAAACGAGGTCAGCTTTTCCAGCTGCGGACAACGCAGTCATGTTTGCCGCTGCATACAACGCACCGGTCGGTGAGTGTGCGAAGCAGGAGCGAAGGCCATTGGCTTCGGTCTTGCCGGGGCCGAACTGTGTGGGCGATGTTGGTGCGGCGATCTTGCCGACCAATTCCCATTTGGTCTCGGCGGGCGTAGTGGCCGGCTTGGCCTGGTCACCGGATGGCAGGCCGCACACGCTGGCCCCCGACACCGACGTAGGTTGGCCGCTGCTGGTGCTCGTGCTGGTGGTGCCCGGTTCAGGGGATGCCGTTCCGCCACCTCTGGGAACCAGGGCCAGGATTACCCCGAGCGCGACAATGATCGCCACGACAACGGCCGAGATGATGAACTTAGGTTTGGTCAGCGGATTCTGGTCTTCGTTCACTGTCGGTTCAGTCATGGCTCGGCTCCTTAGACCAGGGCGCCTACGACGCCGCCTGCGGAGGCTGCCAGGATGCACCCGCCGAGGACCCATGCCAGACGGCCGGCATGCTCGCCCCCCTCTCCGCGTCGGTTGTTGATCATCATCGTTCCGGCTGTGATCAGGATGCCCGCGACTGCCAAGCCGAAGACGATCCATGCGACCCATTTGAGGATTGTCAGCAATCCTTCAGAGCCGGGAGGCGCTTCACCGGTGCCCGGGTTCGGTATCTCGGTAATGGCAAAGCTTGACCATTCCATGGCCTTGGAGAACAACATGAGTTTCTACTTTCTACTTGGCGGTTAGTCCGGCAGTGGCAGTTACTGCGATCTGGACCTGTTCAAGGGTGGTGCGGGCTTCTTTGGGAAGTTCCTCGGTGGCGACGTCGTGGCCGTAGCGCCACGCGTCCACCCAGGGGAAATGCCACATGTGGGGCACTCCCCCGCCGACGACGCGGGCGAAGTCGCGGATCTCTTTGGGGAGCCGTCCGGGAGTGTCAGCCATGACCACGAGGCCGGCGACGTGGATCCCGGGGAGAGAACGGGAAGCCCATTCAGTTGCAGCCAGCCGTGCTGCACGAAGGCCCGGGATATTGGACCGGGCAACCAGGACGATCACGGATCCGGCTGCCGTCAAAGGCCACTGATGCTCGGCGGCTTTGGTTGTCTTGTCCAGGCGTGCAAGCGACGTTTCGCCCGCGCCGCCGTGGACGCCAAGCCACCAAAAGCCCGGTTCCCTCCCTGCAACGTTCCTTCGGGGAAGCCGGTCCGCGTGGTCCGGCTGCGGAACACTCAGCTGCGGCCTGGTCGCCCCCGTAGGGATGAAAGGCGGCTCTTCCGGGCTAGCAGGAACGGGTTCGTCGATAGTTTCTGCGCCGAGCGTCACCCAGCGATTCTTTGAGACCGGCATTTCACATCCCCTACTAATGTCCGCAAAGATCGTATCGGTACCATCCGACACGAAAGGCCAAAAGTGACCCCCAACAACAGCTTTAGTACCTTTCAGTCACTTCCAGTACATCACAGTACCAATTTGTGGTCTACGATGGCTCTATGCGGTGGGACGGACTGAGCGTGGACCCCAAGTACCTGGAGGCACTCTTCGCCAAGTACCCGGAGCGTCTTACGCCTCAGGACCTCGAGGAGATCTTCGGGTTGTCCCGGAACACCGTCTACCGCTGGCTCCAAACCGGAGTGATTCCTGCTTACCAAGTCGAGAAGACATGGTTGATCGCCAGAGATCAAGTCAAGGACTGGGTCTGGGAGAACCGGAACACGCTCAGGAAGGGCCAGACACCAGAAGTGAACGACGAGGACCAGCCCTAAGGCGAAAAAGCCGACGAGCAGATGTGAGGGGGACACATGCAATCACGAACGAGCGCGCCTGCGCTGGTCGCCGGCGCCGTCCTTGCACCGGTCGGCTTGGTACTGTCCATCATCCTGTTCGGTGGGGGCTCCCAGGCCGCTGCCGATGTCTGCTCACCGACCGGGTCCAGCGTCAGCGTTGACGCAAGCCAGCTGCCTAAGGTCGCTGTCGCCGGCTACGAGGGCGAACAGCTGAAGAACGCGGCTCTGGTCATCAACGCAGGCAAAGCCCTCGGCCTGTCTGCCCGGGGGCAGACGATCGGTGTCATGACGGCCATGGGCGAATCCGGGCTGCGTGTCTTGGACTACGGCGACGGCCCAGGCCCTGACTCCCGGGGACTGTTTCAACAGCGCGACAACGGCGCGTGGGGGTCCTACGCGGACCGCATGAACCCCACGACTTCAGCCACGAACTTCTTCACCGCCCTGCAGAAGGTCAGCGGGTGGGAACAGCTCGAACCCACCACGGCCGCGCACAGGGTCCAGCGCAACGCCGACCCGTTCCACTACCAGTCCTACTGGGCGGCCGCCGTCGAGGTCGTCGCCGCCCTGGCCGACGTTCAGATCACCGATGCCGGCGGGGAAAGCTCCTGCGGGATCCCCGGCCAATCCGGCAAAGACGATGACCTGCCCTGGGGCACAGCCAAGATCTACGAGCCCTCCCCGCTGGGCATGTACAACCGCGAATGCGTGGACTTCGCCCTCTGGCGTGTCAACCAGCAGCTGGGCAGCACCACCGCCCCCTACAAGGTCCTGAACGGCACCTTCCGTCCTGACGGTGCCGTGCTCGGCTCGGCCCTTACCTGGAAAGACGGCTGGGACGCCAAGGGCTGGCCCACCGGTGGAACACCCCGTGTCGGGGCGGTTGTCTGGTACTCCCCCGGCACCGGGGGCGCCGACGGCACCTACGGCCACGTCGCCGTCGTCAAAGCCGTCAACGGTGACGGCAGCTTCCTGGAAGAGGGCTACAACGGCAACCCCGCCCCGAATGACCACACCTACTACACCCGCACCGTAGAGAACAGCACTCCCAGCGCCTTTCTCTACCTGCCCGGCAGCGACTCACCGGAGGAACCATGAAACGCGCCCTGACAGCCCTCGCGGCCCTGCTCGTGTGCACGGCCTGCGCGCCGGTATCCAGCTCAGCACCCGCGGAACCATCGCCCAGTGCTTCCGCCGCCAGCCCAGCCACGCTCAGCGCGGGTGGCAAGCCCCAAGCACCCGGCGGCACAGCACCGGCCACCCTGGGCATCGCCTGGGACGAAGCAAGCAAAACAGCCGCGCTGGAAACCGCGACCAACGCCATGACGCTGTATGCCCGTCCCACGGTCACCGACAAGCAATGGATCCAGGAACTCGGCCAGCTCCTGACCCCCCAAGCAACCGCTGATTACCAATACGTTGACCCGGCCAACATCCCCGTCACCAGAATCACCGGAGCGGGCCAGCTCAGGATCGATCAGAACAACGGTTTCGGCTGCCATGTCGTCTTTCCCACCGATGCCGGCGACTACGACGTGCAGCTGCTCCGCAGCGCAGCCGACAAACCCTGGCAGGTCAACCGCTTCACACCCCCGAACGGCACAAAGTAAGGACAGATGATGGAAACTCAAGCACTCGACTTCCCCAAGATCAACGCCGTTCTACGCACCAACGGAACCGGCGAAGTCACCATCAACGGAACCTCCCACGCGATCGAGGCCGCCGACGAAGCCGCCGTCCTTGGCGAGGCGCTACGCCTCATCTCTGAAACCGCTGCTCAGCTCGGTAGACCCGTCCGCGTCAGCACCACCGATCCGGACGGGCAGGGCCTGATCATCGTCTCCCCCGAAGGTGTCGTCAGCGAGGCCGCACCGATCAAGCCCACCCCGAAGCGGGAGCAGGACACCCTGTCCGTTACGGCTGCCCCTTCGCCCAAAACGGCCAAGGCCACGACTACGGCCGCCCCCGCTCCTACGCCAGCTTCGGTTCCGGATGCCTCTCCGGCCGAAGAAGTGCCGGCGCATCCTGCCGACGATGCATCGGTGACCTTCGGTGCAGCTGTTACACACGCGGCCGCCCAAGGACCCGCACCGGCCGCCACAGCAGCCGCAGCGGAGTCTGGCACCCGGCGCAGCCTCAAAGACACCTCATTCCTCATCAGCGCACCCGTCCTCCAGCCGGCCACGCGCGGCTGGCGCGGCGCTCTCAGCCGCCTCGGCTTCCGCATGGACCCCTCGCCTGAAGAGCTGGCCGAACGCGAAGACATCCGCACAGTGAGCCAGCACTGGCCCGGCCCCCGCACCGTAGCTGTCGTCAACCGCAAGGGCGGAGCGAACAAGACCCCCACCGTCGTCATGCTCAGCGCGATCCTGGCCCGCTACAGCGGCGCAGCGACGGTCGCGTGGGACAACAACGAATCACAGGGCACGCTCGGCTGGCGCACCGAAAAGGGCGGCCATAACAACAGCGTCCTGGATCTCATCGACTCATCCCAGGCGCTGCTCTCCCCCAGCGCCCAAGCAGCCGAGATCGCCCAGTTCGTCCACCACCAGACCTCCGACAAGTTCGACGTCCTGCGCTCGGACGAAAACGAGGAGGGCGACCACGAAGTGACCGCAGAGGAGGTGGACATCGCCCACCAGGTACTCACCCGCTACTACAGGCTCATCGTCATGGACTCCGGAAACACGGCCCGCGCCGCCAACTGGCGGCGAATGATCCACCACACCAACCAGCTCGTGGTCCCCGTGACAGCCATCGAAGACCGCGCCGAAGCCGCACGGCTGACCCTCCAAACCCTGGAATCCCGGGGCGGCCACGACGCCGAACTGGCCCGTAACGCCGTCGTCATCGTGTCCGAGTCCACCGACGCCAAGCGCAGCATGAGCGGTGATGGGCTCAAGCGCGCCAAGGACGAGGCCCGGCGGATCGCTGACGGCTTCGCCCCGCATGTACGAGCAGTGGTCCGGATCCCCTACGACCCCGCCCTGGTCAACGGACCCATCCGCTACGACGCCCTCCAGCCTGCCACCCAACGAGCCTGGCTAGCCGCAGCCGCCGCCGTCGCAAAAGGCTTCTAGAAGAGATGAAGCCGACACGCCGTACTTTATGTCCAGCCCACAGCGTTTCAGAAACTAACGTGAGGGGCATGGCAATTCAGAAACGCGCACGCGGAGGACGCCCTTCTAAAGGGGACCGTCATGTTCTGACTACCCGGCTCCCCGTTGCAGATGCAGAAAAGCTGTTCGCTGTTGCAGATCACCAAGGGCAGTCGGCTAGTGAGTTCATCGCACATGCCGTTGCTGAAAAGCTCGCCGCTATCGACATGACATTCGTTAGCGGCCAGGAGGAACTGCCTATCGGCCGTATCGCCTCTTAAAAGAGGAAGGCCCGCACTAGGCGGGCCTTCTCGGAAGCATTAAGTCCAGATCCAGTTCTTGGCGGGACACGATCTGAACTTTTACAACACCCACGCTGTGGGTGCCATTTGTGTTACCTCGAAAGGAACTACTGCACACCATGGTACCGGAACCGGTATCGGCGTCAACGCATGCCCCTATGGGTGTCGCGCCGTATGTGAAGCCAGAAGATGCATGGAGCCTTGCTCCGATGATTGCTGGTGCACCTTCGTACCGATTAGGTCGGTGGGTTGGCTCGCGGTTCCAATACCCACGGCCGCGGGACAGCCCGAAGATCACGCAGTCGCTTCCTGCGCGTCCTGCGGCGGTGATGGTGCATGGGCCGGATGGCAGCGTTGCCACGTTGTGCTTGGACTTTGACACGTCCAAAGCCCTCAAGGGTGTGGTTGATGCGGACGCTGCCCGGGTGGGCCGATTGTTGTCGGCCTGCGGAGTGTTTTTTGTTCAGGACTTTTCCCCCAGTGGCGGCCGGCACCTTTACATCCCGCTGCGGGAACGTATGGACGCAGCCGAAGCCAGGGAGCTGGTGGAAGCGCTGGCGCTGACGGCGACAAGCCTGGATCCGAGCCCGCACCAGAACATTACGGACGGCTGTATCCGTGTTCCTGGATCGGTGCACAAGGCCGGGGGCCATCAAACTCTAGTCACTCCACTCTCCCAGGCCTACGACATCTTGCGCCGCCGCAACCCGGTCTCTGCGCTGGTGGAGCTCCGGGCCGCTCTTGCTCCGGAGCTAACCCGTAAGCGTGCACTCAAAGCCAGAGCTGCTAGGACTGTGGCCGCGCAGCGAACCGGCTCCTTGCCGCAGCTCTCACTGACCATGGCCAGTGAGTCTCCGCTGCGCAGAGTGGCACGGACTGGCCTGTATGACACGGCCAGGTACAAGAGCGCGTCCGAGGCTCGAATGGCTGTCCTAAATCACTTCAGCGCTTGCGGCTGGTCCCTGCATCACGTCGAGAAGGAACTCACCGGACAGTTCCCCGGCCTCGCGGCACTCTACGGTACATCGGCCAAGCAAGAACGGCTCCTACCCACCGAATGGGCCAAAGCCCTGGCATACACCTCTGACGGAAACACTCAAAAACGCCCGTCTCCTAGAACCCGGGAAAAGAATGCCCTTATTAACAACACAAGCCTCCCAAAACCCACGGGGGGGGCAATCAAAAGCAGCCCTGCGGTCATCCACCAGCTCGTCAACGATCTGGAAAACATCTTGTACGCGGTGCTTGATCACCGCTTGATGACTCGTGGACGCGAAGGTCTCGGGCTAAGGATTCTTATCCGCGGTTTGCTTAGCTATATGCGTGCTAAAGAGACAAACTTCTTGGACGTCGGTTGTCGCACTCTTGCCGCTGCTATGGGAAAGCATCACGTCACTGTTGCTAGGCTGCTGCCAGTCCTAGTTGAAGCCTCTGACGGAATTCTTTCGAAGGTGGCCGATGCACGTCATAAAGCAGCCGATGTCTATCTCATCGAGCTACCTGTGCGTTACCAGCAGCTCGCTCGTGAACTGGCATGGCGCAAGGGCAAAATACACGCTATACGGCCAGTATTCCGGGCCCTTGGTGATGTGTCCGCCCTTGTATATGAAGCAATAGAACGAGGGCGGTGCTCCCCTACTACCGCTGATGTTGTGCGCGCTAGCGGCGTCAGCCGGTCAGCTGTTGACCAGGCACTGCGAACAATGGAAGACCTCGGAATGATCCATCGGGATGGTCGTCAATGGAAAGTAACTGCCACCGCAAACCTCCGCGCCATTGCCGACCGACTGGGAGTGCTCGAGGACTACCAAGCTCAAGTCAGCCGCAATAGGCGGGATCGAGCGATCTGGCACGCCTACCTGGACCGTTTCCGCACTCTGAACCTGAGCGAGGCGGATCTCTACGATCTTGAACGGGAACAATATTGGCTGCCCCCGGACGACGATGCAGTCTTATGGACAGCGGCCTAAGCTTCCTGGATTCTTACGGTCGGAAGTTGGATCTTGTGGCGAGAAAAGGCGCAGGCCGAATAAATCTTGACGTATTTATTCGATTTGCCGTTCCTCCTGGGGGTATGACGGAACTTCTCTCTAAACCGGATTTGTACGTAGGTTTCTGAGTCCGGAGACGCCGTGATTGGAAGGGGAGGGTGAGTTAGAAACGGTCCCCCGTCCAAACGGCGGCCGCTCCAGTACGAGCTCAATAAATACGTCATGACGTAACTACCCCTGCGGCTCGGCGCCTCAAATACCGGAGGTGCCATCAGCTTTCTCCACGATGGCGGCCGTCGAATAAATCCAGACATATTTATCGGTCGTGTCGGGATCGCGATGCTGGAACTTGCGGCCCTGGCTTCATGCAGCGTCTGACAGCGTGGCACCGGGTCTACGTGATGTAGGGATAATCTTCCCCGTGCGGCGGTGTTCAGGCGGGCGACGCGCCGGGATAAATACGTCATGACGTAAAGATAGACGGATAGATTGATAGGCGGTTGTCCCCGCTTCGACTCACTTGCACTTGCGGGTGCTAGTCAAGCACTAATAAATACGTCATGACGTAAAGATTGATGGATTGATAGACGGGCAGACGGAAAGATTTATTAATTGCGATTGAGGTGACTTTGTGAAAGTAACTGCGATAGGTAACCGAAAGGGTGGAGTCGGTAAGACTTCTGTGACGCTCGGTCTCGCTACGGGTCTGAAGTTGATTGGCAAAAAGGTGCTGGTAATTGACCTGGATCCTCAAGCTAACGTCACCGAAGCACTTGAAGGCTCAGGCGAGTTCGACATTTTCGACGTTCTGTACGGGGGAGATGCCGGCACCTTGGGTCAGGCCATCACCGAAACCTCTTGGCCTGGCATTGATCTCATCCCCAGCTCAGAGTCGCTTGCGCGGCTGGAATCGGAAAGCATCATGACTCCTGAGTTGCGGTTGAAGACCGCTGCATGGGGCGCTGAGGAATTGGAGGCATACGATCACATTCTTCTGGATCTTCCTCCCGCGTTGGGTCGTCTTACGCTCAATGGCCTTATCTGGGCTGATCGAGTCCTGGCCATAACGGAGCCTGCGGCCTTCTCTGTTAAAGGCGTCACGGAATTCCTGGAGACAGTGAAGAAGGTGCAGTCGTTACCGCACTTGAATCCGGCACTTGAGTTCCTGGGAATCATCATCAATAAGACGAGTTCGCCCCTCACAGGAGAGCATGCCTTCCAAATCGGGGAACTGGAGGCTGCCTATGGCCAGGATGTCAGGAGTCCTCACCTTCCGCTGAGGACCGCCATGCAGGACTCGGTTAGTTCGAGATCGCCTCTTACAAAGCTCAACAGCAGGGGAGCTGTAATCATGACCGAAAAATTCGTCGAGCATGCTCGCTTTATCGATGGAGTGAACTGATGCCACTTGAGAGAAAATCAGCAATCCGCAAGGCACCCGCTGCGGACGTAGTCGATGTTCTGACCTCCCGAAGCGACAGCGGCCAAGCGCAGTCTATGGAACCTTTGCGAGCTCAGTCATCAGAATTGGCACAGGATGCTCCTCGATCATCCTCAACCAGGCGTCCCGGTCCGGGCCGTCCTCGGAGCAAGCGCCGGATGGAACCATTTTCCTCGAAGATCGAAATCGAGCTAAGAGATGAGCTGGATGACTATGTGGCTGAGCATGGACTTTCGATCATCGACTTCTTGGATGAAGCAGTCAGGGACCGCCTTAAAAAATAATTATGTCTAGACGTAATTATTGAACTTGGCCGTTCACGATAGGCGAGGGGCCTGGCGTGCTGAAGTCGGCCACAACCCCATGGCAGCAACCCAATCGCCTCGTGGAAATCGATGCCGGCGCAGTCCCGATGCATCAGGATCTGGAAGGCAAATGGGCCCACAGCGTCACAACGAACCCCCCATCCGCTGGCTGTAAGGGATTTATCGCAGGGCCACAGGTAGTTGTCGAAAACGACCGTTTCTGACCGATGTCCGGCAAGCCTCCGGAAAAAGTTGTGGATGTTGGCGTTAGGTGGCGGCTTTTTGTGTTCGCTCTTTGTCGCTAGTTGCCGATGACGAGGATGCTTGCTGCTGCTTCTACGACGTCGTCGGTGATGGTTTCGAGTTGGTTGATTTTTAGGACGCGTGTGATCTGTGGGAATAGCCGTTCGAGGAGCCGGAAGTTGCCGCGGGTGATGCGTTCTACTGCGGCGATTGCCTGGGCGTCGGTGAAGTCGTCCGGGTCGAGGGTGCGGCCGAGGCGTTTCCAGTGTCGGTCCAGAACGAAGAGGAGCTCGTCTCTGCCGAGGGCGCGGTATCGGTGGGAGAAGCCGAGGCGGCTGTATAGCTGGGGGTAGTGCCGGAATCGTTGGTCTATGCCGGGCATGCCGATGAGGATCATCGGCAGGTGGGTTCGGTCGTGGTTGTCACGGAGGAGTTCAAGGGCTGTCGCGTTGAGGCGTTCGGCTTCGTCGATGATGAGCAGCTCCACGAGCGTGGTCACTCTGTTCATTGAGCGTGGTGCGGCATCGAGTTTGTGTAGGTGTTCGTCGATGCACGAGCCGATTCTCACCTGGTATCGGTGTATGTCTTCCATGAGTGTTTTGGGACGGCAGAGTACGTCCGGGGTGTAGAAGACGGTGCGGGAGCGGTTGGCCAGGCTGTAGTGCTTTTCGTCCTGATCGCCGCGTGGTCCCCACTCGGTGATGTACGGCTCAAGGTCATCCCAGTTTGCGTAGCGGCGCGCGGAGAGTGTTTTACCCACCCCGGCGTCCCCGTGGCAGATTCCTATTGTTCGTTCTTTTCGGACTGCGTTGGCGAACTCGTTGAAGCGTCGGTGTTCCTTGGTGACGATGAATGTGGGGTTCATCATTAGTCCTCTTCGTAGGTGCGCAGTCGGCGCCTTCGCCGTACTGGTTCAGTGATGCGCGGTTCGTCACGGCTGGTGACTGATGGAATGCGGTCGTTGATGGTGCGGCGCAGTTCTCTCCGGCGCGCTCTGCGTGCGGCCTCGATGTCACGCAGGCTCAAACGAAGGTTGGGGTGATCTTCGTCAATGGCGACGCAGACGAAGGTGTCGTGGTCATAGACGCGGATCTCGGATACGTCCCGCGGGTCGTATCGGATGGTGACGGTTTGCCCCACGAAGGGCGCCAGAGTGGGCGAGAGGTAGCGCTGGCCTTGAAAGTGGATGCCGTCGCGTTGCACGGTTCGGTTCTTTGGAACTGTCAGGAGGAGTCCGTCGAGGTCCTCCAGGGATTCGGGCATCCGGGGAAGCCAACCGTCCGCGACCCAAGCATCGCGTGGTGAGACACCAAGTTCGCTGTGGGGCCGGTCGTTGTAGGCGGCGACGAAGCTTCCGATGGCGCGATCCAGTCCCGGGAGATCGAGTGTGGGTTGTGGTTTCCTGTTGCCCGCTCCCAGATGCCCGGGGAGGGTAGGAAGAACCTCGGTGTTTATGGTTCCGAAGAACCGTTCGATCTTTCCTCTGCCCTGGGGACGGCCGATGGTCGAGTGGATGATGCGGACGTGCAGCTCGATGGCGGTGCGTTCGAGGTGGTGGCTGGTGAAGTCGGAGCCGTGGTCCACGTGCAGGATGTCGGGCAGCCCGCACATTGCCCAGCTGGGGTCGCTCTTGCGCCAGATGGCCTGCCGGAGTGCCAGGGCCGTGTTCAGTGCTGATGGTGCACCGGTGAAGATGGTGTAGCCACAGAGCGCCCGGGAGTAATCGTCGATCACTGTCGTCAGCCATGGCCGGTCGGGTTTACCGGTGGCGCCGCTAATGAGGATGTCGAGTTGGGTGTGGTCCGCTTGCCATATCTGGTTGGGCCGGTCGGCGCGGCGGCGAAGGACAAGTTCATGCCGGTCCCGATAGGATGCGGGACCTTCAAGAGCCAGGGTCACCAGGGCAGGGTCGAGTGCTTGGACTATCCCGCGGACAACGGAGTAGCTCGGCGCCAGCGCACCTCTTCTGCCCGCTTCGGCCACGGCGAGTCTGTGCAGCGTTGCCATGCTCGGGCGGGGCTTCGTCAGTGCAAGTCCCTCGATAAACCTAACCATTCCTGGGTCTAAGCGCCGCGTGCCGGCATCGGCGCGCGGTCCCAGGTCGAGAGCACCCGCACCACCAGCCCGGTAGAGCCGAAGCCAACGTTGAAGAGTACGGGTGCTGATCCCGGTTTCACGGGCGAGGGCGGCAAGGGGAATCTGGTCCTCGACGTGAAGTCGAAGGACTCTCCAGCGCTCTTCGCCGGTCAGGAACACCTACATCGTGATGCCCTCGCGCGCGGCGAAGGCTTGCTGGTGGCGGTAAAGAGTCGCACGGCTCCAGCCCACGAGGCGGGCCGCGTCCTCGGCGGTGCGTCCCTTCTCCCGGGCATCCTGCGCGATCGCCAGCTTGTCCGCAATGACAAGCGGATCCGTCAGCGGCCGGCCAAAGCGTGTTCCGTTCTGCCTGGCAGCGGCGATGCCGGCATTGACTCGCTCGACGATCAGCTCGCGCTCATACTCGGCCAACGTGGCGAGCATGTTAAGCATCAGCCGGCCCGTCGAGGTCGCTGGGTCAATACCGTCTGAGATGGATCGGACCTGGACGCCGCGTTCTCTCAGCAGGTTCACGGTGTTTAGCACGTCGATCAATGACCGGCCCAGCCGATCGACCCGCCACACCACGACGGTGTCGCCCTCCTCTGCGTACTCGAGGAGCCTCTTCATCCCGGGCCGCTCGATCGCCGTCCTACTTCCGGAGGTCACGTCGGCGAAAACGTCGCGCTTCTGCACGCCGGCGGAGACGAGTGCGTCGAGCTGCAGCTGGGCATCCTGGCTCGACGTACTCACCCGCGTATAACCCAACTGCCTCATTAGGCCATTCTGGCTCAGAAAGTCCGTCACGGGCCACCGCTGAGACGATTTATAGTGAGACGCGTTTCCGAGACATAGGCGAGCCCGGCTTCTCAGCCAGCTGCTAACCCTCCTCAGGTCCATACCAATGTCTTGAAAAGCTTTTGATTTTCAAGACACTAGGCAGCTAAGAGCTGCGGCCGGCGTCCGTTTGCCGCACCTCATCGGGCAGTTTCTCGGGGGAGCCATACGGGAAGCATCCAGAGTCGGAATGACACGGGTCTCCTGAGCCAGCGGTTTCCCCTCCGGCCCGCCGGAGAGGACCGGCTAACGGGACGACTTGCGGACAAAGACTTTCGGGATGTTTTTCGGTTTGGTGAAACCTTTTTGGGTGTTCCCGGACAATACAGTGCATGGGGACAGTTAATTCTGCGGACGAAGAGCTATGGGCGCGTAGTCTTGCCGGCGATAGCGCCGCGTTCTCCGCGCTGTACCGTCGGCACCGAGACCGAGTCTTTCGTCACGCGTACCGCATTTCCGTAGGCCACCACACTGCCGAGGACGTTACGGCTACGGCATTCCTTGAGCTATGGCGTTTAAGAAACAAAGTCCGACTGGTCGACGGGTCGATACTTCCTTGGTTGTTGGTCACCACCGTCAACGTGGCCCGGAACAACAGCCGAGCCCTCCGGCGACACCAAAAACTCGTTGAATCGCTTCCGCGGTCGGAGGACGCGCCGGATGTGATGGAGGAATTCTTCGCCGGAAGTCCCCAGGATGCCTTGAATAAGGAACTGTCTGAGGCCCTGCGATCACTCAACCTCACGGACCGGCAACTCGTCAGTCTCGTGGTGTTCGAGGGTTACACCCTCGCCTCGGCTGCCAAGTTGTTGGCTATCACGCCCTCGGCAGCAAAAACGCGCATGCACAGGGCCCGTCAACGGATGAAACTCTCCGTCGAGCACTCTTACGTTCCCGCGATGGAAGGAAATCAGTCATGAATGGACTGCACTTCGATGAACGGTTCAGTGATGCTTTAGAGGCAGAGCTGGTCACTCGCGTGCAACAGGCCGCCCCCGGCAAATCCCGAAGTGGTGCTCGGCTGTGGGGCGCCGGGATAGTAGCCGGCGTGGCCGTCCTTGGCGGCGTTGGTGCCGCTGCAGCAGGGATCCTCGTCCTACCAGGGGGCGAAAAAGTAACCCCGCTGGGATCAACCGTTGAGGGAACATACACTGGCCAAGCGACCATCGACCTCGGAACAGCGCCGGAAGGAGCAACCGGAGTACGCGTGGAACTCATATGCCTGAGCACGGGCAATTTCACGTACCCGGACGGCGCCTCCAGCAATTGCACCCAGAAAGACATCGGCGGCGAAGCTAGCGACGCCATATATACCGTGAAATATGCCGCTGGAATGGAACGCTTCACCATCGTCACGGAACCGGACACACGATGGAAACTCACCGCGAAGTACGTCCACGAGGAAATCATCGAGTGGGCACGTAACGCAAAAGGCGAAACCTATGGCGTGATCAATGAACGCGGCGAACCAGACCTCATCGCCGTCGCAGCCACCACAGGACAGTCCGGCTACGTCTACAAAAACGATCTCAAGGAAGCCAGCGGCAATGTAGAGGGGAAAACATTCAGCAGTCCTGAAGAGGCTATGGCCTGGATCGACTCGCACCGGGGGAAGCCCATCCCGGTGTATGACAAAGAGGGCGAAACAAAAGTCGGAGAATTCATCAGCGGCCGGTGACCTGCTGATCCGACCTCAGCCTTCATCCGCGTCCGTTTAGGGCACCCTGCGGACATCGCGAACCCCGCGTACTCAGGATCAACCAACTCGAAACCATCACCGATGACGTCGTGGACGCAGCAGCAAGCGTCCTCGTCATCGGGAACTAGCGACACCGAGCGAAAACAGAACGCCGCCACCTAACGGACAAGTCCACAGAAAAAGTCGAAATAGCACTCCTAGTCTTAGTCAAAACTGGTTGCCGAAAAGAAGACCGGTCAAAAGGGCGATGGGAGGGTTTTTGACATGTCCAGGAACACAGTCGGCTATGCGAGGGTCAGTACTCGTGGTCAATCGCTCGATTCGCAGGTGGACGCGTTGGTAGCGGCCGGAGCAGTCCGCGTCTTTCAGGAGTACGCATCCGGCGCTACCCAAGCAAGGGCACGGTGGAAGGACTGCTTGGATTATCTGCAGCCGGGCAACGTGCTTTTGGTTGCGGACCTGACCAGGCTAGGCCGTAGCACCTCCGACCTTGCGGACATCGTCACAGTGCTGGGCCAGCGGGGGATAGGCTTCCGTTCTCTGGCTGAACCGTGGCTGGATACAACTAGCGCCCACGGCAAGCTCATCTTTGACATGTTCGCCTCCCTCGCGGAATACGAGCGATCCCGGCTGTCGGAAAGAACCAAGGCTGGGCTGGCCGCGGCTAAGGCGCGGGGCCGGCTCGGCGGCCGCCCGCGGTCGATGACGCCGGGGAAACTGGAAACGGCTCGGCAGCTGCGCAACGAAGGAAAGACTTTGAGGGAAACGGCTGAGCGGCTCAGTGTGAGCGTTTCATCACTCACTCGAGCACTAAGCAGGATCGATGTTTTGGAATCTGTCCCCGAAGCGGTGTGACTTGGGGTTCCGGTTGTCGGCTGTTCCAAGTGCCAAAATGCCGTAAAAAGACACCATTTTCGTGTTTAGCTGGCGGCAGCGGTGCAGAAGGCCCCTCAGAGAGCGCTGTAGAGTTTTTCCCGGAGATGGGGGAATGCAGTGGCAGTGAACAGTTTCGAAACGCTGAAGAAGGTCATCGAGGAGAACTCACAAGCGGGTGAGTTTTTCCGTGCTGTGCACGAGTGGACTGTGACAGCGGTGGAGGAGGATCCCCTCCAGGAGGGCGAATGCGTCTGCGGCCAGCAGCATCTTCGGTATATGTACACCATCCAAAATCTGTATACCGGGCGGCCGCTGGAATACATCGGCAGCAAATGCGTAGAGCACTTCCAGAGCAGCGAGCTGAACCTTCAGGTCAATGTGTTCCGGGGGCTGTTCGATCTCAGGAAGAAGATCCTCGCGGGGGAGAAAGTCTTCCTCGACGAAGACTTCTCACGTGAAATCCTGCGGTGGTTGTACGAAAATGGGGCTTTCCCGGCTAATCAGTACAACGGCAATAACGGCGTGAATGACTACCAGTTTCTTCTGGACATGTTCAACAAGCGCCACAAGGACAAGATCACCCAGGGGCAAGAGAGCAAGATCTGGGCACTGCTGCAATATACGGTGAAGCCATTCGTTCGCGATCATCCTGCACTCGGCTAGGTCTCTTGGTAAGAAGCGCACGTATCGGTGGGTGTGTCCGTTCCTTGATGTCGCCCTGCTTGGACTGCCTCAGTTTGCGGCGAGGTAGCGGGGTGGAAAGGTTCCGGGCAGGGTGGCCCCGCCCAGTCCTGTCTTTGCGACGGCTTCTTACAGAGGCGGCCTTGCCCCGCAGTGTCGAGTCGTGTTCGTGCCGTTTAGACAGCGATCGGGTTTTGGGCTGGGGTTAAAGCAAGAGCGTGAGGGGCCCGGTGGACCCCTCACGCACTGAAAATTTCTCTGCTCCTTCATGACTCAAACGAGCCGCACCATCCCGGGGTGACCTATCCCGGTTATTGCTCCCATCTCCGCGAAGAGAGCAGTGGGGGTCAATCACCTGTCAAATTTCCAAAGAGTTCTTATTGGTGTGAGTGTGTTTAGTCGGTACGACGAAGAACAACGGCCGCGTACTTCAGTTGAGAAACGGGCAGGGCGATACGATCTGCCGAATAGGATTTGGCGCTCTTGGCCGGGTTCTGCTTCACAAACAAGGGTGCTCCGAGGGCCATTACTTGCTCGTCTGCAGCACCTTCAGGGGTAATGCCTTCCAGATACCCTTCGAAGACTCTGCCGTCTATCAGCTCGGCGCTGATGTACTTGTGGTTTTTTGTATCATCGGCCAACAAGGCGTTCACCCACATGCTGGAGCGGTCGTTCAGACGTCGCTTGGGCAGGGGCATCCATAGGGCGGCCCCATGAGCCATGGCAATGGCTACAAGCAGGACCGCCCCGGCGGTAAGCACCACGGAAGCTAGGTTGTCCGGAACATAGCTGTCTCCTTCACGCAGCAAGCGGGGTACGTCCACCAGCCACGCCAATCGTTCCCAGGGCCAAAGGATAAGGGCGGAGAGTGAGATACCGGTGGTCGCCAGTCCGGCAACTAGCACTTGCAGGAGTTCGTCCAGATTCGACGCCCGCTGGTCCCCTGTCCTCCGTTCGCGCTGACGAATAAACCACCAGCCAGGGATCAGGGCCACCAGTACCAGGAAGGCTCCTGCCTCTCCGGGCATTACTTCTTCTTGCCCGCTGCCGGCGCCGAGATCCTCGGCGGGTTGGCTGGGCGAGGCCCAGGTGCAGCGACAACGATGTATGACCCTCGGCTGCCTTCGCTGAGTTTGGCGGTCTTACCGGGCTTTGCGCTGTTGCTGCTCTCTTTGGATGTCATGCCTCAAATTATCGCTGTCCGGAGCGGGAAAGCCAACCGCGGCTACCCGCAGGCGCGGCAGATTATGCACAAAGATGCCACTACCATGCAGTCTGTCGACTATTTATTCGTGCTAGGCTGTCTGATATTTAGTCTCCTAACGGCGTGAAAGAGTATCTCGTGGACAACTTCCCCACAGTCCTGGCCATCTGCCGAACAGCAATGAGGACTCCCAATCCGACACTGACGCGAAACATCGGAAAGCTTCGTGACGCGCTTTCCAAACAGGGTTTAGAGGACCAGGCGGAGGCACTTTCGCTGGTCCTGAAAGCCAAACAAGCTACGGATACACTTGCGCCGACACGTGTGGCCTTGGCAACTGCCACACGTGAGCGAATGTCCCGTTCGGTACACGCTCCAGTGGATAAAGAATCAGGGGCGCCGTTGGCTTCCATTGTCTTCCCCGAGGATGCGGAAACAGGGCTGGAACCGATTCTTGAGGTTGCGCTGAGCAAGGCCATAGCGGCTCTGGTCGCTGAATGGCAAAGCGCTTCAATGCTGATCGAGGCAGGGATCCGTCCACCTTTGAATTTGTTGCTGTACGGTGCACCAGGAACCGGTAAAACTGCGTTGGCCAAGGTTATTGCTGCCCAGATGGAATTGCCATTGGTGACTGCCCGCCTCGACGGGCTGATTTCGTCGTTCTTAGGAACGACGGCGAGAAACATCGCGAATCTGTTCGAATTTGCTGATCGATACGATTGCATCCTGCTGCTGGACGAGTTCGATGCGGTGGCAAAGGTGCGCGATGATCCCCACGAGCTCGGGGAAATCAAGAGAGTGGTTAACACCCTCCTGCAGTGCCTTGACGAGCGTCGTGAGCGTGGATTCACGATTGCCATCACAAATCACGAGCATCTCCTCGACGCCGCCATCTGGCGGAGGTTCGATTCACGCGTTGCGATACCACGCCCCGGTGCCGAGTCGCGGGTGCGGATGGTCAGCCGTTTCTTGAGTGGAGTTCCTGTCGAGGAAGTCGATATCAGTCTTTTGGCTTGGTTGACGGACGGGAGAAGCGGCGCCGAAATCGAGACACTCTGCAGTTCGATAAAGCGGTATCTCGTGATGAACGGAGCTGGCCGTAAGTCGCTATTGGAAGCGCTAAGCGTGAACTCCCTGCTGAGCGCCGACCACTCCGGTTCTCCAAGACAAGCAATATTTGCGGAAGGCTCGGAGGCCCTGGCGCGACGACTTAGCAGCGACGAGGAGATACGGTTCACGCAGGAATCGATGGCCCGGCTCTTCAACACCACGCAGTCGACGATCAGTCGCTGGCTAAGGAAGTAGGAAGTCGTCATGGCCAACAACAATCCCATCCAAATTGTCCTGAACAGCGCCTCGTACGTCGATGACATGCAGATCAATCCCGGTGGATCGAAGACAGACTTCTTTGCGCAACGGGACGAAGACTTCGGTAATCACAAAGCCGACCTGATCACTCAATTTGGTGGCGTCAGGGCTTCCATGGCATCAGCCGGCCGCTCGACGGGGTTTGCCCGCGTCGCCCTGAGGACGACTGCCTTGGCGAAGTCTCACCGTCCTACGCAAGCGCTTTTGAAACCGGAAGTTGCTCCCGTCTGCGGGGTTTCGGATTTTGGTGAACTGCTGGTTGAGTTCACGGCCGGTGCGATGGACAGCGTGATTCGAAACATAGCGCAAGCCGAGCCAGAGACCAGAATGAAGGCGGACAAGAGCGGGAAACTGAAAGCCAACCCCAGCCGTCTTCGCAGCGAAGTAGGAGCAATTTCCAACGTCGTTCCCTATGACGCCAGTGACCGGCGCAAATTTTCGCTGGATGAGGCTGTCACCTGGCTAAGTAACCCGCGGTCGGGACAGTATTTTCTCGTTCAGATGTTCGTTGGAGTGGGGGAGCTGAGGAGCGGCACCTCCACCCGGCGTGCCAAGGAATTCAAAGAGTTTGAGCGAAGGCTTAAGGCAATCGATTCGTCTCTGGTGCTCGAAGAGGTTACGACGTGGTGGAGTGACAGGGGATTCCTGCGGCTGAATGTGGCAGAACGGGGTGCTACTCCCGACGTTGGGACTATTCGGAGAGTTTTGGGAGTGGTGGAGGACGAACCTTTTGTTCGAAGGGTTTGGCTTCCGCCAATCATTGAACCCACACGGAGCGCTACGGCGATGGATGGGCCGCTGGGCAGCCCCTCTTTTGAACTGCCGGTCAACGGGGGAAGTTATCCCGTGGTTGGTGTGATTGACACTGGAGTGGCAACATTACCTGCCTTGGAACCCTGGGTGGTTGGCCGGACCATGGCAGGAGACCCCGCTTCCCAGGACACCAGTCACGGCACATTTGTCGGAGCGCTGGTGGCAGACACGCACTCGCTCAACGATCATGAGGAACTTAGCGAGAGTCCTTGCAAGCTTTTCGACCTTGGCCTTCACATCACGGATGGGCAGGGGTACGGGGAGGCGTATCCCAATGGATTCATGGACTTTCTTGAACAGCTGGACTTCGAGATCGAGGCGGCCGTAGAAGCAGGTGCCCGTGTTTTCAACATGTCGCTGGTTGTTCATGAATTGGTCCGGGACGACACCTACAGCCCCTTCGCAGCCCGCCTTGATGCAATAGCCGACAAGCACGACGTCCTCTTCGTGCTTCCCACTGGCAACCTCCCCCAGCTGCAGTTTCGTCCTGCGTGGCCCACCCAAGCCGATGACGCCCTGGCCATGCTGGCCAACTACCGGCACTCAGGAATGGACCGTATGCATCAGCCCGCTGACAGCATCAGAGCCCTGGTGGTTGCGGCGCTGGATCCGAAAACGACACCGACCGGGCACCTTGTGCCTAGTGTCTACACCCGTCGTGGGCCGGGACTGGCATTAGGAACCAAGCCAGATCTCTGTCACCTAGGTGGGGCGGCAGACCCCGCTAACCAGCTCATTTCACTTGGCAGCCAGGGACAAACCGTAAAAGACTGCGGCACCAGTTACGCTGCCCCGCTGGTTGCCAAGACCCTGGGACAAATAGAGCACAAGATTGCTGGTGATGTTCAGAGGGAAACCCTTACAGCGCTGGTTATCCATGGAGCATCTTCCCCAACTCATATGGCGCATCGAAAATTGGCGCATGTATCGAAAGACTTCGTCGGCTTCGGGCTGCCTAAAATCTCCGAAGACACGCTTCTGACCGACGACCACTCCATAACTCTGGTTTTCGAAGGACGACTCAAAAACAAGAAGGCCCTAACCTTCGACTTTCAATGGCCACAGGCGCTGGTACGAGCCCAGGGACGATGCGCTGGCGAAGCCACGCTTACCTTGGTGTACCGCCCACCTCTCGATCTGAGGTACGGCAGCGAAGCAGTCCGCGTCAACCTCGAAGCCTATTTGCGGCAGGAAAAGGTCAACCACGAAACCGGTGAGCTCTCGTACGGCGGGTTCTTCAATTCGAAGTCCAGTTCCGGACTCGAACGAGAAAGAGTGAAGGAAGGCCAAAAATGGGGCGCCGTGAAGAAATGGACGCGACGTACGCAAAAACAGGGGGTGGGAGAATCATCGCAGTTCCGGCTGGTAGTGGAATCTCTATCCAGAAGCGGGTTCGCGCTTCCGCCCCAAGGAATCCCATTCTCTGCGGTTCTTTCGATCTGCGATCCCTGGGGAGAAGCCCCCGTCTTTAACCAGATGCGACGATCTCTCCAAGCCCGTGACGTCGCTATCGCGGACATAAGGACTGCCGCAAGGATCAGGCCCCGGCCCGGCACCCAGACCTAACGACAACGAGTCAGCAGGGAACTCAGCGAACGGAGCCCGGTGTCTAGCCGTTCCCAGGCCCGGTCCAGCGTGGGCAGGCCCAACTCATTGCGGCCCGCGTCCAAAGAGCTACGGCGGGGTGGGGGGAGCAGTACGGGTCAGCTGGCATCAGTGATAGCGTCCAGCAGCCATTGGGTGGAGGCTGGTTCACGGCGCAGCAGGAAGGTCCGCAGTGCCGAGTTGGAGGAGAGACGGACCTGCACGCGCCAGAACTCGATGTCAACGATGTTCCCGATACCGACGGGTGCGCTGGTGCGGGTTTGCCACCAGGAGTCCCGCTCGAACCAGTGCACTGGTTCTTCGGTGATGACCCATAGGCGCCCGTCATACCGGACGGCTAGGGGCCCGCCGGTGGGGCTGAACCGCACATCGACCGGGACCTTCAGGGATGTTTCATTGGCTGTTGTTGTCACGTTTTATGCGCTCTCCTAGGTTCCTGTTGTTTGCCCCGGCACGGCGGGTTACCGCGGACGCCCAGACCCATGTGCGATAGGTCAGGGGTCCGTCCTTCCATCTGACCTCGACGGCCTTCGCCGTCCAGGCGAACACCTCGCCCTCAACGAGCTCGGCGCAGCTCGGGAACCGCAGCCAGGCCGTGACCGGGATCCCCGGGTAGACGTTGTGGACCGGGAAGTTCTTGAAATCAAGCTCTTCCAGGGTGAGCCCGAATGGCTGCGCACGTCTGGCGTACCGCGCGTGCAGCGCCTTGGCCTGCTCAGGACCCATTACCACGCTTACTAGAATATATGTTCGAACGACACCGGAAAATTTTAACGGCATCCACTGGGTGCCGCTTCCATCAACTATGAGGTGGGGGTACGACAAAGGCCGACGCACCAGTACCAGAGCGGGTTATGCCCATTGTGGGCAGGTGGAGACCGGAGGATGAATCTCAAAGCTGTCCACACTGGGTATAACCCGCCGCAGCACCGTCGTCAGCGGTGTCTGTTGTTCAGTTCAGGGGGCACCCTGACCTCTGCAGGGTCTAGCTCCGGCCTGACACGCTTCCAAGTGACGGGGTGCCGAAAGGACGTGCCGGACCAGGCGACGTCGGCTGATACCTCGACCACGACTGGTTCGATCAGTGTCAGCCGGACGGGACCTTTGTCCTTGCTGAATCTGTTCAGGGAGGATTCGCTGATCTCTTCGGGCCAGGGATGCCTGGGTCCGGCCGGGTGGAGGTGCCGGCCCAGTTCACGCCCGGCCTTCGTGGACAGGACGGTCGAGCGGCCGACAATCTTCAGTTCGCCGCCGATGGGCAGGCCAGCGATGATGGCCTGTGGTTGGGCCACGGACCCGATCACGGCCGCGCACACCACGTCCCAAAGATCCTTGTGCTTGAGCTTCAGCCAGATCCTGGCGGCCTCGTAGGGCTGGGAGCCTTTGAACACGAGACCTTCGATTCCTGTCGCGGGAAGATCCCGCAGCCAGGTCTTCGCCAGGTCCATGTCCCTGGTGATGGGGGAGAGGTGCAACGGCGCCGCCCAGTCCCGGGCGAGCTCCTCGAGCAGCTGCCGGCGCCCGGTGAACGGCACACCCCGGGTGTCCTGCCCGGCAACGGCAAGCACATCGAAGGCAACGAACGAAGCGGGCAGCTCATTGGTCAAGGCCGGAAGCGCGGCCCTGGAGGTGACCATGCGCTGCTGCAGCGCATCGAAATCCAGCCGGTCCCGGTTCCAAATGACGGTTTCACCATCCAGGACCACTCCGGGAGGCACCTGCTCTGCGAGGGCGGCAGCTGCGTCCGGCAGGATTCGGGTAAGTTCCTTCCCTTGTCTGGACCACAGCGTCACCGTGCCGCCGTCATTAAAGGCGGTGGTGCGGAAACCGTCGAACTTGGGTTCGGCCCATAGGCCGCCGGGCAGTGCGTTCGCCCCGGGGAAGGTCTTGACGAGTTTCGCCAGGGCAACCGCGACCGGTGGGTGCAGTGCCGGCGGAAGGGACTCGGCCATGGGCCCAGCCTAAAGGAGAAACCAGCACGAACGTCCGTGCTGGTTTTTACTTGGCTGTAGGACCTTCCGTTGCAGCGTCCGCCGCGTCGGCGCGGCGGAGCAATGCCGCCACGGTCCGCACAGCTGCCGGGTCTTCCTGCCAGGGCTTCGCGCCCCGTGAGCAGGCATGAAAACCGGTGGCAGATGACTCTTTTGCCGCCTCGGCGAGTTCGGCCCACGCCGCTTTAAGATCTGCCACCTGCTCAGGAGTCAACGGCTCCTGCTCCTTCGGCTCAGTGGCCGCTGCGAAGACGGAGTGACCAGCAGTCGTTGCCGGCTTGCGCCGACGGGCGAACCAGCTCCACAGACCCATCGGGATTCCCTTCGTATCAACACTCCAATGACCGTCCAGGGCAAAGCAGAGGGCCGCAACCGGTGGGAATGGGCCCTCTGCCCTGGGGTGTAAACATCCTGCTGCTTACGCCTTCGAGCATGCCACACCGGTAGTGATGGTGCATGCTCGCAGGGCTCGCACCCGTTTGGACGTCCGCTGGCGCGGCCGGCTGTTGGGTCCAGTGCCGGCTCCGCAGGGCTCCGCCGTCCCTGGCCCTGTGTTGTCTGCGACGCTTTTTGGCTGCTGTCCTGACGGATTGTACGTGTCCGCTCCGGCCCCTCTAGCCCCTCCTTCGTCGGGGCCTGCGGGGCAGGAAATGTCCCTGCGGCGCTCCTTCGTCGCTGATTTCCTCCGGGAATTTCCCGCTCCTTGCCCTCACGGGTAGACAGGCCTCCGTCGGCCACAGCTCCGCAAGCTTCGCCAGCAGCCAAAACAACGGGGGAGACGGGACGCTGGCCGGTCACCTGAGCCGCCCCACCCACCAACCCTTTCGGCAAAAAAGGAGCAACACCGCATGAACGCAGTCACTAAGAGGACCGTGACCACCGTCGACACCGGCGAAACGGTCCACGATGTGCCCGTGCTCGTCGATTACCACATGAACGACGGCTACGACTGGATGGACGTCATCAGTGAACACGGCTGGGTCGTGATCCCCAGCTGGGGGTGTGACGGGTGGGACCTGGGCCAGTGGCCGTACGTCATGGTCGCCGGGATCCGTACCGCCGACGAGATCGGGAATCTGTTCGGCATGGCCACCTACTGCGAAGGCGACGTACGAACGACCTTCTATCGGACCAAGGCGAGGTTCTGGACCGCGATAAGTGAGCAGGCCTTTTTCCACTGGAAGAACGGGCAGGCCCACGGACCGGACGACCTGCCCGAAGCCGCCGCCGAACTGCCCAGCCGTTACCGGATGCCCTGCACCCTCACGGAAGCGGCCTAATCAGCGCTGATCTGCCGCTGTACTGCCCGGCCGGGGCCGGGCAGTACAGCGGCCGAACGACTTCAAAGGAGCAGCACATGAGCAACGACACCACCGCCCCCAAGGGAATCACCGCCCTGATCTACCGCGACTCCCTGGGTACGGACTTCTCTAACCGGGGCATCTCCGCCCGTGTCATGGAAGTAACCGTCATTGGTGAGGGCGTCGACCCGGTTTTCGAGGCCACCGAGGAACGGCCCGCCGTCCGGCTCGTCAAAAACGAGCACTTCCTCCGCGAGACAGTGGTCCACGCCGAGCCCGTCGCCCCGACAGGTGAACCTGCACCCTGGTACATGTTCGGCGGAACGTTCATCTTCAGCAGTGACGCCAGGTTCCGCCGCGCAGCCGGACACTACGGAGCCGTCCCGCTGCACGACCGTCGCGAATAGGCCGATGGTGACCGGTCTTTCGGGGCAGGTCACCGTGGGCGGTCCGCCGTCGCGGCCGGCTTTCGCTGGTGGTTGGCGGCGGCGGACCGCCCATCCCGCAATCAACAGGTGCCGGGCGGCGGCCGCCGGCGGCAAGCCAGGCCTGGTGGCGTCGTTGGTTGTCCGTGGCCAGGGGTGGAAGGGCAGGCTCGCGGGGCTCGCCCTGGTTTCCGCTGCGCTCCAACCAGTTGAAGGGCGTCCGCTGGCGCGGCCGGCTGTTGGGGCCAGGTGGCGCCGTCGCAGAGCTCCGGACCCCCTGGCCCTGTGTTGTCTGCGACGCTTTTTGGCTGCTGTCCTGACGGATTGTACGTGCCCGCTCCGGCCCCTCTAGCCCCTGTCGTTCCTCCCGGGGCCTGCGCCCCGGAAAAGTCTTCTCCGGCGCTCCTTCGTCGCTTATTTCCTCCGAAGATTTTCCGGGTCTTGCCCTTACAGGTAGACGGGCCTGCACGGGCACAGCTCCGCAAGCTTCGCCAGCAGCCAAAAATCAACGGGGGAGAAGGGGAGCTGGCCGGTCACCTGAGCCGCCCCACCCACCAAACCTTTCGGCAAAAAAGGAGCAACACCATGAACGACTTCATCAAATTCACCGGCCCGGCCGACGTCCTGGCCTTCATTCCGCACACGCTGGGACAGACCCCCACGGAGTCCTTTGTCGCACTGACCATGCAGGGCAACAAGATCGGCGCGACCCTGCGCGTGGATGCCCCGTTCGGGCAGGAGCCGATTGGTTACGCCGAAACCATCGTCAGCTACCTGACCGCTGACGAGGCCGCCACCGGCAGCCTGCTGGTCATCTACACCGAGGAGAACCCCGCTGACGGCGGCCGTCCCTACGCCGGGCACGTGCAGGCACTGCGCACCGAACTGGAAACCGCCGGGATGCCCCTGCAGGACGCATGGCTGGTCACCTCGGAATTGTGGCGGAACTACCACTGCACAGACACCAGTTGCTGCCCCGATGAGTCGCTGGACACCATCATCACCAGCAACGGCAACGCCGCCCTGATCTACCGGGGGAGCGCCGTGACCGGCTTCATCGCACCGGCACCGTTCACGGGAGACGAGACGGCCCGCGAGGCTATCGCAGCGCACAAGCCAGACGGCTGGCCCGAAGACCTCGAAGCCAGCCGTGCTGCCTGGGCCAAGGTGCTCGACAATCCGAAGAGCCTGACGACCGAGACCGCGCATCAGCTGGCAGGAGCGTTGCAGCACCCCACCATCCGGGACTACATGATGGGCGACATCGTCCCGCACGCGCCCGAGCAGTTCACCTCCGTCATGCTCGGAGTGTTCCCCACCCGCCCCGACTGGGCGCGCGTGGACACGGCACAGGAAGTCGCGTTCGAGCTGATGAAAGCCACCCCGGAAGGGCAGCGCGCCCCCATGTTGTGCCTGATCGGCTGGCTCGAATGGCTCAAAGGACAGTCCAGCTTCGCTGCCCGGTACTTCAAGCTCGCGCTGGAGGACACCACCGGGTACCGGCTGGCGGAACTGCTGGGCGAACTGGTCAACCGCGGCCTGCTGGCAGACTGCAGCCGGGACCCGAAAAAGGCCTATGACCGCCGCCTGAAGCGCTAGCTTCGACAGGGCCGGACTCCACTACAAAAGGGGTCCGGCCCTCCTCTTGGACCCTCCCCAGGTGCGCGGCGGCGGCCTCCCCCGCTAGCGCTCCGCCGGCCGCGTAAACGCTGCGCGGGCGCCGCGACTTCCAGCCCGCGCGCAGGAACTGCCGATACTGTGAAAGGACACCGCCGTCCCGTCCAGCCAAGGAGTCCCGAGCGTGGCAGATCAATTCCGCATGACCGAGGACGATACCGTTGCCCCTGACGCAAGTCCCCTTGAAGACATCCTGGAACTGAGCCTGCTCACCGCAGGCCCATCAACCGGACCAGTGGACCGGCCTCGGAAAGACCACCGTCACTACGAGATGTAAACGAAGCAGCACTCACTGACGCTGCACCACAAGTGCGGGAATCGCCGCAGCCGTGGAAGGCCACGCGAAGGTGGTGGGCGTTAATGAACCCGAAAACGCGCCGACGCTCCATGCCGCCCTCACAGCGGGTGAGCCGGCCGATGTGGCGGTGTCCGGCGTCGCTGCCGATTCCTTGGGAGCCCGGCGCAGCGGCGACATCGGCTTCTCTGTCGCGGTCCGCGCCGGCGTCGTAAGCGTTATGGTGTCCGACGCCGACATCGTCACCGCGCGTTCGCTCCTGTGGAACGACTACCGGGTGGCGGTGGAACACGGTGCTGCCGCGGCGTATGCCGCCCTGACCTCGGGCGCGTATGAACCCAGGCCCGGGGAGCGCGTCGCGGTGGTTCTCTGCGGAGCGAACACGGTCCCGGCCACTCTCTAGGAAGGGCAGCAGGGACCGGTTTAAAGGGAAAGGCTTAGCTGCAGAACTGGCTGTAGGTACTACCAGCCTGCTCGTAACCGGCCTGGAGCTCGGAAAGCTTGGCCTCGTCCGGGGTTTCCTTTGCCTGCTCGTCCGTGTACTCAAGGATCGACTGAAGGGCGGGTTTAAGCTCATCGGAAGCCACCGCATGGATAGGCCGAATCTGGTTGGCTAGGCGGTTCATCCCCGTCTTGCCCGCGTTGTTTGCAGGGCTGGACACAACGCTTTGGATCCGCTCGCAGGTTTCCGCGGTGGAGAGCTGGTTCGAACCGGTGCAGGCCGTTGCGGAGGCAACAAGTCCGGCAGCGAACAGGGCTGTGGCGAGTTTCTTCATGGGTCCCTCAGTAGTTGATTGAGGTCTCGATTGTAAGCAGAATCCCGGACGCGATGGTGCCGAGCTGCCCGTACCCGCGACTATGAAGAGGGCAGCAGGATCTCTGTTGCCTCACGTCAATACCTCCGGGAACGTTTAGGCGTTGCCTCAGATGAAATCCTCCGGCTGCCGGAGTGGTTCCACCGTTCGTTTACGGCGGGCTGGTCAGGGCCGGTTGTTTAGCAGTGGTGACGGCTTCGAGCTGGCCGGTGAGGGCAAGTATTTGCCGTGAGAGGGCGGCTGGTCTGATCTTCTTGTAGTGGGCGTCCATCCGGATCACGTTTCCTTTTTGCCGAGGAAAACCGCGAAGGGCCGGGGCCACGTCATCAACGTGCCGGCCCTTCGTCATGTTCGCCGAGGCTCGCGGGGCTCGCCCTGGTTTCCGCTGCGCTGCAACCAGGTGTTGGGCGTCCGCTGGCGCGGCCGGCTGGTGGGTCCAGTGCCGGCTCCGCAGGGCTCCGCCGTCCCTGGACCTATATGTCTGCGACGCTTTTTGGCTGCTGTCCTGACGGATTGTACGTGCCCGTTCCGGCCCCTCTAGCCCCTCCTGCGTCGGGGCCTGCGCCCCGCAAAAGTCTTCTCCGGCGCTCCTTCGTCGCTTATTTCCTCCGAAGATTTTCCGGGTCTTGCCCTGCGGGTAGACGGGCCTGCACGGGCACAGCTCCGCAAGCTTCGCCAGCAGCCAAAAACAACGGGGGGAGAGGGGAGCTGGCCGGTCACCTGAGCCGCCCCACCCACCAACCCTTTCGGCAAAAAAGGAGCAACACCACATGAACGCAGCACCCACGCTTGAAATGCTCGACCCGGCCACTCTGACCGTCGACGTCAACGTCCGGAAGGATGCCGCCCTGACCTCCGATTTCATCGCCAGCATCGCCGAACATGGCGTGATGGAACCGGTGATCGCCCACCGCAAAGACGACGGCACCGTGCACGTGCTGATGGGCCAGCGCCGCACCCGCGCCGCCGTGGAAGCGCAGCGGCCCCTGATCCCGGTGATGATCATCGAATCCCCGGAGGAGGCCGAACGTATCGTGACGCAGGTGGTGGAGAACATTCAGCGCGCTGAACTGACTGAAGCGGACGAAGCCGACGCCTACCACCAGCTGTCCCTGATCGGTGTCTCGGCGGCCGCGATCGCGAAGAAGACCGGGCGTACCAAGACGACCGTGGAAAGCGCCTTGAAGGCCAAGTCCTCGGATGCGGGAGCCGCCGCCCTGGGCAAAGGATGGACCATCGAAGAAGCGCTAATCATGGCTGAGTTTGAGTCCGATGAAGAGGCCTCGGCCGAGCTCGAATCGGTCATCATGGACGAACCTGACCAACTTCTGCACGTCGCGCAGCGGTTGCGCGACCGGCGCGAAAGCGCCGCCGCCCTCGCCGCGCTGATCGCCGAACTGGAAGGCCAGGGCAAGATCATTGTGGAGGACGCCGGGCACTACGCCGACGACGACAACCTCTACGTCACCGCCGCCAAACGGGAGGACGGGGAACCGGCCACCGAGGAGGACGCCAACGCCGTTCTAATCACCACGGACTACCGGGGCCAGCACCGGACCCACTCCGTGATCGCGGGGTGGAAGGAGACAGGCTTCGCTCCGAAGTACGAACGCTACGACGGCGGCCGCCCAGCGCAGAAAGGGCCCATGACCGAGGAGCAAAAGGCGGAACGAAAAACCCTGATTGAGAACAACAAGGCGATGCTGTCCGCGCAGGTGGTACGCCGTGAATTCGTGACCGGCCTGCTGGCGAAGAAGCAGCCACCCAAGGGCTGGCAGTACTTCACCGTCCACGCGATTACGCACCACCCCGAAACGGCCAGCGGCTACGACGGTGAGGTGGCCGCTGGAATGGTTGGGGCTAAGGTTGACGAGGCCAAGACCTGGGCGTGGAACCCGCTCCGGACGCACGTGGCGAAATCCACGGCACGGCCCGAGTTTTCGCTCATCGCGCTGGTCTGCGCGGGGTATGAGAAGACGATCGCGAAGGACTCGTGGCGTTCCCCCTCCCAGGCACACAGGGACTACCTTAACCAACTGGTTCATTGGGGGTACAAGCCCTCAACCGTTGAACAGCTGATCATCGATAGCGGCACGCCAGAGGAAGAAACCCAAGCGGCCTAACACCAACCCTTGCCGGGCGGAACACCACCGCCCGGCAAGCCAGTGCCGAATCACCACGGTAGGGCCGGGAACCTCGCAAACGTCGGGCGGTCCGCCGCCCGGGGCGAACCACGGCAGCCACTCACCAGCGGCGGACCGCCATTAGGCGCGGCCTGGCAAAAGCCCACCAGGGTGCCGCGCATATCAACGTGGCGGGTATCTGGCGTCGTCCGGGTCGCGGTGTCTAAAGGCCGCCGCCAACACGGGGTGCCTAACAATGCACCCTTCATGGGTGCGCTAGAGTGAATGAACGATTTCCTTTTGCCGAAGGACAAAAAAGGACCGGAACGTTCCGGTCCTTTTTTGTGTGCAGCGACTTTTCAGGGGTGTCAGCGCTGCGGCTTTGGTTTCACAACAGCGTGGGTTTTAGGGTCACTGTTCGCTGAAGGATGTGCCGGATTCCTGGGCGGCATCCTGTTCGGATCCGGTGGAGCGCTTTGCTGTCCGCCGGCGCTTTACCGCGGAGGGTTCGAGGCCAAGTTTCTTCAGTTCCTCCGCGCTCCATCCGTCCCGGGTGGCCTGCACGTAGGCGCGCTTGTCATCGCGTTCGGCCGCAACAAGCTGGTCCCGCAGATCTGTGATTCGCTGGCGGCTCTTTACCAGGGCAGTGACGGATTCAATGCGGGAGTCCAGCAGCGCGCGGGCTTGGTTTCGTGTCTGTTCAATGTCGAGGGTAGCCATGGATCCAGCCTAACGATCATCCCGACGCCGGCTCCGCCGGACGCGCCCATCCTGGCACGACATGTCCGAGGTGGTCGGAGGATCTTGCGCCAGGAGGTGGGCGTTCCGGGGATCGTTGAACCAGTCCCGCAGATAGTCGTCAGAGTAGCTGACGGTTCGTGCTGTGAACTGGAAGTATTCGGGGCCGATGCCGCGCCGCCGCCACTGCCGCAGCTGCGTCGGGGAGACTCCGTATTGCCTGGCCACTTTGGTAGGTGAGATGAGAGCCAAAACTGTACCTTTCGCTTGCCCTATGCCGCGTTCCTTTCGGCACGCTTGCCGAAACTTGGCCGGTGAAGGAATTGGCCAGTTGGAGCGGCCGGACCGTGGAATACCGGAGCGGAGCGAGGATATGCCGCGAAAGCCGGCTGTGGAGACTTGCCAAGGAAGGACCGGGCAGTAGCCTCAACCAGCCGAAACGGAACGACGCAGTCGTTTTGAACAAGTCAGACGCGCAGCGTCCTGCAGGGCAGTACCCGGGAACCACCCAAAGCGCCAAATGCGGGCGCAGGTGTTTCCCGGAGCAAGCTAGATGGTTATGTGCCATAACCCGCGTGTTGATCCACCGCCTGCGGCTCAGGATGCGGCACACTCGTCAGTGTGGCCCGGAGATTCCGGGGCGCTGCGCTGGGCAGTGGGGGAGAGGACCGGGATGACTGAAGAGCGGAAGTCCCCGCGCCGGATATCCCGCCGCCGCCGCGCAAACATTGACGGCGACACCCAGTACGTGCGGGTGTCGATGTCCGAGTTTGAACGCGCGCAGCTGAAGGTCCTGGAGGAACGGACCGGCCGCAGCCCGTCAGAGATCCTGGTCAGCGCTGCCCTGTACGCGGAAAACTCGGAGTCGCTGGCTGAGCGGCGGGCGATGGCCGTGGAATTCATTGCGGCCCGCCGCTACCTTGCTGCCCTGTCAAACAACGTCAACCAGCTCGCCCGGCACGCGAACGCCACGGACGAATTCCCGGAAGCTGCCCGCACGGTGTTGACCCGCGTGCGTGCGGTTGCTGACCGGATCAATACGATGCTGGATTCGATGGTGCGCTGATGATTCCCAACATCACCAAGGGCACCCGCATGCACGGGCTTATCGCGTACCTTGCCGGTCCCGGCCGTGCGAACGAACACACCGACCCGCACCTGGTCGCGGGCTCATCGTCGATCATGGCGTGGCACAACGATGACGAACTGAACGCCGATGCCGCTCAGGCCATTGCCGAGGAATTGGACCGGGCCAGAAGCGTCCTGGGCGTCGAGATTCCCGGCGGCCATGTCTGGCACTGCTCGCTTTCACTGCGCGCCGAGGAAGGCGACCTGACCGACGCGCAGTGGGCTGAGATTGCGCAGGACTTCATGGACGAGATGGGGTTCACCGAAGCCACCGGACGGGCGCCGGCCCAGTGGGTGGCGATCCGTCACGGCCACAGCAAAGCCGGGAATGACCACATTCACATCGCTGCATCCATGGTCCGCGAGGACGGGACGAAGTGGAGCAGCTGGCGTGACTTCCCCCGGGCACAACAAGCCGCCCGGGAGCTTGAGAAGAAGTACGGCCTGGAAGAACTTTCACCCACGCATTCCACCCGTGGCCTACGGCCGGGAGAACGTGAAGCCTCCGAGCGTCGGGGAGCCCCGGAACCGGAACGCCGGTCCCTGGAACGGAAGGTGCGTGCCTGCGCGACTTCGGCCCAGGATGAGGCGGAATTCATTCGACGCCTCCGCCGCACCGGTGCCCTGGTCAGGCCGCGGTACGCGTCCGGACGTGACGACGTCGTGGTCGGCTACAGCGTGGCAGAACGTCCCCCCAAAGGTGGCCGGCCTGTCTGGTTCGGAGGCGGTCACCTCGCCAAAGACCTTGCCCTGCCCAAGCTCCGTGCCGAGTGGCCTGACAGCCCGCAAGGTGCCGCCGATGCGGTCGCAGAATGGCAGGCAGCTGCACGTGGACGCCGCCCGGTTACGATCGGTCGCGAAGCCCACGAACCGGACCCACAAATGTGGGAGCAGTACAGCGATGAAGTTGCCCGGCTCCGCGAAACGCTGCGCTCCGTCCCGCTGGACGATCACGCGACCTGGGCGCACGTTGCACGCGAGACCTCCGGTGCCTTCGCTGCCTGGTCGACGGCGACCGAGGCAACTCCAGGCCCACTCGCAGCAGCAGCAGACGAGCTGTCCAAGACGGCGCAGCTGCGACGCTACCCAGTCCGCCCTATCCGCAGCGTAGGACCATCTGCCCGTGGGGCTTCCCTCATGCTCATGGCAGCTTCGATGGGCGGCACCGGAACCGCTGCCCAAGCGATCATGCTGCGCCAACTGCTCAACGTCGCAAAGGCCGTTCACGACATGCACAAGGCATCCAACGATCTGCGTAGAGCGCGCCAGATCAGCCACATGGTGAAGCACCACCTGAGCCAGGTTGCTGCCGCACTACCCAAGGTCCCTGCGACCACGCCCACAGCGGATAGCGAAGCGGCCGCCGCGGTACGCGCGAGTACAGCCGGCCAGGTTGCCGGTCAGTCCGCGGGCTCCGTGCTGCCGCCGAAATACCTGCAGGCACGCACACACGCGAGCACCCGTAGCGGGAGTGCCCGCCCAGACATTGAGAGATAACACCAAGGAGGGGAACCATGAGTGAATCTGACGGCATTGATGAGGCTCTTGAGGGATTGTCGCGCGTTGCGCTGACTGTCGCCGGCCGGCTCGGTGAGCAGCTTGCCAGGGCACGCGAGCAAGAGCTGCGCCGCGCCCAAGCGGCCGAGGAACAACAGGCCCGCGAACTGCAGGCCCGGTTCGATGCGGAGCGGGCGGCTGCCCGTGCACAACTGGCCCCGGTCACGGATAACCGGTGGTGGGATACGGCCAGCGGACGTGACATCGAAAGGGTGCACGAGACGGCTACTGCATGGAAGGATCGCGACCCGGCGGCGCGCGACGCGGCCGAGGTAATCCACGACCAGGTGCAGCGGCGTTACGGGCTGGACATGGACAACCTGGGTGCCGATGAGGCATCGGTGGCCGAAGCCCTGGCGAAAGTCGAACGAGACCGCGAGCAGGCTGAAAAGGAACGCCATACCGGCCGTGACGAGGCTGGCCAGGCTGTGCAACTGCTGGCCGAGGCCGACCGGGAAGACAGGGACCGCCAGCGGGACGCAGACGAGGAGAGTCAGCGTCCGGAGGCACTGGCCGAAGAGGCCGGCCTGAGTTACGACTCAGCCGAGCGCCGGCAGGAGCTGGCGGCCAGCTTGGAAGGCGTTGCCGACCGCGAGGCCGTGCAAGCACGGCTCAGCGCCGACCAAGACCAAGGGACTCCGCCCAGCGCGGCCGTAGCGAAGGCATCAGGGCGCAGCCCGAAGGCTCCTAAGGCGCGCGGAGCCAACGGGCAGACAAAGCTCCTACAGAGAGGCATAAGCCGCTAGCAGAGCGGCTCATGCTGTTGATGATCTTGTCCGGCCCTCGAAGGACCTGCGCCATGGCCCGCCAAGGAAAAGGAAAGCATGATTCGGCTTTCACAACTCCTCGAAGCCGGCCTGGTCGAACTTGAGAGTACGGGCGTTCTCAGAGACGGTGCGGACCTTGCCCTCGTCGAAGCCGGTCGTGTGGGTGGCTTCCACTTCGATGCGGACGACGAGTTTGGTGTTCGCGTCGGCTTGGAGGTGGGCGATGACTTCTTCGGCGATGTTCTTGAAGTCCATAGCAATCTTGTCGGCGTTGAGAGTCTTGACGCCGTAGAAGCGCGTCTTGGGGTTCGGGTGTACGACGTCGACTCGGGGCTTTACCGGCGGGGAGGGCTCATAGACTGTCGGGTCGTTACTCGAGGTACCTGTCGATGCCCGGTCCTCGGCGTCCCGTTGCTTGACTGCAACGTCGGGGTGGACGATCAGGAGCGAGTCGGTTGCCACAGGTGCGGCACTCTTGTCCTCCGCGGTCCACAGGCCTACATAGCGACCAGCCGTTTCATCATATTCTGTTGCCAGCGCGAAGGCGTCGGTCTGCCAAATCATTGGTAGGTCGACGATGCCTTCGTTGAGCACACGGCGATCACGCAGGCGGGGCATGTAAGGATACTGGCTATACAGAGCCCATAGTGCACCGAGGGAGACGTGGCCCTCCTTCCAGATCTGTGGCACTTTGCTGATTGCGTGTCGGATAGTGGCTGCGCCCTGCCGGGTGGACAGGTCGCCGTCGTTCCCGAGCCGACGTGACACGCGGTCGGCGAGCGAGTCAGACTGACCTTCGACTTTCGTCTCTCGGATCATGAACGGTGCCCCAGCATTGGGTTGTGTCGGGATCAGCGCCCAAGTAAACGTCTGCATCAGACGGGAGGATACAGTTTGGTCTGCCTGCGCCTTCCGTTGCGCGGCCTGGTTTTTCTGATTCTGTGTCAGGTCGAGGTCCGCCTCGCTGGCCAGCACGTGAGTCCACCCCAGGTAGTCACGTACGGAGGTATCGAGCTCCTCCAGCCGGGCCTCGTCAGCTGCGAGATAGACCAACATATTGCGGTGCCTTCGGTTAGCACTGCCACGCTGCTCTGTTGCCCTCTGCGCGAATTCTTTAGCGACCGAATCTGTGTTTCGTTTATGGGCAGTCTTGGGATGGAGTATCACCAAACGAACCTCATCCGTATCCGGGATGTCCGCGTTGTTCTCGGGGCATACATGAACGCCCGTGAAGTCACCTCGAGTCCGCGCCTGCCCTTGGAGGCGCTTAACGATTTCGGCCCAAACGTCTTCCTTATGGAGCCGCTCGGCTTGGTCCTTAGCCGTGCGAGAGATGTTTGGCTGCAGGTCGTACCAGTACTTGCCTGAGCCAGAGTAAAAGTACGTTGCTCTGTCGCCGAGCTGCGTCAGGGCAGCATGGAAGTTGCCTGGCACATCCCCAGGAACGGCAGTGCCAAGAAAAACGCGTTGAGTACTGGTCCCTTTGTGGATAGAACCCGGGGCAATGGTCGGGGCAGCCCCAAAAAACACCGTTCGCGCCAGTCGCTTAGTCAAGGCCCGTTGGCCGAAGAGCGGCTTCTCTGTGTCGATGCGTGCTGGCTCGGAGTTCACACCGTCCACATCGGCATCGATAATCGTTTTCCAGGAATCTTGAAGATACTGCGTCAGCTCAGCATTCACGTTGGCCGTTGCCAAGGGGATTGAGCCGGGCATGATGAGCGGTGAAGCATCCTCGCCCGTCCACAAAGCATGAATGACGGTGCTCATCAGCCGCAGCACACCGCGTGTGCGTTGGAACCTTTCGAGGGAGGACCATTCTTCATAGAGGGTGTCAAACATTTCCGGGTGGATTGGGTAAGTTCGCCGTATCCGGTCCTCGTAGGCCAACTCACGGGCCTCTCGTGGGAAATCATCGGTGTACTTGCGGTACATCTCGACGTAGGCCTTGGCGGTTGCACCAATAGAAGCCAGCGCCGTGGCATCCGCCTGCTTAAAGAGGCGCTGTTTGACGATGTTGTAGGCCTCTTCGGAAGATGCTGGCCGCCATTGGTCGGCTACACGACGGACGACATTCTGGAGGCGGTTGAGAGCTTCCAAGCCATTCGCGCCCCCGACCTCTTCCGCGTTTCCAGCAATGATAATGTCGCCGTCGACTCCCGTCTCCGAGGCGGGAATGGAAACCGCCAGCAAGACGCCTGAAGTTCCCTTGCATGCCTCCGTCAGTGACTGTGCGAAAGTGAATTGATCGTCGAAGGTGCCGCCAGCGAGATCGTCGCGGCCTATGAGTGAGCGGGCGTAGGCAACCCATTCGTCGATCAGGATGACCGCTGGCGCGTACTTCTTGAGTAGTTCATGGAGTCCGTCGCCAGGGTGGGTTCGAGCCGCATCAGCCTTGGCCACAAGAGCGAAACCCTGCGGGCCTCCTAGTTGCCAAGCCAGTTCGCCCCAGATGGTGTTGACCTGTGTACCGTCGCTCTTGACCACGCCAGATGGGCTGAAGTGGTTTCCCACGATTGCCACCCGATTCACCTTGGCACCGGTGTAACCGTGGGCGGTTAGCAGCTCCTGGGTCTCCTGTGGGAAATGTCCGACAGGGAGTCCTGCGGCGACGTGCCACAGTGAGAGCATGGAGTGAGTCTTGCCCCCACCAAAATTGGTCTGAAGATTGATAACAGGCGAGGTGTTGTCATCGCCAGAGAGACGCCGAACTGCGCGGCCCACTAGATCCCGGAGTCCCTCTGTGAGGTATGTGCGCTTGAAGAATTCCACGGGGTCGGCATAGTCCGCATCGACCTCACCGCCTGTAGCGACCTTGTAAAGATCGGCCGCAAACTCCGAAGCGTGGAAGTTTCCTGTTGCCACATCGTCGTGGGGTTGGAGTACTTCCCGCCATGGCTTCAAGCCTGAGGCCTCAGGGTTCGTTACGGCAGCTCTAAGGACCTTCTTATCATCCTTCTCGGCAGTTACCCTGCGCAGGTTTAGTCGTACATTACGAACCTCTTCGGCTTCTGCTGTTGCGCGAATCAGCCTAAGAAGTCGCTCTCCTGTGTCGAGAGAGCGGTAGGCGTCGTCATCTGTAAAAGTGCCGTTATGTGCCCACGCGTTGCGCACCTCGCGCAGCTCAATCGCGAAGGACTCACCTGCTTTGCCCAAGGCTTGGTTGAAGGGATACCAACCGGGCTTATGACCGCTCGTGATGTTCGCCTCGGTCAACATGCGAAACTGCACCTGCGGGTCTCGAGGGTCATAGACCTTGCCTGCGGGAACACCGTTTTTCAGATCCTTGGCCTGTACGAGTGTGGTCCACTCAGCTCCCAATGCGGGGTCAGCCTGACCAGTAATAGACGAGATAAAGTCGTCCAAGGGTGGGACCATGATCTGGAACATCCGATCGATCCGGTCTCGATTGCTCAATGCCATTTCAGTTCCCCCATACTCGTTTTTGGGCCCTTAAGGTCAGCCCGGCATCACGTGGTTCCACAATGTTCAAAGTCATTCATCGTCCTCGAATGCAAAGATGCCTTGAGAGGAGCCTCGCTTTTTGTGCGTGCGGGCAACATCAAGGATTTCAGGCCAGCTGGTCACAAGGTTGTTGAAGGACAACGCATCTTTTGTCCAGCTCTTATCTTCTGCAATTCGGAACAGCAAATGGGCAAGTTCCTTGACTGCATCGGGCTCTACGGCTCCATCGGAGCGGGCCAAGGCCGAGTGGAGAAAGACACCAGTAGGTGCGATGCCCCCTTGCTCCAGCCTATTAACTAGATGGTGGAGCGCTTCCCAGGTGCTTGTCCGCTGGTCGCCGGCTACATCGTAGTCCTGCGGTAGATCGGCTGGCATGAGGAGCTGCACTTTGCCGGCGCGCTTGGTCAGAATTCCTTCGCGTTCCATGGCGTTAACGGAGGTATTCCTGCCACGGGCTGCATCGTCCGCGTCGCCGAACGGACCCGCTGTGTAGCCGTGATGCCGGTACCACTGGATTGCGAAGCGTGTGGGGGAGTCAAAATCTCCCTCCTGCTCGTTTAGAACCTCGTCCAGAATCCCGTTAATTCGGATGAGGGCAGCCGCAACCGACATTCGAGAACCGTCTGCCTCTAGGACCGCATCGTACTTACTGAAGACTGCCATGCCAGGACCGATCGCTGCCTGCTGCAGGTCTACCGGTGCAACACCGCCTGCCTCCAGTGCAACCAGCGCGGAAGCTAGCGAGGATCGAAGCTCGCTAAGAAACTCGGCCACGCTTACCCTCGAAGCGTCTTTTGGGCGGGGTCGTAGAACAAGAACGGTCGAAGTCGACATGGAGTTATTTCCGATGGCAACGCGCCGGCTCACGTTTTCGGTACGAATCGGCCAGGTGCGTATCACTTGCCAGTGGGCGTCAACCATTGCCTGAAGAATCGTTGACCATCGACTGTTGCCGGCCCCCAGGCTCTCTGCCTGCTTCGATGCGTAATAAACGACTACCGGGAATTCCGGCGAGACATTAGCGCTCATGTGCTCAAAGACTTCCTTGAAGCCAGTAAGGAATTCACGCGCTGCTGCATCTTCGCCCCCGGAGCGATGGGCGTTGGCTACCAGTTCATCGCTTTTCGGAACCAGCATTGTCTGGAACAGGTCGGGCAGGGTGTCGCCCAGCATGCGACGCAACCAGACGTAGAAAAAATCTGAGAGATCGGAATAATCGATGTTGTCAAAGTATGGCGGGTCAGTCACCACTACGTAGTTGGCCAAGGGTGCGCTTCGGGCATCCGCCTGCAAGACGCGGTGATCACCATGTAGATGTAGTAAGCGGAGTGGGCTGACCGTGTTTTTTAGGCAAGCTATGAATGATCCGCTGCTCCCGTTGCCTAGAACGTTTGCCTCCGAGACATCCCAGGCCATGCCCATGGCCTGGCCCGAATACATCTGTTGGGAGACCTCACCGTTTGCTTCCCATGAGCACTGGTTGTTTGACCAGTTGGTTAGACGACTAACCGACAAAGCGAGATATACCCCGACCGCATCGGCATATGCTGCTGCCCCATCTCCTCCGAGAGCCAGTGGCTCGCCTCGATCCAGCCCCGCGTCAAGGGCATGCTTGAGGGCGAGTTGACGGGCATCTCCCACCAGATCACTGAATGTTGTCAGTGCCTTTAGCTGCCGATCGGTAAATAGGTCAGAAAACTCCGTAAGTCCATACAGAGGCGGGGAGAACCACTTCGTGTTAGTTGAGATGCTGCCCCCTACAGGAGCTGGGGAAGGCGGTACCTGGGCCACAGAAACATGCTCATCCGACGGTGCGTAGTAGGCGCGTCGCGGACGTGCGTCACCCACGATGGCGGTCAGGACTATGCCCATGCGCCGCGCCAAGCCCTCCTTACGAACGTGACTAACGGGTATCGAAGAACCACAGCTCAGGCAGTCAGTTCCCGTCCTTCCCGACATGATGCCGCCAGCGGGTAGATCCTTTGGATCCTGGCTGATAGTGAAGGCAAAGCGATGACCACTCGGATGTGACGGATCGCTGACAACCCGTGGCACGATGATGGCTTCCTTGCCGCGTTTTTTGGCCAGCCACCACTTGCTCACAAGAGGCACATCTATTCGACAGCCGGGATTTGGGCAGGCAACTGTTCGCGCCCATACCCATGCCAGCGCTGGGACGCCATCGACAGTGGGATACAGCTCCCCAAGTTGTTCTACGGCCCGTTGGTGCATCCATCGGCCGTATGCCTCAATATCGGCCCCCAAGCCGTGTAAGCCCTTCCAATCGGTAAGTTGAGCGTCGACATTGTCTGGATGAACAGGCCTTCGGTTTGTGAAGCGAGAGGGAATCTCAACAAGCGCCTTGGTAAGGATGACAGCGACGGGATTTAAGTCGCTGGAGCTTGAGGCTACGCCGAACTGCGCGGCCGCGAGGGGGATAGATCCACCACCAACAAAAGGATCTGTAACTGTTACTTCAGGCAGAAGCGGGCGAAGTTTGGACGCAAAGGCCGAGGAAGGGTTAGTGATTTCGTCCCACTCGACAGACTGGGCAATTAGCCGATGAAGTCTCTCTCGCTCAACAGCGACCGCTGCTTCAGTCGGGAATCGGTCGGGATGAGATGCTGGGTCGTCGATAAGCTGTGCCAAGAGCATTGCTCGCGCGGCAGTGATTGGTTTCCGTGACCACCACTTCAGCAGATTCTGTGGCTTCCCCACTTTGCGGTTCTTCTCTGCAAATGACGCGCGATTGATAGCCTCCAGCGGCAGCGCCACCTCGATCAGTTTTTGCTTCTGCACTACTACTTCCCAGACCCCTCAGAGTCCAGATAGGACTCGACCAAGCGATGCTTGCATCGCGGCTTGTCTGTCTAAACATACTTGAGCGAAGCAGGGTATCTGCTGCGTGCTCCGC
>NZ_JBLWIJ010000038.1:0-17053 GCF_051365025.1 Arthrobacter sp. R4
GACTCGACCAAGCGATGCTTGCATCGCGGCTTGTCTGTCTAAACATACTTGAGCGAAGCAGGGTATCTGCTGCGTGCTCCGCCGGTGGGGTGCTGCGGTCTGCGGGCTCAAGGTGGCCGCTCCACACTTGTGATTGCAGTCGACGTCAAAAAGGCGCTGTTCCCTTGAGCCACATCTTGGCCCAGTCGCCACGGATACCGGTGGCGTCAAAACTGCCAAGGTCCGTAGTGGCAAAAGGATTGTCGATGTAACGAACCTCGTCGTGCTGTGCTCCGCGCCGGTCCACGCGAACGAGAGCAAGCCGGTACTGAGGTGCTGCATTTTTCCCAGTCATCACTTCGTTGTGAGTAACGAAGAAGTCATCGGCGCCTTCGATCCGGGCCTTAACTTCGATCCGGTAGGTATCGCCATTCGCAGCGGTGGAGAGGATGTCGAAGCCAGGATTGTTGAATGCTTGTTCGACGGGGATACGTCCGAGTTCGCGTTCCCTGGCAAGTACGAGGTCAACGCCACGACGCTCGACCTCCTTGGTCTCCTTCGCGTGCATTGGTGCTTCAGCCGGCAGATCGCCCTCGAGCATGCCAACGGGTAGCACTAGCGCCGCTGTGAGGATGCGCGGGGGCTTCGTGGCCATCAGTTCCTGCTGGTCGAGCAGCTCCAGACGCTTACGGAGACGGATATCGAGTTCGACGGCCTTGCGATTGAGACTGTCAGAAGATTCTTTGGCCTTCTCGCCTGCCCGCTCCTTTTCCCCCGCCACTGCTGCATCAAGAAGTAGGCGGTCACGTTCACTTTCGAGGCGCTTAGTGACAAGCAGACGGGTCTTATCCAGTTCGGCCTTACGGCGAGGTTGCACCTCGGCAAGATAACCGGGGAGTTGGTTTGCGATGATCCAGCTCGTGGCCTTGTCCTCGGCGTCCGGCAGCCATGTGAGCTGTCGAGCGGAGGTGGTCGCTGGAGAATCGGGTGCGGCAACGCAGTCGAGATAGGGGGCAGGGCCGGCAGGGGTAACGGTGCCGAAGCTGTCCACGTAGGCGTAGCCGAAGCGACTCGCGATGCCTGTTCCGGTGGCATCTACGACTTCCTCGATGACTCCAACCAACAAATGTGGCTCATCCAAGGTTGAGGAGACCAGGACCGTGCCGTGGTTGAGAGTACCCCCGAATTGCCGGATCGCTTCGTCCATGACGGCGTCGTGTAAGGGGTGGCCGGGGGCAAGAAGATCTGCGCGGACCATTCCGTCGGGTTGGACGTGGGGCAGGTCGAAGGTGACCCTATCGTATTTGGTCGACATCGGGCCGTGCTTGCTGCCGCGGACTTGGGCTGGGACGTTGGCAATCTCGTAGCGGCCCTTCTCACGCTTCACAATGCGTCCACCGAGCCGGGTGAATGCAGTCTTGAAGGCCAACTCGATGTAATGCGGCTGGAGCCGTCGGGCGCGAGCCTCGTCCATTGCTGCACGGAGCGCAGCAAGATCGGCCTCTGCGAGATGCTCGGAGGCGAGTGCGCGTTCCTCGAGGAGTTCTTTGAGACCGTCACCGACGCTGGCGTCGATAACATCATGCATCTTGGCTTTCACCTCCGGTCGTTCGCCGTACTGAACGGCGTCCATGAGCAGTTTGCGTAGCGGGGTTTCGCTGAAGGCTTCGCCGAGGACATCGAAGACTTTTCCGCCGTACGCCTTACGCTGCTCCTCGATCTTCTCCAGCAGTCGCGTGAAGACCTCACCCTCCCGTGTGTTGGCGGCAACGAGGTTCCAAAGACGGCAGACTTCTTCCTGACCGATGCGGTGGACGCGTCCGAAGCGCTGCTCAATCCGGTTCGGGTTCCACGGCAGGTCGTAGTTGACCATCAGGTGCGCGGCTTGCAGATTGAGGCCTTCACCGGCCGCGTCGGTGGCAAGAAGGATTTGGCAGTCCCGATTCTTGGTGAACTCCTCGGTGATTTGGCGCCTCTCGGAGCGCCGTACCCCGCCATGAATAGCCCTGACTGCGTCCGGCTTGCCCAGTAGCGAACTGATGCGAGATTGGAGGTAACCGAGCGTGTCCCGATGCTCCGTGAAAATGATGAACTTACGCGGCCAACCATTGTTATCGGTGATGAGCGCGTTGTCCTGGAGGATCGCGGACAGTTCAGCCCACTTGCGGTCGGTGCCGGCGTCGCGGACATGCTTTGCGGTGTTTACGAGTCCTGACAGTTCGACAAGTTCGGCGTTGAGCTCGTCAACCGTTTGGG
Organism: Arthrobacter sp. R4; assembly: GCF_051365025.1. Taxonomy (NCBI): domain Bacteria; kingdom Bacillati; phylum Actinomycetota; class Actinomycetes; order Micrococcales; family Micrococcaceae; genus Arthrobacter; species Arthrobacter sp. R4. Next base: position 2,236 of record NZ_JBLWIJ010000038.1, read on the forward strand.
CCGCGGTAGCCGCGTCGACGAGCTCTTCTTCCAGTGTTTCGGTTTCCTCAGCGTTGAAGTCCTCGGCGTCCAAGCCTTCGAGGTCAATGCTGGGCTCGGACTCGGTGTAGGTTCCGTTGAGGATTTCCTGCTTCTTGCGCTTCAGCCGTTCCGAGCGGCGCACCAGACTCTTGTAGATCGCCTCCGGACTCGACGCGAGACGCCGTTGGAGGACGGTGAGCGCGAAACCGACGGTGTTTTTCCGCTTGCCGCCGACCCTGTCGGCGCGGTTCATACCTTCACGGACATAGCTTGTTACCTGCTCATACAGCTCGTACTCCAGCGAGGTCAGCTGATAGGGAACGGTTTCGGCTATGCGTTCGGGGAAGAGCTTCTTACCTTCGAAGGTGAGGAGGTCTTCTTTGACCATTCGGCGCATGAGCCCGCTGGTATCAGCCGTGACCTTGTTCCTACCTTCGAAGCGGTCGCGGTCAAGCAGCGTCAGGAAGAGCTGGAAGTCTTCTTCCTTGCCCGAGTGCGGGGTCGCGGTCATCAGGAGGAGGTGCCGAGTGATCTCTCCGAGTAACTCGCCGAGTTGGAACCGTTTGGTTTTCTCGAGCTTGCCGCCGAAGTAGTGCGCCCCCATTCTGTGAGCCTCGTCGACAATGATCAGGTCCCACTCGGTCTCTTTGAGTTGGGCTTGGAGTTGTTCGTTGCGCGAGAGCTGGTCCATCCGTGCGATCAGTAGCGGATGAGATTCGAAGACGTTGAAATTGACGTTGGCGTCGATCAACTGGTTCGTCAGCAGATCGAACCGCAGCCCGAATTTGAAGAACAGCTCATCCTGCCACTGCTCCACCAACCCGCCCGGTGCGACGATCAGGCACTGTTTCACGTCATCCCGCAAAATCAGCTCTTTGATGTAAAGGCCGGCCATGATCGTTTTGCCCGCTCCGGGGTCATCAGCAAGGAGGAAACGAAGCGGAGTTCGCGGCAGCAGTTCGCCGTACACCGCACGGATCTGGTGCGGCAGCGGCTGCACGTCGCTGGTGGCCACGGCAAGCATCGGGTCGAACAAGCCCGCGAGCGAGATTCGTTGGGCTTCGGCCACGAGTTTGAAATCACCCGCACTTCCGTCGAAAGCGCGGCTCCCGGTCTCCGCGACGCTTAATGCGTCCTGGTCTTTACGAAAGACGACTTGCTGGCCGAGGCCGCCCGCTGCGGTCTTGTAGGTCAATTCGAGCGCGTCGGCACCGTGCCACTGCGCGGCGATGACCGTGATCACCTCCGCTGGAATCAGTCCAGCGATTCGCAACCCGGTCTTAAGCTCTTCCAGCAGCATCGTTTACCTTCCGATTCAACAGCCGACTAACTGTATCGGACCTGACAGACAAAGTAGCGCCGGGGTCGTCAGCGGTCTGCACTACTCTTTGCAACAAAGCCGACCGATGAAGGAATGCCGTGGACCGGGAAGAACGACAGCTACTCCTTGCGACCTCTGAGGAGGCCGTGCGGTGGCTTGTCCAGGCTCGCGCAGTTCTGGCGCGCCGCGCAATGGTGGAAAAGGCAGGTGACGAAGCCGTTGCTTCCCTCCGCCGCAGAGCCGTGGACGTGTGGTGTGAGGGGCGGCTTGCATGGAGAATCATCCCGCTGCGGCCCGCGGATGGTGCCTATCTGGCATACGCCGCACGACAAGCCCATCTCCCGGAACTCAAGCCGGAGGAACGAAAAGCAGTCGACGTTCTAACATCAGACGTCGCTGCTGCAATCGACGACGCGAAAGGGGTCATTGGCGTACGCCGATTCTTCCTAAGTAGCAAGACGCGGGAAGCCGGTGCCGCTGCTGCCACCTACTTGAACGACTACCGGCAGTGGGCCCTTACGGCTGGTGTCCCGCACCTGCTCGATCGCCTCAGTCGTCCTGACGATACCCCTTTGGAGATCCCTCTCGCCGCTGCATTGGATGATTGGGTCGGGCTGGGTGGGCGGCTCGCAGACCTTGGCAACAGCCAGCACCTGCTCCCGGCCGCGGTCGTCGCGCACCTGCCCAATGCTATCGAGACCATCAATGCTGCCTTACGTCAGGAAGAACGCTTCCGGAGCGCTGCTATTGCTGCCGGTGAGGCCGTCCGCAAGCGCGAGGTCCAGCGACTACTGGCCGACATGCCGGTGGAACGACTTAAAGAAGCGACGCGGGATCGCCTGCGCATCGGGCCGCTCACGGAAGCAGGCCTTAACACCGTCCAGGCCGTCCTCGACCGCGGGGCCCAGTTGTCACAGCTTCCGGGGATCGGCGCAACGACGGCCACCCGAATGCGCGGGGCGGCGCAGTCACTATGGCAGACAACATACGAAGAAACGCCCGTTCGGATCGATATCAAGAACCGCACACTTGAAGCCGGCGAACTACTTCGAAGGCTCGCCGCGTGGGACGCCGTACGGCAGACCAGGAGTGCCAACGACGACTTGGCGCTGAAAGACTCTCTTACTCCTCTGGCTCAGGCTCTTGATCACCACGTCGCGCACCTTGCCGTCCTCGCCTGTGATCGCTCCGTATTGGAATTTTCCGGAGCAGTACAGGCAGTCACTCGCCGCTCTGCGCAAACTGGGCCAACAGGGGCTGGGACTATAGCGGCGGATCCCTGGGCCGATTTCTTCCTTCGGCCCGCGGACTACTTCGCGCTTCTCTCCGAACTTGGCTTCATCACCGAGGATGAGCAGAAGGCTCACGGCGACCTCCCTGACGACATTGTCGAGGCCGTACGTAGGCTCGAACTCGACACCCGGCATTTGTCAGCGTCGCTCCGCGGCTACCAGAGCTTCGGTGCCCGGTTCGCCCTCGTCCAGCGCAAAGTTATCATCGGTGACGAAATGGGCCTGGGAAAGACCGTCGAAGCACTCGCTGTGCTCGCCCACCTTCGTTCCAAAGGTGCCAGCCACTCACTCGTAATTTGTCCGGCCGCTGTCGTGACCAACTGGGTCCGTGAGGTCAACTCCAAGTCCAAGCTCCGACCACACCGTGTTCACGGGCCCGCGCGAGCGGCAGGCGTACGCAACTGGCTCCGAAACGGCGGGGTCGCCGTGACCACTTTCGAAACCCTTGCATGGTTTGAACCCCATGTTCTTGATCTCGTCACCCTCGGATGCGTCGTAGTCGACGAAGCGCATTACATCAAGAACCCCTTCGCCCAACGATCCCAGAGGGCTGCGGCGATGATCGGCCGGACGGGGCACGCCGTTCTCCTGACTGGAACGCCACTGGAAAACCGCATCGACGAGTTCCGAAATCTTGTTGGCTACCTTCGGCCCGATCTCGTAGTCGACGACGGCGACCTGGCACCGCACCGTTTCCGGCGCCAGGTCGCGCCAGCCTACCTTCGCCGCAACCAGGAAGATGTTCTCACCGAGCTCCCCGAGAAGGTCGAGACAGACGAATGGCTCCCCTTCTCGAAAGAGGACACGGCCGCCTACGTCAATGCCGTTGCGACTGGGAATTTCATGGCCATGCGCCGGGCCGCAATGACGAGCGGCGCCAAGTCCGTGAAAATGGGGCGTCTCGTCGAGATAGTCCAGGAGGCCGAAGACAATGGCCGACGCGTCATCGTGTTCTCGCAATTTCGCGATGTGCTTGACCAGGTCACCCAAGCCCTTCCCGGCAGGGTGTTTGGTCCGCTGACAGGATCCGTGCCGGCCGCCGCTCGACAGGTCATGGTCGATCAGTTCTCAGCCGCAGGACACGGTGCAGTGCTGGTCTCCCAGATCATCGCCGGCGGGGTCGGTCTCAATATTCAAGCAGCGTCAGTGGTCGTGATTTGCGAACCCCAACTCAAACCTACGACCGAGTGGCAGGCGATTGCACGGGCTCGACGCATGGGCCAACTCGAGACAGTCCAGGTCCACCGACTGCTCTCCGAAGAGGGCGTCGACCAGAGAATCACTGAGATCCTCGCCCGCAAGCAGCAACTCTTCGACGATTTCGCCCGCGTCAGCGAAACAGCCGACAGTGCCCCTGAAGCCTTCGACATCTCCGAAGCAGAGCTGGCACGCGACATCATCGCCGCAGAACGAGAACGTCTCTTCAGTCAAAACGCCAACAGTCACTAGCGACATATCGAACTGACAGTCACAGCTGGCAGCTGATCGAACAAGCCGCCGTAAGGTAGCCCGCCATCCGGGCACAGGCCGCCGCTTGGAAGGCCTGGCCGACCGAGAAGCAGTACAGGCACGGATTAAGGCCTGCAAAGGCCCGCAAGACGCGCGGAGCCAACGGCCCGACAAGCTCCTCTAAAAGGGCATGAACCGGTAAGCCCTTCAGGCCGTCCAGCCCAGGAAATCTCACCGGATGGCCGGGGCCCGCAAACTGACCCCGGCTGGATGCTGCTCCATTAGGATTTCCGGGTGACCGCTGAACACGGCAAGCGCCGCTTTTTGACCATAGAGCAGGTCGCCGAAGAACTGAGCTCCAAAAGCAGCCTCATCCGGAACCTCATTCAAACTGTAGAGCTTCGCGCTTTTCAGGTTGGAGCCCGGGGCCTCTGGCGCATCGGCCGCCAGGATCTCGAGGACTATATCGCAGATGCATACCGGCGCACCGCGGAGCAGATCGCCGCGGGCGAACTGGCGGACGACGTGCCGGAAGGGGAATAGGGACGCAGGAGGGGCGGAAGCCCTTGTCCTCCGGGGCGGTCCGGCGTCGCTACAAGTGTCCTACGCTGGCGTGCGCTCATCCGCGGATACAGCGTCCCAGCGTTTCTGGGCACCCTGCCGGCTGATCCCGAAGGCCCTGCCGATCTTTTCCCAGGAAACACCCCCCGCCCTTGCGGTGGCCACAGCTTCATCGAGCTGGGCCTCAAGCTCCTTGAGACTCCCGCCCAGGGTGCGGATGCGGTGCAGCGACAGGTCCGGGGCGATATGGCGGTGCCACACATCCAGAAACAGCGGCTCCAGGTCCTCCCGGTCGCTGATATCAGCGGCGTCCGCGCTGGCCGGCGGACCGGCGTAGATGCGCCCCGCGGCAAAGTCCTCGTCGGCCGGATCCCAGACCCGCGTCCACAACGGGTCCAGGATGACGTGTTCCCGGAACGGAACGCAGCTGCAGGCGACCCGCCATCCGACCACCTGCGACGGCGGGCGCCATGCGTCGCTGCCCGGCTCATTCTCATGTGCGACCGGCCGGCCTTCGGGCGTCATCAGGTCTATCTCCATATACCTGCCGCCGGACCCGTACATACCGTCCGCGAAGACACAGACCACATAGCCTTCATGCTCGCTGCCCTCGGTAAACCAGCCCATCGCGCTTCCCTCCATCGGCCGCCAATTGCTACAGTGACAGTATGAGCGATGACAACTCTTGTTGACAAGCGGAGTGGCTAAAGCAACTTTAGTTGACATAATCACAATTATCGGCGAACTAAAATAGGCGGGGGAGCGCCGGCGAAAGGGCCGCTTCCCGGCCCCATTCGGGCGCTTTCTCCCGGATCTCCGGCTTACGACGCGGGAACTTAGTTGGCCTAAAGCACAAGGGCTTTTGCTCACTGGCTTGGGTGAAAAACACTCGCCTGTAGCCGGTGATAGAAGTCGAGATTTTCGCTCATTGCTTCGTTCGTGTATAGCCGAAGAAGCTGTCGGCCCGTGTCGCGCGCCAGCTGTTCGGCTTCGGCTTGAGGACCGCGTCCTCCTCTATCTTCGTGATGAGCATGCCTAGGAGCGACCTTCCTCGCCACACCAGCAGGGCTCCGCCGTTCTCAGCCACCGCCTGGTAATCCTCGATCATGGGCGCAGGTTCACGACCTATGCGGTCAACGTAGATTTCGTACGCGGCTCGCGCGAGGTTGGACATCGCTACCGCGTCATCGCTCCAGGCCCGTGCGAAAACTAGTTTGCCGCCGTCGTTCACTCCCCTATTGTCATGGAACCATGAGCAGAGCCAAAGCACGAGCACGGTGTGGGCCGCGAACCCCGGGTGCAGGATTTGTCTGTTCCAACGACGTCAAGAGCGGCTAGCCGGCGGCGTAAGGCGCCCAAGCAACATCGTTAGCGGGCCGCAGGGCAGTGGACGGCCCAGAGAAGTCCCCGCCCTGAACAATGTTGACCACCCTGTGCAGCATCCGGGCCGCACCGCCGTACGCGCAGTGCATCTACCGTGTTTTTGTCACGATGTGGCCGATCAGTGGCTACAGGACAGTAGTGGCGGCGCGGATAATTCCCCCGGGTGCCCAGCATTCCTGCCCGCCTTCACAATAGATCGACTTCCCGGGTGAGGCCGTACGCGACCTGGGGGCTAAGGGCGATCGTGAATGTTGTGAAATCGACCCTGGTTACGAGGATGCCGCAACTAGTAGCCTTGCCGCGGAGCAACGAAGTAGCCTGCTCAAGTTGTCGGTCTCTGGAAGCCGAGTCTTTTGCATTGATCGTGATAGTTGATGGGACTGCCAACAATGCCGCTCACCTTTTTCTTTTCATTCAGGACGTGACGCTTCACGTCGTCGTATGGGTAGCACGTCGTCGATACCTACCCTCGCCAAGCGGGCCCATCGTCGCGCAAGTGATCCCGTGGCCTCTGCGCGTTTCAAGGCCCGGTGATGGTTGCCACAGCAACCAGCCTTCATAAGGGCGGCTATTGGCGCTCCGGAACTTGCAGGCCCAGTGGCAAGGTCCCACTCCAGACCACACGCGTGATGCCGGAAGGGTTATCGGTGATGACAACTCTCCTTGCACAAGATCCTGTCTTGGAAGTGGATTGCATAACACTATAGGCAAAAATCTACAGGAAGCAAAGGGTTCTCTTTGGTTGTTCGTGCCAAGGCTCAGTGAGGCCTCCTTGTCCCGCCAACGTCCATCAGTCAGTCCCGCGCCTGCGCGTATTCCTCCGATGCAGAGGAGTGGGGAAATTGCCTAAGTACGTTTCACAAAATCCACCCCGAGCCGCCCTATGCGTCAGATTTGCAGCCCCATGCACGACCGAGCTTGGCCCTGAAACCCGAGGATGAGCCAGCGCAGGAATCAACTTAACAGTGCCGCAGCCCCCTTGACTCCACCCCAAAGAGGTGCCATGGTGTGACCACCGTTACATAAGTCTTAGTGCGGGCAATACTCGAAATCCATATGGTTTCCTTTTCCTTAGGTCTCGTTGGATTGCCTTTAGAAGCGGAAAGAAGGTGACATATGGCCGCCCCACATCCCAAGAGTTTCGACCCAGGTCTGCGACGGGGTTCCTACAGCACGTCAAAAATCCCCGTCAGGTCGCGCTAAACCAGCGACCGCTAGCCGACGCCATACCCCAGAGATGCGACTTACGACCTAATCACCAACACATCAGTCAACGAACGGCATACGACCATGAACAACACAACGGACGCAGAACTGGTCATAGCACCGCGCGCGAATGCCCCCGCAGAGATCCATGAACGAGACTCTGAGGGTGGATTCATTTATAGGTACTTTCATCCCCGTACGCCCGGGGACATCGTTCAGCGGGCGATGTTGGGCGTACTGGTAGCGGCAGTAGCCGTCCTGGCGATCGCCAACCCAACGTTCCGCGAACCCGAGAACATCCTCAATATCCTTCAGCAGGCTTCCCTTATCGGCTGTATTGCCCTCGGCATGCAGCTAATGATCGTTTCTGGGGGGTTCGATCTCTCCGTGGGGGCGGTCGCTGCGGCGTCCGGATGTGCAGCCGCGGCGGTTTCCCTGCAGGCAGGAGTTGCCCCCGGCATTCTCGCCGGACTCGTGGTCGGACTTGCCGTCGGATTCCTCAATGGGGTGCTGATTGCCAGACTGGGCATTAACCCCTTCGTAGCGACGTTTGGTACGCAGGCCATCGTCATGGGCCTGACCTTCGCTGCAACGGGAGCCCGACCGCTCTCTTTGCTGCCGGGAGAATGGATTGACCTCGGACTCATCTCGTTCCTCGGTGTCGGCTTCCCCAGCCTTGTGTTCTTTGCGGCGATCGCAATTACGTACTTTATCCTCCGCAAGACCCTCTTTGGCCAGCACATTTACGCAGTGGGCAGCAACAAGGAAGGCTCCCGTCGCTCTGGCGTCAAGGTCAACGGCGTATTGATCGCCGTCTACACGATCGGCGGTGTGATGGCGGCGCTGGCAGGGATCCTGCTCGTCACCATGGCCGGCATCGGCAATCCCACGGCAGGCCAGCAGTGGGCCCTCCTGGCAATCGCCAGCGTCATCATCGGTGGCACACCTCTGACTGGCGGCGTCGGAGGCGTCAGCTCTGCCGTCATCGGCGTCCTCGTGCTCACGGTACTCACCAACGCCCTGAACCTTTATGGCATCTCAGCCTTCTGGCAGCCGGCCATCACAGGCGCGGCAGTCATTGCTGCCGTCAGTTTTGAATCCTGGCGGCGCTTCCGCAGTCAGAAGTAGTCCCTCTCCTCCACCACGAAAGGTCCAATTAACCATGACCACACGATTCACCCGTATGCGTACTGCCGGAACCATGCTCGTTGCAGGCATTCTGCTTGCCGGCACCGCCGCCTGCGGTTCCGGCTCAGCGAGTTCAGCGAGCTCAGACGAGAAAAAGGTCGGATTTCTGATCCACAATATGACGGGAAACGCCTGGCTTGCTGCCGCTGCTGACGAGATGACGACCAGCGGAAAGGAGAATGGCATCAACGTCACCGTCATTGACGGTCGCGGCGATATCAGCCAAATGATCAGCACTATCAACGACTTTACCTCCCAAGGCATGGACGCCATCGTCATCGTTCCGCCGGACGAGCAGAGCCTGGCGGAGCCCGTAAAACGTGCCATGGAACGCGACATCCCAGTGATGGCCTTCAGCCTGGACCTAAGCGATGAGGTTGGCCTGACCTCGTTCATAGGCGCCAATGAGATCGAGATCGGACGAGGCCTCGGTGAGCTGGCAGCAGAGGCGATGGGTGGTAAGGGGGCCCTCGCCGAGCAGACCGGCGTGCTCGGCAGCACGGCCCAGCTCGGACGTTCCGATGGGCTCCGCGAGGCGCTAAAGGACTTTCCGGACATCGAGATTGTCGAGTCGCAGCCCGACAACTGGTTGCAGGACAAAACGGTGTCCCTCACTCAGGACTGGCTGGTGAAGTATGGGCCCGGCGAGCTCAAGGCGCTCGTGTCCCATGGGCCGCAGGTCACTGCCGCCTCTGTGATCGCCAAGAGCAAGGGCCGGGAAGATATCAAGGTCATTGCTACGGACTACCCGGAAGAAGTCCGGAAAGCTATCCAGTCCGGTGAGCTCTACGGAGCGATCGCCCAGTTCCCGCGAGCCATGTCAGATGCGGCGATCAAAGAGATCAAGACCCACTTCGACGGCGGAAAGATGGCCCCGGAGGTCTTGGTGCCGATCGAGAAAATCACGAAGGAGAACGTCAATGAAATCTCGGCAGCTTACTGACCCTGACCTCCACGGGCAGGACTCCGAAGGACGTGAGCTCCTCCTCGATGCCCGCGGCATCTCCAAGCACTACGGAGGTGTCAAAGCCCTCGAGAACGCCACGATACAAGTCGCCCCAGGGGAGCACATCGGCATCATGGGAGACAACGGAGCCGGCAAGTCAACCTTCGTAAAGATCCTGGCCGGTGCCCAGCCTCCCACCTCCGGAACGATCCACTTCGGCGGGCAGACGCGCGACTTCGCCACTCCGGTCGACGCGCGTGAGGCAGGAATCGAAACGGTCTACCAAGACCTCTCGCTAGCGGATGACCTCAACGTCATGAGCAACCTGTTCCTGGGACGGGAGGAAATGGCCTTCAAGTTCGGCGGCTTGAGCGTACTGAATCGCAAAAAGATGGCACGGCGCTCCATCGAACTCCTCAGCGAGATCGGCGTGAATGTGCCGAAGGTAAATGCGATCGTCAGCGGGCTCTCCGGCGGCCAGCGGCAAGGCATCGCCATCGCCCGCGCTGCCGGCTGGGGCTCCCGCCTGATAATCATGGATGAGCCCACCGCCGCCCTAGGACTCCAGGAGACGGGTCACGTCCACGACATAATCCGGAACCTCAAAGCGCGTGGAGTTGCTGTCATCATCGTCAGCCACAATATGCAGCAAGTCATGGAACTGACGGACCGCGTGTACGTATTTCGACGCGGACAAGTCGTCGGGTCACGGGTAACGAACGAGACAACCCCTGATGAGATTGTGTCAATGATTACCGGAGCCACCGGCCCTTAGAAAATGCCGCGTCCCACCCTCACTCCAAGCGAGGGCGGGACGCGGCATCGCCCGTGTGACTAAAATTTGGAGCCGCCTGTAATCTGGGCGGTGGCCACCGTAACGGCAGTCGTCGCGTTGAGCCTTCAAACCAGCCGGCGTCGTAATGCCTGCTAGCGGCTGAGGCTGGTTAAGTGGCCTGACATCTCACCTCACCCTTGGCGCACTAGGTTTTCCTACGCCTGCCTGGCGCCCGGTTAGAGCGGACACGGCCAGTAAGGGCGCGCTGGAACCGTGTGCCACGACGCCCCCTAGCCCGAATAAGCCGCCCGTGGCGTTCAGAAGGAAGGGTTTCATTAGGAATCCATAAGACAATAGGGAACAATCAATGAAATACAAAAGGTTAACTTTGCAAGGTGTCTGACGTGGGTATACGCAGCCCTTGAACGTCGTATCGCACTGCGCATCACCCCGCTACGGCTCTGGGAAGAGCGGCTCGGGTGTGAGAATCAAAGGTAAGGAAAAGAAGTTGAACGAAATGATGGCCTTCATGCTCTTCAGCGGGCTGGACCAAGAGCCTCGCAGCGCATTGCCTCACGCGCCAGTTTTCATTTCCACACGCAAAACCACCGCGGAAGCCCGGATGCGGAGCCAGATAGCGACCATACTGCACAAGGCGGCCTGGCGAATCGAGCCCACGCGTGCATTCGTTGACCATGGGACGATCGAGATGCACTCCTCGTAAGGCCTAATCTCAGCCCACGCAATTGTGCAGCGTCCCAGATCGATGGAGCGGAGATCACCTTGAACTTGTCCTCCGCTGGACCTCCAGGGCAGCTGCCGAAAACACGTTTCGCGACCGGCAATCATGCGGTGCGTGGGTGCTTCAACTCCTACATTCCCACTGGCCTAATCACGCGACGATTACTTCCACGTCTTCCGCGCGCAGTTGCTCGATGACTCCAAGTGGAGCCGACCTATCCGTAACCAGAACATCGAATGCTGAAAGGGGGCACACTGCGGCCATCGCAGAGCGCAGAACTTGCTGCCGCCGGCCACAAGTATTGTCCTCCTAGCAGCGGAGATGATTGCCCGTTTCACAGATGCATCCTGGATGTCATGGGCAGTAGCCCCGTCCGCCGGCAAAGCTCCGCAAGGGGAAATTATTGCTGTATCAAAGCGGAGGGCCCGGACCGATGCTTCCGCAAGTGGGCCGACGATCGAGCCTTCCTCGGCGTTGACAGCACCCCCCGGAGTGATGAGATCTATGCTCGGCTCACCAAAAAGTTCCATGGTGGCTTGGAGCGAAAAGGGCATGACGGTCAGACGCCGCCCGGCGAAAGCTCTTGCCCTGCGGACGCAGGATGTGCCGCTGTCCAACGCTACCGCTTCGTGATTGAACGAAAGTAATCCACTTTCGTTCTCGTTCGCTTTCCGGACCGCAAGGACCACAACAACCGAAAGTAAACCCTATGTCTGAGTTTGCGCGCCCCACGTCCTTTCAGCTCTCACGAGCACGATGGGGCGTTTTCGGCGCTTTTTCCATCGTGGGCTTCCTGACTGCGATCTGGCTCGTAAACATCCCAGACATTCAGGAACGCACTGCTACCGATCACGCCATCCTCGGTGTTCTGATCCTCCTCTTAGGCTTGGGCGCTCTGATTTCGATGCAATTTGCTGGATTGCTCATTCGTAAGCTCGGCAGCAGAATTTCCACTCTTTTAGGCTTGGGGATGCTGCTGGCCACCGTAAATTTGCCCGGGTTGGCAACCGACGCCGTAACTCTTGGGCTCGCTCTCTTCATCTTCGGTCTTGGGCATGGAATCACCGACGTGGCTATGAACCAGCATGCGGTCCTAGTGGAACGGGGCTACCGCCGGCCCATCATGTCCGCCTTCCATTCGTTCTACTCTCTTGGCGGAGCACTTGGTGCAGTTGCGGGAGCGGCAACCCAAGCTATCGGGCTGGATTTGCCGTGGACACTGCTCGCAGCTTGCTTGGTTGGGACCGTTGGCACTATCTTTTCTGGACCTGCCCTATTGAACGTGGCAAAGGAACAAGCGCTCGAAACCCGGCATAAAGTTTCCAAGCAAGCCGAGCAAGCCACTGACCGCAGCGTGAAGCCCAAGGACAGACGCCGCGTGCTGGCCTTGGCACTGCTGGCTTTCCTGGTGCTGCTCTCGGAAGGCGCTGCAAACGATTGGAGCGCACTTCAAACAGTCGAACACCTGCATGCGTCTGAGTCCGCCGCAGCATTGGCGTACGGAGCTTTTGCTGCCGCCATGACAGTTGGCAGACTCTGCGCCGACAGGGTGTCCCACGCGGTAGGCCCTGTAAACGTCGTCAGGTTTGGATCCATCGCCGCTGGGCTCGGAATGCTAATTGTGGTCGTATCGCCGCTCTATGGCATCTCGATCTTTGGCTGGATGCTGTTTGGATTGGGATTGTCTGGAATTGTCCCGCAGGTCTACACCGCAGCCGGCAACATCGGCATGTCGGACGCCGGCAAGACCCTTTCACGCGTTGTGAGTTCTGGCTATGTGGGGCTCCTGGCCGGACCGGCCGCCATCGGATGGCTGGGCGGTAAGTTTGACCTCACGGTGGCATTCCTGGTCCCACTCGTATTCTGCATCATAGGAATTTTCCTCGCACCCATCGTACGGGAGCCCAAGAGCCACATGACTGAAGCGAGAACGGAAGCCCCCACACCGGCAGCACAGCCAAGCTCTAGCACGCAGTTGTAAGTGTCAGGGGAACTACTTGCTCCTATTTTCCGGACTAGTCAGCGGATGCCTCGCTCGCTAACACAAACTTTCGACGCAAGGGAGAGACGGAATGACCGGTTGGCGGATCCGAAGTCCTCGCATCGTGCGAAAAGGACCATGCAGTGTTGGCGGTGCAGGGAGAGCAGGTGGTGGGTGCCGCCGTCGGACGCGTGGTGCTCTTCGGCCCGCCGGGTACCGGCAAAACCACCTTCGCCCAAGCCATCGCCTCGCGCCTGGAGTGGCCCTTCGTGGAGGTGTTCCCGTCCCGCTTGGCCGCGGACCCGCAGGGCCTGGCGGGCGCGCTGCGCGAGACCTTCCTGGAGATCGCGGAACTGGAACACGCCGTGGTGTTCATCGACGAGGTGGAGGAAATAGCCTCACAGCGCTCGGGTGAACCGCCCTCGCCGCTGCAGGGCGTCACCAACGAGCTCCTCAAGATCATCCCGGCCTTCCGCGAACAGCCGGGCCGGCTGCTGGTGTGCGCCACGAACTTCATCCGCGCCCTGGACTCCGCCTTCCTGCGCCACGGCCGGTTCGACTACGTCATCCCCATCGGCCTTCCCGACCGGCAGGCCCGCGAGGCCATGTGGCAGCGCTTCATCCCCGCGCCTGTGGTGGACACCGTGGACGTGGAACTGCTGGTAAAAAAACCGAAGGCTTCTCCCCGGCGGACATAGAGTACGCCGCCCGCAGCGCCTCCCAGCGCGCGCTGGAAAACGTGGTTTACGGCAAAGACAGCGCTCAAGTCCTGCCCTGAGGAAGCCGGGAGGGCTAATCTCAAGGCCTTGTGGGCGATGGCCTTAGAGCTCACACCGGCATTAAGACATCCATACCGGCTGCATTCACATTCTTGGTCAGAGAAGTCAGCTACCGGAACGTGGCCAATTCGACCCGGAACTCTGTCCACTCCCCCATATACTTTCCCCGCTATGACAAGGGTGGACGTAATGCAGGAGGATGCTAGTGCGAAGCAAAAGCTCTCTTCTCCGGCAAACCGGTACCTGTACTCCCCCAGTGCTCTGAAGTTGAAGTCACTCCCAATTAGCACGGGTACCCGAAATATCCCCTTGAGCACCTCCCTCGCTGGGTAGTTGTGCCAACCAGGAGGCAGAGGCGAAAGCGCTGACTGCTGAGGACGCGGATCGACTGAGCTCGGAAGCGATAGCCCGAACCCCGCCGGCGCGCCCCTCGGCTCCGCTTTCGCCAAGAGGTTTCTGGCTGCCTCGATAACGGCGGCCAACGCTATGTCGGGGCCATCGGCGAGTTTTGTATTCAGCCGGTGCTCGGCGATCTTTGACCCGTCCACGTCAATCAGCGCGACACTGCTGGAAACAGTGCCCAACACTGTGGACAGGAGGATGGCATGGCGTGCATTGAAGGCCAAGCTGTCAGGCCGGCACCCGCCCGTAGGGTGATCACCGCCCGCGTCGCACATAAGTCCCGCTCCCAACAGGGAATCAACGCGCTTGGCAGTGCTCGCCCGGGACATACCAGTTCGTATCTGAATGTCTCTTCGTGTTCTTGCCTCACCGGAGCCATGAGGGTGAGAACCTCACCTGGGCCGTAGTACATGCTTTTCCGATCCGGCTTTGGCCCGAAAATCAGGGAGAGATGTTAGTTCCACCACGTCCGTGTTCTGGGACAACTGAACGGTAGTAATGGAGCTTCAAGCTTCAATGACGACGACCCCCAGGCTGCTCGAAGAGCCTGCCAAGGGGTCGTCGCGATGAATCCGCTAATGCCCTCCGGAGGAGGCCTTGAGAATGGCCTTCGATCCCCGGTGCGTTCAGGATTCAGCCGGGCAAGCCAGCCCCGAAGTGCCCAAGTGATGAGGAGCTCATGATATGACTGACTTGATTTCGTTTTGGAGTTTGGTCAGGGCGGTTTTTGCGTCGGTTTTGGCGCCCAGGAGTGTCTGACAGAAGTCACCCA
>NZ_JBLWIJ010000039.1:0-72900 GCF_051365025.1 Arthrobacter sp. R4
GGACGGCCGCCATCCAGGGGATGTAGTTGCCGAAGAAGTTCATGTACAGGGCCGCGGCGGTGATATCCACGATGGTGGTCGTGGCCCAGTTGATCCAGTAGAACCAGCCCGAGACGAACGCGGCCTTCTCACCGAAGAACTCCCTCGCGTAGGACACGAACGAACCCGAGGACGGCCGGTGCAGGACCAGTTCGCCCAACGCCCGCAGGATCAGGAACGCGAAGAACCCGCACACCGCGTAAGCGATGACCAGCGACGGGCCCGCGGCATTCAACCGGCCGCCCGCACCAAGGAACAACCCGGTCCCGATCGCACCGCCAATCGCGATCATCTGGATCTGCCGGGGCTTGAGGTTCTTGTGATAACCCTTATCCTCCGCATGCAACGCCGACTCACTGGCATGCGCATGCCCGCCGTCGAGTGGTTTCAGTACAACCTCGTCATTGGGGTTGATGGGCATGGTTGATCCTTTCGATACGGAGAAGATCCTGCTTGGGTGGGAAGAAGAGTCGTGGGGGTGTGCTCCCCGACGGGCAAGAAAAGCTAGAAAACGGACCAGCCTGTGCGGTCGGAAAGGTCGGCGAGGGCCGCAGTGCCGGCTAGGGAGTTCCCCTTGGCGTCCAGCCGCGGACTCCAGACGCAGATCGCGCAAACACCTGGAACGATCACCAGGATTCCGCCGCCCACGCCGCTTTTTCCGGGCAGGCCAACGCGGTAGGCGAACTCGCCCGCGGCGTCGTACATGCCGCACGTGAGCATGATGGAACCGATGCGTTTCGCTTCGCTGGGGGACACCACGGTTCCGTGTGTCCCCTGGCCGTTCCTGGCAAGGAAGAGCCCGGCCTTGGCGAGTTCCACGCAGGTCATCATGATGGAGCATTGGCGGACGTAGTTTTCCACCACTGATTCCGCTGACTGGGCCAGGTTGCCGAAGTCCTTGAGGAAATGTGCGAGCGCCAGGTTGCGGTTGCTGCTGGAAAGCTCGCTGGCAGCGGCGGCCTCATGGATGAAAGGCCCTGCGCTGCCCGCCTGGTCGGTGAGGAACCGCAAGAGCCGCGTGGCGGCGTCGGGCGTTTCATTCATCAGGTGATCGGTGACCACCAGGGCGCCGGCGTTGATGAAAGGGTTCCGCGGGATGCCTTGTTCCGCTTCCAGCTGGACCAGGGAGTTGAAGGGGGTGCCGGAGGGTTCGCGCAGGACCCGGGACCACAGTGTTCCTGCCCTGTCGCCCCGAAGCGCCATCGCCAGGGTGAACACCTTGGAGATGCTCTGGATGGAAAAGGGGACGCCGGAGTCGCCGGAACTGAACACCTCCCCGGAGGCGGTGGCAACTGCGATGCCAAACATGTTGAAGGGAACTGCTGCCAGGAAGGGGATGGAGGCCGGAACCGAGCCGCTTTCGCGCTCCGGCCGGTGACGGCGGACGATGTCGTCGAGAATCTGGCCCAACGGTGGGGCCTCAAGGGTCGTGGTCATTTCGTGCCTAAATGTTCTTTGTGTGTGCCGGCCCATTCCTGGATATGGAGCAGGGCCACCAGGGCGTCCCGGGGGTCGCCGAAGTCCAGGCCGGTGGCCCGGGAAGCTTTGCTGATGCGGTAGTAGACGGTGTTCTTGTGCAGCTTCATCCTGCTGGCGCATTCGGCGACGTCGAGTGCGGCGTCGAAGTATGCGTGCAGGGTTTCCGCGAGTTCGCCGTCCTGCTGCAGCAGCGCGGAAAGGCCGCGGTGGCGGAAGGTGGAGGACGTGAAGTTCTGGACTGCTTCCCGGAAGAGGATTTCTGCCTCGAAGTCGTCCACGGTGGCTACGGCCCTGTCCGGAGACGTACCGACGCAACTCAACAGCGCCTCGGTGATGCGGGTGGTTGAGTGGATGGACAGCAAGTCCGGGACCACCGGACCGACGGCGGCGAACGGGCTGATGCCCAGGTGCTTGGCTGCATCCCGGACGATTGCGTCGGCCAGGCTACGCAGCCCTGGCTCCGCGGCGGTTGACTGCAGGCCTGGGACAATCACGGCGGTGTCGCCCTTGAACTGGCCCACGACGGCGGACGCCTTGAAGGCAGCCGCATGGATGGACGCAAGGTTGGCAAGTTCGCCGTGCTTCAGTGCGGCGTCGTCAGCCTGGGCTTCGGCATCCGAGATTCCTATCAGGATCAATGCGGCAGGGCGCTCAGCAGGGATTTTCTCGCTGTGGGCGCTGGCCGCGGCTTCCGCCGGCCCTGACAGGATCCGGGCAATGCGGTCTTCGCGCATGTGCACAGACTGCTGGTTGCGGTACCGGATCAGCTCGGCGGAAGCCCGGGCGGCAGATCCGTTGAGCACGTACTCTACGTCC
Source organism: Arthrobacter sp. R4 (assembly GCF_051365025.1). NCBI lineage: Bacteria > Bacillati > Actinomycetota > Actinomycetes > Micrococcales > Micrococcaceae > Arthrobacter > Arthrobacter sp. R4. The sequence continues at coordinate 2,335 of NZ_JBLWIJ010000039.1, forward strand.
GTGCCGAAGCCGCCCCCGGTTTCCTGCAGCCAGATGTAGCCCATGATCCGGTCCCCGGCGAACAGGGTGATGGCCACCCGTTCCCGGAGCCCGTCCTGGGGCCGGGCGGGTACCCGCACCGGCAGCCGGGTCCTGTGCAGTTCACGGTAGGCGCCCAGGTCCTTGAGCAGCAGCTCGTATTTACGCGGACCCCGGCGGGCCAGGATGGAGGCCTTGCGCAACTCGTCGATGTCGTTCGAAACGGTGGAGTAGGCCAGCACCTTGTTGGCGGCATCTTCGATGAGGACGTGGCTGGAGGTGAGCCTGGCGGTGGTCTGGGCGATGGCGAACAGGTCCTCCTCCAGCAGCGTCAGCACTTCGCTCTGGTAGCTGCGCGGCTGGATGCGGTCCTTGGCAATGGACAGAAGCCGGTCCCAATCGGCCCCCGGATCCACCAGGAGCAGGCCCGTACCGGCGTCGCGGAGCAGTTCCTCAGCTTCGGCGAGCTCTTCGCGCATTCCCTTGACGGCGACCACCGGCGGAGGGTTCTTCAGGAGCCGGCGCAGCGCGGGCAAAGCCGAGCGGCCACGGACGCCGATCAACAGCACAAAGGCCGCGCCGCCGTCGGACGCATCATCATCCGCATCCACGATCAGGAACCGTTCGATCGCGGAGCTGGCCGGGGCCGGCCGGAGGATGAGGCTGGCGAAACCCAAGGGGAGATCTGAAAGGATATCCTCCACCGTAACCGCTGCCATGGGCTTCCTTTTTCGCGTCGATCTCGCCGGACGGCTCTGTCCGGTCACCCCCATGCTATCGAGGCACGGGGCGGCAAAATATGGAAGCCATTCCAAAGGCACTGGCCGCTTTTCGGGTAGCTGACCAAGTGGGGCGGGTCGGCAGCCCTGTACGGACTTCGCTCCCGCCGATCCGGGTGGGCAACCGGCGTCGAACCTTCGCCTGATCGGAAGCCCCCGCGCGAGTTGAACTCCAGCGCGGGGGCTTCCCAGGCTTCGGGGTTGGGGAACGATCCGAAGCCGAATTCAATGTACTGGTCCCGCGGAACCGCCTTGACCAGTCCGGGCCATATCCGGGAAATCTTGACGGAACCTTGAGCCAGCCGGCTTGGCTGGGCCGGCCTAGGTCACACGGCCCCCCTCACGGCCCGCCCCTCAAGCAGGCCGCGCCTCTCAAGCAGGCCGCAGCGACGTGATCATCCGCCGGATGTCCTGGTACTCGTCCGTTTCCATGTACTTCTTCGCCTGTTCCAGGATCGGCAGGGACGAAGCCCCCGGCGTCACGTTGTTCTCCGGGTTGAAGTTCGCACCGAACATGGCGGCAGTGGGGGGCCAGTTGAAGAAGTGGAAGATGCATGACGCGGAGTCGCCGGTGGGTGCCGGGACCGAGGTGATGCCGTAGGCCGCCGCCGGCGTGTCCGCCGGTCCAGGTGTGGCGCTGTTCCCGCGGGTCTCGTACATGAACCGCGGAGTCCCCTCACCCTGCATCAACTGCGGCAACTCCTCGGAATCCAGCACAGAGTATGGATACCGGTCCATGCATGTGGACCCGACGGCCATGTTGGTCCGAAGCGTCGCCAGTGGCTTGCCGGCTTCGTTGGTCACCTCCGCGAAGGCACCGCCGCCCTCGGGAAGCTCCCCCGCCGGATCCTTGACGCTCCACGCGGCCGGATAGTCGAACGTCAACTGGCCGTCCGCCGTCGTGAAACTGGTCCAGGCGGCCGACGCCGGCGCGCTGGGACTCGGCGAAGCCGTGGCACTTGGCGAGGCGGTCGCCGTCGGCATGGCAGTTGTGGTTCCTGTCGCTGAGGTGACGGTGGGGCTGGGACTCGACGTCGTCGTCGGTCCCGCCTGCGGGCCGCAGCCCGTGAAAAGCAAGGCCATCAGAATGGCTGTAGGAAAAACCGCGCCTGACGCGGCTGGACTGCGCATCACACCCTCCTTTGGGTTTGAGTTAGGTGCTTAAATTGTGGAGCGCGCGGGCGCGCCGGGATCCGGCGTCGGGCCTTTTGGCGCCGAACCGTTGCGGCGATAACAAAACACGCGCACCCTCTCGGCGGCCCTCCCGCAAGATGACGCTCCGGTGAAGCCGCGTTGCGGAACATGGCGCCGGATTGCCCGGTTTGGCCTTATTTTGCGCCTTTCGTGGCGTCATAAGTAGCCCGGTTTCGCCCCGTTTAGCTTCCATTGCGGGATGCTGGCCAACACCCTTGAGGCCGTGTTTAGGTGGTGTCACGGCACAGGCCAGGCCGCACCGCATAACAAACGCATGACGAACAGGAGGACCCCATGCCGCACATAGCCAGCTGCACCAATGGCACCCATGCCGCAGGTTCTCGCTGTTGCTGCCGGGCCTGATCCGCAGGGCCTGATCCGCCTCCGCTGACCGGCGCAGCCCTCCTAAATTTCGATTCATCCCGCTCCCGGGTGCACCCCCGGGCCAGCCTTGCTGTGCCCTCATCCCCGTCCCCCGTTTCCAAGAAAGGCCACACCATGTCCTTCGCTGCACCGTCCGCGCCTCCGTCCACCCAAGGGCTTTCCACCTTCACCCGGCGCCGTGCCCTGGGCGCCCTCCTGGCCTTGCCCGCGCTCGGCGTCCTTACCGCTTGCGGCGGGAGCGCCACCGCCGGCAACACCCAGCCAACGCAGGCAACGTCCCCTCTGGCCGCCGAAGTGCCCGCCGGTACCACCATCACCGTGGGCGACCCCACGGTCAAGGTGGCCCTGGAGCTGTCCGGCCTGAACAAGGAACTGGACTTCAAGGTGGAGTTCGCCAACATCTCCGGAGGCCCGCAGACCACCGAAGCCTTCCGGGCAAACGCCCTGGACGTCGGTTCCGTGGCTGACATCCCGCCGATCCACGCCACCTGGACCGGCCTGGACGTGCGCATCATCGCCAGCGCCTTCCGTCAGGACGCCGTGAACCACCCCCTCTATGAACTCGGCATCGCTCCCGGAGCGGGAATTTCCTCCCTGCAGGACTTGCGCGGCAAGAAGATCGCCTACAGCCCGGGACAGGCCCAGGGCGCCCTGGTGCTGCGGATCCTGGAAAAAGCCGGGCTCGGGCAGGACGCTGTAAAGCTGGTGGAACTGCCCAGCACCGGCGACGTCTATTCCACTGCCCTGGCCAGCAAGCAGGTGGATGCCGCACCAATCGGCGGCGTGCAGATCAAGCGCTACCTCTCCAAATACAAGGCCGACGGCGCCTCCACCCTCCGGCACGGCCTGCGGGACGACCCCAGCCATCTGTACTCCCCCGCCAAGGTCCTGGAGGACCCCGCCAAGGCAGCGGCCCTCGCCGCGTACGTCAAGGTGTGGGGCAAGGCCCAACGGTGGATCGAGGACCACCCGGCGGAATGGCTCGAAGGCTACTACGTCAAAGACCAGGGCCTTTCCCGCGAGGATGGCCAGTACCTGATCGATGCCGCGGGCAAGAGGGACGTGCCCGTGTCCTGGACGGAAGCCATCGAACGGCACCAGCAGACCATCGACCTGCTGGCACGGGAGCAGAAGAAGCCCGAACTGGTCGCGGCGGACCTGTACGACACCCGCTACGAAGCCATCGCGGGCACCGCCTTCGCCGAGGCTGCAAAGGCAGGTGCCGCATGAGCGCCGCGGCCGTGGTGGAACGAACCGCCGTCGCACCCCACCAGGACCCGGCACTCGCCGGACGTGAGGATGTACGGCCCACGGGCCGCAGGCTGGGACCCGGACGACGACGGCGGCTCGCCGGGCTGTTGGGCCCATCGGCTTTGCTGCTGCTCTGGACAGCCGCCTCGGCAACAGGGCTGCTGGACCCCCGCATCCTCTCCGAACCATGGACCGTGGTGGCTACGGCAGGTGAGCTGATTGCCGATGGACGGCTCCAGGAAAACCTCGCCATCTCGGCTCAGCGGGCGGGACTGGGGCTGTTCTTCGGCATCGTCGTGGGCGCCGTGCTGGCCCTGGTCTCCGGGCTCAGCCGGGCAGGCGAGGCGTTCATCGACGGGCCGGTGCAGATCAAGCGCGCCATCCCGGGCCTGGCCCTGATTCCGCTCCTCATCCTGTGGTTCGGGATCGACGAGACCATGAAGGTCCTCACCATCACCCTCGGCGTCTTCGTTCCCATCTACCTCCAGACCCACGCTGGCCTCCGCGGCATTGACCTGCGCTACGTCGAGCTGGCGCAAACAGTGGGACTAAGCCGTGCAGGCTTCATCCGCCGCGTGGTACTCCCCGGCGCCCTGCCCGGCTTCTTCCTGGGCCTCCGCTTCGCGGTCACCGGGGCCTGGGTGTCCCTGGTGGTGGTGGAGCAGATCAATTCCACCAGCGGCATCGGCTACATGATGGAACTCGCCCGCACCTATGGCCAGACCAACATCATCGTCCTCGGACTCGCCGTATACGGCATCCTCGGCCTGCTGTCCGACGGCGTTGTCCGCTTCATCGAACGAAAGGCACTCTCATGGCAGCGCACGCTGGCGGGCTGACCGCCGTCGCACCTTCCCGCACCAAAGCGCCCACGGAGGCACCGCTGGTTTCCGTCCGCGGCCTCGTCCGCGGCTTCGGGCCGAAGGGCGTCCTGAACGGTGTGGACCTGGACATCGCACCGGGCGAGTTCGTAGCCCTGCTGGGTCCCAGCGGCTGCGGCAAAAGCACGCTCCTGCGAGCGCTGGCCGGACTGGACCACGATGTGAAAGGCAGCGGTGTCATCAACGTTCCGGACCGGGTGTCGGTGGCCTTCCAGGACTCCCGCCTGCTGCCCTGGGACACGGTGCTGGGCAACGTCACGCTGGGACTGGGAGATCACGACGCCGACACGAAGGCCCGCAGGGCCCTCGCCGAAGTGGGACTCGCGGGCCGCGAAAAATCCTGGCCGCATGAGCTCTCCGGCGGTGAGCAGCAGCGCGTTGCACTGGCCCGCTCCCTGGTCCGTGAACCACAGCTGCTGCTGGCCGACGAACCCTTTGGCGCGCTCGACGCGCTGACCCGCATCAAGATGCACGGCCTGCTCCGCGACCTCGTGGCCGCGCACCGGCCCGCCGTCCTGCTGGTCACCCACGACGTGGACGAGGCCATCGCCCTGGCCGACCGGATCGTGGTCCTGGACAGCGGCCGCGTGGCAACTGTGCGCACAGTTGCGCCGGAGATTGGCACCTCCGCTGCCGGAACCCCTACAGACGCCGCCGGGCACGAAGCCCTGCGCCGCGACCTGCTCAATGCCCTCGGCGTCGACGTCACCGTCGCCAGCCACTAAATCACTGCACCCCTTAGGAGCACCCCATGAGTTCCCAGAGTCCTGATTCCACCCAGCGCAAACTTCACCTCAACGCCTTCCTGATGAGCACCGGCCACCACGAGGCCTCGTGGCGCCTTCCCGAAAGCGATCCCCATTCCAGCACCAACGTGGAGCACTACAAGCAGCTGGCCCGCACCGCGGAACGCGGCAAGCTGGACTCCATCTTCTTCGCCGATTCTCCGGTCCTGTTCGGCGAGGTGGGCCGCCGCCCGGCCGGGAAGCTTGAGCCCACCGTGCTCCTGACCGCGATCGCCGGTGCCACGGAACACATCGGCCTGATCGCCACCGCCTCCACTACCTACAACGAGCCGTTCAACCTGGCCCGCCGCTTCGCGTCCGTGGACTGGGTCAGCGGTGGCCGCGCCGGATGGAATGTGGTAACCACTGCCGGTCCCGACGCCGCCCGCAACTTCGGCGTGGACGACCAGCCCGCCCACGCCGTCCGGTACGAGCGTGCCGCCGAGTTCATCGAGGTGGCGCAGAAGCTTTGGGACAGCTGGGAGGACGACGCGGTCTTGGCGGACAAGGCCGACGGCGTCTGGGCGGATTCCGAACGGATCCGCACCATCGACCACGAAGGAAAGCACCTAAAGGTCCGCGGCCCGCTCAACGTTCCCCGTTCACCGCAGGGGCACCCGCTGATTGTCCAGGCCGGCTCCTCGGAGGATGGCAAGGACCTTGCCGCCCGATACGCCGATGCCGTCTTCACCGCCCACCAGACTCTCGCCGACGCGCAGGACTTCTATCGGGACCTCAAGAAGCGGACCGCCGCCGTCGGCCGTGATCCGGAGACCATCAAGATCCTTCCCGGCATCGTCCCGGTCATTGGGGCCACGGAGGAGGAAGTCCAGGCCCTCGAACATGAACTGGACCGGCTGATCAAGCCCGAGTACGCCCGGATCCAGTTGGCCAAGACTCTCCGCGTAGCGCCCGAGGACCTGCCCCTGGACCGCCAGCTGCCGGACAACCTGCCCAGCGAGGATGAGATCGAGGGCGCCAAGAGCCGCTACACCCTGATCGTTCAGCTGGCACGCCGGGAGAAGCTCACAGTCCGGGAACTGATCGGACGCCTGGGCGGCGGCCGCGGCCATCGCACCTTCACCGGCACGCCTGTCCTGGTGGCGGACGCCATCCAGGAATGGTTCGACGGCGGCGCCGCGGACGGCTTCAACATCATGCCGCCCGTGCTGCCCTCGGGGCTCGAAACGTTTGTGGACCAGGTGGTGCCCATCCTGCAGGAGCGCGGCCTGTTCCGCACCGAATACACGGGCCGGACCCTGCGGGAGCACTACGGCCTGGAGCGCCCTGTAAACCTCTTTGCGGGTGCCGAAGCGCCGGAGCTCGCTTCGATCGGGTCGGCGCTCTAGTGGCCCGGCAGCTGAAGCTCAATCTGTTCATCTACCCCGGCGGCCACCATTCCAATCACTCATCGATTGCTCCGTAACTGCCGTTCTGAGCCGCCAAAAGGGCGCTTCCGGAGCAATCGATGGCGGAGTTAGTCCGTTTCCGGGGCTTCCTCGGGTTCGAAGGTGTTGGGCTCGTTGGTGGCACCCAGGCCCACGCCTTCCTGCCCGGCGGGGACGCCGCCGTCGTCCTTCTCCTTGTCAGCCCCGCCGTTGGCTGCCGGTTCCTGCGCGTCGTCGTCGGGCAGGGATTCGGGTGAGTTGATGGTCATGGCTCCTCCTGGGTGTGTGGTCAATCACACTACCAAGTGGGTGAAGCAGGCAGAATAGCTGGAGAGAAAGCCCTTTCTGAGCCTCCCACCCGAAGGAACATCCGTGGAATACCGCCCCCTTGGCCGCACCGGCCTGTCCGTGTCTCCCGTCTGTGTCGGCACCAGTTCGCTGGGCAGCCACCCCGCGCCCCACGGAACCGACACCGCCGTCGCCACCATCCGCCGGGTCCTCGAAGGCCCCTTCAACTTCATCGACACGTCCAATGAATACGGGCAGACGAACAGTGAGCGCCGCATCGGACAGGCCCTTGCGGAAGCCGGTGGGCTGCCCCAGGGCGTTGTGGTGGCCACGAAGGTGGACCCCATCCGCGGAATAAATGACTTCTCCGGCGACCGGGTCCGCCAGTCCGTGGAGGAAAGCCTTGAACGGCTCGGCCTGGACCGGCTCCAGCTGGTGTACCTCCACGATCCGGAGAAGATCACCTTCGAGGAAGGCATCGCGGCGGGCGGCCCGCTGGAAGCGCTGATCGAGCTGCGCGACCAGGGCGTCATCGGGCATCTGGGCGTAGCTGGCGGGCCGATCGACCTGGAACTGAAGTACCTCGCACTCGATGTGTTCGACGTCGTCATCAGCCACAACCGCTACACGCTCGTGGACCAGACCGCCGAGCCCCTCATCCAGGAGGCCATGGACCGCGGGGTGGCGTACGTTAACGCGGCACCGTTCGGCGGTGGCATGCTGGTCAAGGGTCCGGACGCCGCCCCCAACTACTGCTACCGCCCGGCCAGCGAGGCCATCATCGGGCGGGTGAAGCAAATGGAGGCGATCTGCAAGGAATACGGAGTGCCGCTGGCTGCCGCCGCCCTGCAGTTCTCCACCCGGGATCCGCGGGTCAGCTCCACGATTGTTGGAATGTCGGAACCTGGACGCGTTGAGGAAACCGTCAAGCTTGCGGAGTGGGACATCCCTGAGGATTTCTGGGATCAGATTCTGCCGCTCGCGGCGGCCGGGACCGGCGAGCTGGGCTGAGCCGGCCGGTACCTACGCCACGAGGTTGCTGGCGGCGGTGTCCATGTGCTCACGGATGGTCTTGCGGGCCAGCGAGGCGTCGCCGGTTTCGATCGCAGCCACGATGTCATGGTGGCGGTCCACGCTCATGTTCCTGACGCCCTTTTCCAGGCCGGCGAACATGATGGACATCCGGATTGACCCTTCCAGCGACTCCCACGTGTGCAGCAACGTCTCATTCCCGGTCAGCCGGCAAAGGGTGCGGTGGAATTCGAGGTCAGATTCCACCCGCTTCTGCAGGCTTTCCTTTTCGGCGGCCTTCATCGCGTCGATTGCCGCGCGCAGGGCGGTGATCACGGTCTGCCGGTCGGGAAGTTCGCACAGGGTTCGGGCGGCGAGCGATTCCAGTGCGGCGCGGACGGCGTAGATGTCGCGGATTTCCTTCTCATCCAGGTGCCTGACTGAGAGGCGTCCCCGCGGCCCGGCTGAGAGGAGTCCTTCTTGTTCCAGCTGGCGGAGCGCCTCGCGCAGGGTGCCGCGGCTGATCCGCAGCATCTCGGAGAGCTCGGTCTCCACCAGGTGCCTGCCGGGTTCCAGTTCGCCGCTGGTGATGGCTGTGCGCAGCGCGGCAAGCGCCTGTTCGCGGAGGCTTTTCTTCTCGAGCCCCAAAAGGGATGCTGCTAGTTCAGTCATCGGAGGATCCTCAGTGTTAGGGGTCGACTGTTTACAGTGGCGTGTTAACAGTCGATTCTACGGCAGAAGCGCGGAGCAGCTTGGACTTGCTCCGCGCTTCGGCAGGTGCGTCAGCCCAGTTCGGCCAGCACCTTCGCCACAATCTTCTGGACCGAGAGCCCGTAGCGTTCGTGCAGGGTGGGAAGGGCGCCGGCGTCGAGGAATTCATCCGGCAACGCCACAGGCACCACGCGTTTGCCGAGCCCGGCTGTGACCACGGCGGATGCCACGGTCTCGAACAGGCCACCCATGATGCTGTGGTTTTCGAGCGTGACAGCGAGGCGGTCCGTGTTGATCTCCGCCAGGACAGTTGCGGCGTCGAACGGCTTGATCGTGGGGGTATGCACGACGGCGACATCCACGTTGTGTGCCTCCAGCGCCTTGGCTGCCTGGAGCGCCCGCATGGTCATCAGGCCGGAGGAGATGAAGACGACATCGTTGCCCGGGCGCAGGACCTTGGCCTTGCCCAGTTCAAACGTGTACCCGTATTCGTCCAGGACGGTGGGCACTTTGCCGCGGAGGAGCCGCAGGTAGGTAGGCCCGTCGCTGGCGGCGAGCTGAGGCACGGCCTGCTCGATGTCGATCGAATCGCACGGGTCCACGATGGTCAGGTTGGGCATGCCGCGGAAAATCGCCATGTCCTCGGTGGCCTGGTGGCTGGGGCCGTACCCGGTGGTCAGGCCCGGCAGGCCGCCCACGATATTAACGTTGAGGTTGGGCTCGGCGGCGTCCAGGCAGAGGAAGTCGTACGCCCGGCGGGCGGCGAACACAGAATAGGTGGACGCGAATGGCACCAGCCCGGTCTCTGCCATGCCCGCAGCGGCACCGAACAGCAACTGCTCTGCCATGCCCATCTGGAAGAACCGCTCGGGGAAGGCCTGGGCGAAGATGTGCATGTCCGTGTACTTGCCCAGGTCCGCGGTGAGCCCAACGATCTTGTCGTTTTCCTGCGCGGCCTTGACCAAGGCGTGTCCGAACGGAGCGGACGCCGTCTTCTGGCCCGGGTCCGCGAAGGACGCGATCATGGCCGAGGTTTTCAGCTTGGGTGCGGCTGTGCCTGTCGAAGCTGTAAGGGTACTCATCGGGCGTCCTTTCCTTCGTATCCGGCGGTCAACTGCTCGCGGCAGGTCTGCCATTCGTGTTCTTCGATGCGCATGAAGTGCGCCTTTTCCCGCTCCTCGAGCAACGGGACGCCGCGGCCCACCTTGGTATCGCACAGGATCACGGAAGGGCGTCCGACGGCGGCGGCCTGGGCAGCTGCATTGTCGAACGCTGTGAGCAGCGCGCCGACGTCGTTCCCGTCTACCCGCTGGGTGTACCAGCCAAACGATTCCCACTTTTCGGTGACCGGCTCGGTGCGCAGCACTGTGTCCGTTTTCCCGTCCGCCTGCAGTGCGTTGATGTCCACCATGGCGGTGAGGTTTCCCAACTGGTGGTGGTAGGCGCCCATCGCCGCCTCCCAGGTGGAGCCTTCGTCCAGTTCACCGTCAGAGAGGAAGTTGTAGATCCTGGCCCCGGAGCCCTGGTACCTCAGGCCCAGGGCCATGCCCACTGCAACGGTGAGGCCGTGTCCCAACGACCCACCGGAGATTTCCATGCCCGGGGTATAGGTGGACATCCCGGACATCGGCAGCCGGGAATCGTCCGAGCCGTACGTCTCCAGTTCCTGTACCGGAATGATGCCGGCCTCAGCCAATGCGGCATACAGGCCGATGGCGTAATGCCCGGTGGAGAGCAGGAACCGGTCCCGGCCCTCCCACTCCGGCTCGGCTGCCCGGAAACGGAGCTGGTCGGCATAGACGGTGGCCAGCATGTCGGCTGCACCGAGGGCCTGGCCCACGTAGCCCTGGCCCTGGACCTCGCCCATGTCCAGCGCGTGGTGCCGGATCCGGTAGGCGGCTGCCGCGGTGGCCGCGACACGTTCTGTGGGGTTGGTTCCCATGGTTTCCTGCATTTCGGTGACGGGTTTTTCGTGAGTGGTGGTCATTTAGACGTTCACCGACTGCGGGGTGCTTTTGGTGGCCTCATCCGCGAGCTGGCGCTCGCGCTTGCCCCAGGTTTCGCGGGTGACGAGGGCGGCCCAGAGGCCGACGGCGGCGTAGAAGCTGAAGAGGAGCGCGGGGCCCATCCAGCCCAGAGTGACAAACAGGAGCGTGGTGACGAAGGGCGTGAAACCGGAGACCATGGCGGAGATCTGGTAGGCCAGGGAGGCGCCGGAGGAGCGGGTCTTGGCCTGGAACAGCTCAGGGAACCATGGGCCCTGGGCACCGGCGAGGGAGTTCTGGCACACGGCGTAGGAGATCACGATCGTGGCGATGACGAAGATGAACAGTCCGGTATTGACCAGCAGGAACATGGGGATGCCGAACAGCGCTGCGAAGGCGGTGGACCAGACGTACAGCGGCCGGCGGCCGATCCTGTCCGTGAGCCGGGCCCAGGCCATGGTGGCGAAGATGCCGATGAAGGAAGCGATGCACAGGGCTACGAGCGTCTGGGTCTTGTCCGCGAGCTGCTGGGTGTGCAGGTAGGAAATCATGTAGGTGATGGACACCGCGTAGCCGGCGGTCTCGGCGATGCGCAGGCCGATGCCGCGGACGATGCTGCGCCAGTCGGTCTTGATGACTTCCATGATGGGGTTCTTTACGATGGAGCCGCTGTCCTTGACCTCGTCGAAAACCGGGGATTCCGGAACCTTGGAGCGGATGATCAGGCCAACTGCGACCAGCACGATGCTCGCGAGGAACGGGACGCGCCAGGCAAGCTCGCCGCCGAGGTTCACGCTCACCAGGAAGACGAGGTTCGCCAGGAGCAGTCCGACGGGGAAACCGGCCTGGACGATGCCGGTGTACTTGCCCTTGGACTTCCACGGTGCGTGTTCGTAGCTCATCAGGATGGCGCCGCCCCACTCGGCGCCGAACGCCAGGCCCTGGACAACGCGGACGAAGACCAGGAGTGCCGGCGCGAGGAGGCCCACCTGCTCATAGGTAGGGAGCAGGCCGATCAGGAACGTGGCCACGCCCATGAGGATCAATGAGGCCACCAGAACGGGTTTGCGGCCTACCTTGTCGCCCAAGTGCCCGCCGATAATGCCGCCGATCGGGCGGGCCGCGAAGCCAACGCCCAGGGTGGCGAACGCAGCCAGGGTTCCGGTGACCGGGTCACCTGTGGGGAAGAATGCCGTGCCGAAATACAGGGCCGCGGCGGTACCGAAGCCGATGAAGTCGTACGTTTCAATGACGGCACCAACACCGGAGCCGATGGCGACGCGCTTGGCGTCTTTCGTCCCGTGGACGTGGCCGCGCATTTTCAGAGCTTCATTGCTCATGGAGTGGATCCCTTTCGAAGAGCGAGCGGAGCGTCAACGCCCCGGCACTGTCGACTGTTAACACATGATACGCCCAGTGTGACCTGCATCATTCCCGATGTCAACAGTCAATGTTGGAGGTTGACTGTTAACACTGTCCCACACTACAGTGATTCATGTCACCACCGCTCATCAGAGGATCAACAACGATGTTCAACCCCAGGATTGGCTGTTCGTCCATCAGCTTCCGGCACCAGGACCTGCCCACGGCGCTACGCACCATCAGCGACCTGGGCTTCCACGAGATCGATCTCGGTGCGCTCCCGGGCGTCTGCAACCACGTTCCCTATGAGCTGGATATGGCGGCCGTCGAGGCCGTTACAGGCGAAGTTGCGGCCTCAGGACTGCTGGTACGCTCCGTCAACGGGGACATCGGAGACCTCAACGCAGTGCTCGACGCCGGTGCCCGTGACGCCCGTGAACGGCACCTGGACGCGTTGCTCACCCTCACGGCCAACACCGGCGCGAAGGCCTTGGTCCTGCCATGCGGAGCGCTCAATCACCATCCGGTCCGCGGCCTGGACGAGGACCTGGACCTGGTGGCCGCCCAACTCTCCTGGGCCGGACAGCGCGCGGCGGAGTTCGGCGTCGAATTGTGGACCGAGTCCCTGCACTTCCTGCGGCTCTGCTGGAACCTTGAGCGCGCGGAACTGCTGGCACAGCGACTGGCGGGTACCGGAATCGGGATTGTTATGGATTTCAGCCACATCGTCGCTTCCGGGGAACATCCACTGGAGTACATCCGCCGGCACCACGGCCGCATCTCCCACGTCCACCTTCGCGATGCGGTGCCCGGAAACATCAACCTCAGCATCGGCAACGGCGGCGCCGACTTCGCCGCCGGCCTTAACGCCCTTGCGGCCAGCGGTTACACCGGCCACTTCTCCCTCGAACTGGAAACCCGGGACGTCACCCACGACGAACGCCCCGCGGCCACCGCCAAGGCCGCCAGCTATTTCACCGAACTTCTCTAACCATCGATTGCTCCATAGACGCCCTTTTGGACCCCCAAAACGGCGCTTATGGAGCACTCGATTCCATCACCAGACACAAAACCCCCGCAAAGAAGCAACCAAGGAGCATCATGAGCAACACCATCCAGCGCACCGCCGTCCTCACCGGAGCCACCTCCGAGCGCGGCATCGGCATCACCACCGCCCGCCGCTACGCCGCCCACGGCTGGGCTGTAGTCATCCTGGACCTCGACGGCGAAAAGTCCGCAAAGGTCGCAGCAGAAATCGGCAACGAATTCAACGTTCCGGCCTTCGGCTACGAAGTCGACGTCGCCAACGAAGACTCCGTCAACACCGCCTATCAGGCCGTGAAGGCCGAAATTACCGCCGGCACCCTCCCCGCCGTCGGCGCCCTCGCCAACATCGCGGGCATCACCTCCCCCGTGCCGTTCCTGGAAACCACCCTGGACCTCTGGAACAAGGTCATGGCCGTGAACGCCACCGGCACGTACCTCGTCACCAAGGCCTTCCTGCCGGACATGATCGAGAACGGCTGGGGCCGCATCGTGAACATGTCCTCCGTCTCCGCCCAGCGCGGCGGCGGCGTGTTCGGCAAGGTCCCCTACTCCGCAGCCAAGGCCGCCATCCTCGGCTTCACCAAGGCACTGGCCCGCGAAATCGGCGCCACCGGCGTCACGGTCAACGCCATCACCCCCGGCGCCGTGGACACCAACATCCGCGTGGGCAGCACCGAGGAACAGGAAGCAGCCATCAACGCCGGCATCCCCCTGGGCCGCAACGCCACCACCGAGGAAATCGCCGCCGTCATCACCTTCCTGTCCTCCGAAGACTCCGCCTACCTGACCGGCACCACCATCGACATCAACGGCGGCAGCCACATCCACTAAGCGCCGTCCCAGTCCAGCCAGACCAGACCAGTCCAGCCAGAGAGTCAACGATGACCAGGATTTTCAACGACCCCTCAGAATTCGCCGAAGAGGCCCTAGCTGGGTTCTGCGACCTCCATGCGGAGTACGTGCGCCAGGTACCCGGCGGTGCTGTCCGCCGCCGTCGTCCGGCGCAGCCCAAAGTGGCGGTACTTGCAGGAGGCGGCTCGGGCCACTATCCCGCGTTCGCCGGCCTCATCGGGAGCGGCTTCGCCGACGGCGCCGTAGTGGGAAATATCTTTACCTCCCCGTCCGCGCAGCAGGCCTATTTGGTGGCCAAAGCCGCGGATTCCGGGGCTGGCGTGGTGTTCACATACGGCAACTATGCCGGGGACGTGCTGAATTTCGGCATGGCCAGCGAGCGCCTCGCCGCCGAAGGAATCCAGGTTGACAACGTACTGGTCACCGACGACATCGCCAGTGCACCGGCCATCGAATCGGAGAAGCGCCGGGGCATCGCGGGAGATTTCACAGTCTTCAAGATCATGGGAGCCGCGGCCGAGGCGGGAGCCAGCCTGGCCGACGTCGTGCGTTTGGGCCGCAAGGCGAACAGCAGGACGCGCACTATGGGTAGCGCCTTCGGCGGCTGCACGTTCCCGGGCGCAGATGCGCCCCTGTTCACGCTGAAGGACGGGCAGATGGGCCTCGGGCTGGGCATCCACGGTGAGCCCGGGCTGTTCGACACGGACCTGCCGTCCGCGAAGGTCCTCGGTCAGGAGCTCGTTGCACGAGTGCTGGCCGAGGCGCCAGCGGACGCCGGCAACCGGATCGCGGTCTTGCTCAACGGCCTTGGTTCCACCAAACATGAGGAGCTGTTTGTCCTCTGGCTCACGGTGGCCCCGCTGCTGCGCGAAGCCGGCTACACGCTGGTGATGCCTGAGGTCGGCGAACTGGTCACCAGCCTGGACATGTCCGGCGTTTCGCTCACGGTCACGTGGCTGGACGATGAGCTCGAAGCGCTCTGGACGGCCCCCGCGGAAACTCCTGCCTACCGACGCGGCAGCGCAGCTTCGGCTACCACCGAATTTAGTGCTGAAACGTCCGATGGCGGCGCTGAAGACGTTCTGTTCGAGTCCGACGGCGACTCCCGCGCTTTCGCGGTGAGCTGCGTCTCCGCGCTCGAAGCCGCCCGCAGTTGGCTGCACGCCGCGGAGGCGGAGCTCGGCGCCATGGATGCGGTGGCCGGAGACGGTGACCACGGACGTGGCATGGTGCGCGGCGTTGATGCCGCAGCGGACGCGGGTGCGTCCGCAGCTGCCAAGGGGGCAGGCGCCGGATCGGTCCTGGTCGCCGCCGGAGATGCGTGGGCAGACAGGGCCGGCGGCACGTCGGGCGTCCTGTGGGGCGCCGGGCTGCGGGCCTTTGGTGAAACGCTGGGGAACCACAGTTCACCTGACGCCGACAGGCTGGCGGCGGCGGTTACCGCGTTTGCGGCGCGGATCACGGACCTTGGTAAGGCGGACCTGGGTGACAAGACCATGGTGGATGCCCTGCTGCCTTTCGCCGAGACCCTGCGGACGCTCATAGCTGAAGGCGCTCCAGCGACGGACGCCTGGACCGCTGCGGCCCGGAAGGCAGTTGAGGCGGCCGAGGGAACAGCTTTCTTACGGCCGCTGAAGGGGCGTGCCAGGCCCCTTGCGGAGAAGAGCGTGGGCACCGCCGATCCCGGCGCCACCTCCCTGGCCATGATCTTCACCGTGATGGGTCCGCACCTCACAGGTGACCAGGCCGCCAGTGCCGCTGCCACCTCTGCCCAGAAACCGGTCGGAGCAAGGGCATGAAAATGGAAGGACAACCGATGGGGCTGCGCATCATCGTGGGAGCGGATGAAGCCGGCGTTGGTTACAAGGACCGTATCGCGGAGGATCTGCGCGCCGATCCGCGCGTCAGCGAAGTCCTCGACATCGGCGTCAACGCCTCCGACTCCCCTGAGGACTTCACCAAGCCCTATCCCTATGTGGGCATCGCGGCAGGTGAGCTGATCCGGGACGGCCGGGCAGACAGGGCCATCCTTTTCTGCGGCACCGGGATTGGAGTGGCACTGGCGGCCAACAAGGTGGAGGGCATACGCGCCGCCACAGCGCACGACTCCTTCTCCGTGGAACGCTCCGTGCTATCCAACAACTGCCAGGTCCTCACCATGGGCCAGCGTGTGGTTGGCGTGGAACTTGCCCGGAGACTGGTTCGGGAGTGGATTGGCTACACCTTCGATCCCACATCAGCCTCTGCCGGCAAACTCAAAGTGCTGGCGGACTTCGAAGCCTGTTAGGCCCGGAACAAAATTATGGCACTTCATCTGCAGCATGACTGGGTTCCCGTCCTGGGCCGTACCGTGGAGATCAGGCACTGGAACACTACGGTTCGGGCGGGAAAGGTGGACGCAGTCACTGACGATGGCCAAATGCTTTGGCTCGCAGCGGACGGCCACTATCCGCGCTGCCTGTTCGAGCGGTCCCAGGGGTATCAGGTGTGGATCCAGTATTCCTGGGAAAGGGCGTAGTGGTACTGCCGGGCAGCCAACGCCCGGCCGCAGCCATTGGCTCACCCGCTGCCGCTACGGCGCCAGCCGGTAGCCCACACCGCGCACCGTTTCGATCCACAGCGGTGCCCTTGAGCTGTCGCCCAGGCGCTTGCGCAGGTTTCCCAGGTGGACCTCGACGGCGCGTTCCTCGCCGGCCGTGACGAACGAGCCGGTGTTATACGGCTCGTTCCGCAGCCTGCGGACCAGGTCGGCCTTGGTCTGCACCACGCGGCCGTTCTCCATCAGCACCAGGAGAAGGTCGAACTGGGTGCGGGTCAGGTCCAGCGGTACGCCGTGGATGGCGGCGGAACGTGATCCCTCGTGAAGTGTCAGGCCCTTATGCTCAAAATCGCACAGCACGGCGGGCGCTGCGTGCGGGGGCAGAGGTACGACGGCGGCAGCAACAGCAGGTGCCGCCGCCTGCTGGCCCCCGCGGGGCCGGGACGCCGGCATCCGTTCCCCGGAGGCGGACATTATGGCCCGCGGACGCCTAAGCATCGCAGCGATCCTGGCACGCAGTTCCCGCGGACGGAACGGCTTGGTGAGGTAGTCGTCCGCGCCGGCCTCGAAGCCCATCAGCGCATCCGCTTCTTCCACCCTCCCGGTCACGATGATGAGGTAGGCGTCGCTGAAGGTCCGGATCCGGCGCGAGGCCTCGATTCCGTCAAAATCCGGCAGCCCAACGTCCATGGTGACAATGACGGGGTCATGTTCCCGCACGGCTGCCACGCCTTCCAGGCCGGAGGAAGTTTCAAAAACGGAAAAACCGGACTGCAGGAGAACCTCCTTCAGAGATGTCCTGATGTCATCGTCGTCTTCAACAACAACAGCAACGCCCCGCTCCACCATGCATGCCCCCAAATAAGTCTTGACTACCTGCGCCCGCTAGCCCACCATCCAAGCTATTTCATGTTCTATTCGCAGACATAAACCACGCGGATTGGTTTTTCAGGGGCTCGGAAGAGGAAGTTCTATGGAGTGAGCCTACACACCGTTTTCGAAGCATATTTCAAATTGTTAGATTATTGCGTTTTTCTTGAGAATTGCTCAATATTGCGTATTTCTTGAGGGTTTGGTCCACTCAAATTAATCGCATTTAGGCTATTGCGCTATGTGACTCATGTGACTGATGATCATCCTGTGCTCAATGGGGGCGCAAAGCCGCTCGCTGGGGAGCACGATGTAAGGGGCACTGCATGGCACCTTTTCGGTTACCTGTCTCACGATCAACCCGCCACCTCAGGCCGTTGGCCATGCTGGCGGCGTCGGCCCTGGCTATGCTGGCGTGCATGCCATCCGCCCAAGCTGCCGAAACCACGCCACCGGACCCAGGCCCGGCCGGAGGTTTTTCCTGGCAGGGCTTCAACTGGGAAAAGCGGTTCTGGGGCGGGGCGCCGCAGTACAACAAGGCCTTTGACGCCGCCAACGTCAGCAACCCCGACGCAAACGGGTACGTCACGCTGAAGCTGACCAACCCGACGGGCGAGGCTCCGGTGGGCGCTGAATTCCAGTCCACCCGGCAGGGGTTCGGTTACGGAACCTACAGCACCACCGTGGAGAAGAACCTCAGCGTCCTGCAAAAGGAAGTGGTCTGGGGCTGCCTCTTTACCTACGATCCTCTCGCAGAGCCGGGCTACAACGAGATCGACCTCTGCGAGGCATCGGCTTGGGGCGGCGGCGCCGCCTATGGCGAATCGTGGCCGGTCAGCCAAGGCCACGGATACTGGTTCGACGCCACGAAGCCTCCGGGCCAGGGCAACAACACGGTGACCTTTGATGTCACCGCCAGCCCCGTGACCACGCACCGCATGGTGTGGGAGCCAGGCAAGCTGACCTTCGAAACTTACGCAGGCGAGGGCTTCGCCGGCGCCCTCCTCAAGCGCACCGTCCTGCAGGGCACCACAGTTCCCGTGCCGGCCAAGGAGCAGGTCCATTTCAACCTGTGGGTCACGGGCGGCGGCGGCGGGGATCCCGCCCATGTGAAGCCGGAGTCAGTGACGGTGCGGAACTTCTCGTTCGTCCCTGCAGCCACCACACCGCCTCCTCCGCCGCCGTCGGCCATCAAACTGTCCGCCACCACCACTAAAGCGAACGGCGTGAACAACACCACCCTGAAGTGGACCGGAACCACGGGCACCAGCGTCATGCTGTGGATTAACGGCGTCCAGAAGTCCGTGCCCAACACGGGCAGCTACGTCCACAAGTTCAAGGGCGGCACCACCACAACCTACAAGGTGTGCGACTCCGCCGGATGCTCCAACGTCCTGAGCGTGGTCACCTGACCCGTTCTTCCCCAATACAAGTGAAGGGCGTCCGGATTACCGGACGCCCCACACTTGTGTTTCCTCGTCAGCTACTGCAAGGGAACCGCCTAGGACTTGTCGCCCCGGACCGGAATGATGCGCTTGACCGCCAGCCCCAATGCCAGGAGCGCAAAGGCAGCCAGGGTCAGCCAGAACAGGTCACCCGCACCGGTCATGGCGAGGGTTCCGGAACCAATTCCGGCCGCGGCGGGAGCTGCTGGGTTGTCATACATAATCTGTTACCAGGCTTTCTTTCTGTTGAAGGCTGAATCCAGGTACGCCTTCGCATGGACCACCTGCAAGAACAGGTCGATCACCAGCTCGTACATGGTTGCGGCGGCGAGCATGTATTTCCATCCCCGCAGCCGCACCGTGACCACACGTTCGATCAAGAAGACACCGGTCACGGCCAGCCAGAAGGGCTGAATGACCAGCCCGGCCCCCGTGCCCAGTGCAAACGCCACCGTGCCGAAGTAGGCCAGCGTCACCAGGACACCCACCATGGCCAGGACCTGCCGGCCCCAGTACGGGCGCGTGACCCGGGTCCAGCCGTACTGCACGCAGTTCTCCACCGCGCCACGCTTCCACCGGAGCCGCTGCGCCCACAGTTCGCGCCACGTGGGCATTACCTCGGTCACGAGCGTGCAGTCCGCCGGTGATTTGATGCGGTACCGCAGGCTCAGCAGCGCAAACGACAGCTCGTTGTCCTCGGTGAGGACCGAGGTGTCATATACCCCGCCACGGCTATTGCCCGGCGGCAGCGACCCGTCCAGCCTGGCCGTGATGACATCGCGCAGCGTCCTGGCCCGGAACAGGGCCGCGGTGCCGGTGACCACCAGGCACTTGCCCTTGAGGCGTTTCACGTCGCGGGCGTAGCGTGCGTATTCGTTGCGCTGCAGGTGCCCTACGAACCCTCCTCCGTGCCCGCCCCGGAAGACACCGCCGACGGCGCCAAGCCGGGAATCGCGCTGCAGGTGGGCTACTGCCCGCTCGATGAAGTCGTGGGACAGCTGGGAATCGGCGTCCTGGATGAGGATCATGTCCTCGGCCTCGGCAGCGGGCAGGAGTCCACTGAGGGCGAAGTTCAGTGCGCCGGCTTTTTTGTCGGAATTCCCCTCGGTGCGGAGGACTTCGGCGCCCCGTGCACGGGCAATTTCCTCGGTGGCATCGGTGCAATTGTCTGCCACCACAATCACCCTGTCCGGGCGGCGGCTCTGCGATGTGAGGGATTTCAGGGTTTCACCGATGCCCGCTGCCTCATTGTGCGCTGGAATGAGGACCGTAATCACAGGAACACCGGCCCGGTGGCCGCTGTAACTGCGGCCAAAAAATCCGGGGCGGATGCGTGAATGAATGTATGAAATTGTGACGCACTGCGCATTTAGTAAATTGCCCCCACAGGAAAGTTCGAATTCTTATTTCCTTCGAGCATTCCAGCGGCAACTCAATCCATCGGCAGGGAACTGACAACGAAGGCACAAGCTTTGGTAAAGACCGTCTCAACGCACCGTGGCCGCAGCCTGAGGAGGCTGAGGAACCGCAGAGCGCACTGAGGTGCGCGCCGCCGTCGTGCATTTCCCTCGATCCGAAACAAGGGATGGCCGGCGGCGCCGCCAGGGCTCGCAAAGGCGCCCGAATCTTCTACGAAATTTGAGCCGATCTTGAGGCATCCCTTCGGATCCCCTGCAGTTGGCGGTCCACGCTATAAGCATCAGACCACCATCTGCGGGGAAGCAGGAAGAGTCATGGGGAACGAATCAGCTCTGGATGAGGTCATCGCCGTGGGAGGCGTGATCACAGACCAGCATCCGGTCGACTTCCACACCTTGGGGCTTGCCGGCTGCATCGACCGGCTTACCGTGCCCCTCCGTCAGCAAGGGACAGCAGTCCGCTGGGATACTCCGCACTGGGGCATCGAGATCCCGGCGGACTGCGCGTCCCTGCTTTACCAGTCGGCCCGCGAAGCGCTAAGCAACGCGTTCAAATACTCGGATGCTTCCCAGCTCACGGTCCAGCTCGCGGCCGTGGACCACGGCATCCGCCTGGTGGTGTCCGACGACGGTGCGGGCTTCGACTGCCAGCTCGCCGTGAGCGGCCGGCACCACGGCTACGGCCTCAGGCTGATGTCCGTGGCCGTCCACGAGGCCGGCGGCTCAGTGGACATCTACTCCAGCCCCGGCCGCGGCACCTGCGTGACCGTTACCCTTCCACTGGACTAGGACGGAAGCCCGCCGCACTTTGGGGGCTGCGGGCCTCCGTACCTCTAGCGGGACAGCTTCTCGGCGTCGGGTTCGAGATCGCCGATGTGGCCTGGCGCATTGGCCGCCGTGACCCGCTGGACGAACGCGCAGTACTCCTCCATGTAGTGGCGCAGGAACTTGGCCGTGGCTTCATCCTTGACTTCGCCCTCCTCCCCGAATGCCGCCGGGTTGAACTTGACGTAGGCCTCCGGGGCGTTGAGCTGGGGAGCGTCAAGGAAGCTCAGCACGCTGCGCATGGAGGACTGCATCACTGCGGTCCCGATGCTCCCGGGCGAGGCACCGATGATCCCGGTGGGCTTGCGTGCGAACGAGTTGGCCCCCCACGGTCGGGATCCCCAGTCGATGGCGTTCTTCAGGGCACCGGGAATGGACCGGTTGTACTCGGGGGACACAAACAGGATGCCGTCAGAGGCCTCCACCGCTTCCTTCAGGGCCCGGCCGGCCGGTGGGAAATCGGCGTCGTAATCGTAGCTGTAGAGCGGCAGGTCCTTAATGGGGATTTCGGTGAACTCGAGGTCGGCCGGGGCCAGGCTGATCAAGGCCTTGGCGAGGGTGCGGTTGATGGAGCCGCGTGCCAGGCTGCCGACGAAGTAGCCGATCTTGTGAGTTGCCATAACAAACATCCTTCCTAACAGCCGGCGGGGACCGGCCGGCCGACGGTGTTGTGGTTGGTCCAGCATGGACTTAAAGCACAATGCGTCCCCCAGTCCAGCACAGAAGACCCCCGGCGGCCAGAGCCTCGGGAAGGTCCTTGACACCCCGTCCGGGCAGGCGCTGAATGATCTTTAAGAGGGGATCCACAGCAGGAACCGGGAGCACAGGAGCAGCGGTCATGAACGATAAATTGGGATCGGCACAGCGCATCCACAGCGAAGCACCGGCCGAAGGGGACGAACTGGCGGACCCCACCGACCTCCGGATGCATTCCCAGGAACCCGCCGAGGGCGCGGACATCGAACCTGAGGCCACCCCTTAAGGTCGTCTCCCCTCACCCGACCAACTCCTGAGTGGGTCTTGCGGTACCGCGTTCATTCCAGTTAGGTTGAATCGATACAAGAAACCGCTTTCCCACGTCGCATCGAGGCGCGTGCCAGGAGCGGCTTCCCAGCGGAATTGGACACGATGACTCTAAACACCACTGTCGGGTGGATCGACGGCGAAGCACCCCTGGAACTCAGCGGCGGAACCACGTGGGGCATGCCGTTCGCCCGCGGAACGGTGGCCAGCGCCGATGCTGTGGCGGTCCGGGACTCCTTCGGGCAGCCGGTAGCCAGCCAGGCCTGGCCGCTGGCCACATGGCCTGATGGCTCACTCAAGTGGGCGGGCATTGCCCTGCCGGCCACGGATTCCCCGTCCCGGGAGTACGAAGTGACGCACGACGTCGGCACCTCACCGGCCGCGGGCACCTCACCGGGGGTCACCGTCGCGGAGCGCAATGACAGCATCACGGTGTCCACTGGCCCGCTGGAAATGGTCATCAATCGCAGCGGTTCCACCCTGTTCAGCTCACTCTCCCGCGGCGGAACCACAGTGGCTTCCGACGGACGCCTGGTCAGCCTGCTCCAGGACGGCATCGCGGACGGCGCCTGCTCAGTCAGCCGGGAGGGATTCACCGGCGAGGTCACCGCCGTCGTGCTTGAACAAAGCGGCCCCGTCCGCGCAGTGGTGCGGCTTGAAGGCACGCACCGGCCGGATTCGCCCACGAGCGACAAACGGGACTGGCTGCCGTTCGTGGTTCGGTTCTACTTTTACGCGGGGGCGCGGAGCGTTCGGATGGTCCACTCGTTCATCTGGGACGGCGACGCCGAGCAGGATTTCCTCGCCGGGCTCGGCGTGCGCTTCACCGTGCCGCTCCAGAGCGAACTCTATGACCGGCACATCCGGATCGCCGGCGCGGACGGCGGCTTCCTGTCCGAAGCCGTGCGCGGGCTGACCGGCCTCCGTCGCGATCCCGGCGAGGACGTACGCCGGGCGCAGCTGGCGGGCCGTCCCACCCCTCCCCTGGCCGAATGGAACGAGGAGGTCTCGGGCAGGCTGCACCTCATTCCGGCCTGGAACGACTTCACGCTCAGCCAGCTAAGTGCCGACGGCTTCGAGCTGCGCAAACGCACCGCGGCGGGCCATGCGTGGGTAGGCATTTCCGGCGGAACCAGGGCGGCGGGCTTCTGCTCCCTGAGCGATACGCGAGGCGGACTGGGCGTGGGGATCCGTGACTTCTGGCAGTCGCACCCGGGACAGCTGGACATCCGGAACGCCGCCACGGACGGCGCGTCGCTGACGGCCTGGCTGTACTCCCCGGAGGCCCAGCCGATGGACCTGCGTTTCTATCACGACGGCCTGGGCCAGGACACCTTCGAGGAACAGCTCGAAGGCCTGGAAATTACGTACGAGGACTATGAACCCGGCTTCGGCAACCCCGCTGGCATAGCCCGCACACATGAGTTAACTCTGTTCGCCTACGGCTCCACGCCAGCCACGGAAACCCTCGCCGCCGATGCACGGGCCGCCTCCGTGCCTGCGCTGCTCCAGGCCACCCCGGAATACCTCCACTCAGCGCGGGTCTTCGGCGATTGGGCCCCGGTGGACCGCAGCACTCCGGCGCGGGCCGAGCTTGAGGACAGGCTGGACTTCCTCTTCGACTTCTACGCCGGCCAGGTGGAGCAGCGCCGCTGGTACGGCTTCTGGAACTACGGGGACGTCATGCACACCTACGACTTCGACCGGCACGTGTGGCGGTACGACGTCGGCGGCTATGCCTGGGACAACTCGGAGCTCTCCCCGGACCTGTGGCTCTGGTACTCGTACCTGCGCTCAGGCCGGGCAGAGGTCTTCCGCTTCGCCGAAGCCATGACCAGGCACACCGGCGAGGTGGACGTCTACCACCTCGGCCCCTGGAAGGGCCTTGGCTCCCGCCACAATGTCCAGCACTGGGGCTGCAGCGCCAAGCAGCTGCGCATCAGCACGCCCGCCTACCGCCGGTTCTACTACTACCTGACGGCGGACGAACGGACCGGGGACCTGCTGTCCGAACTGGTGGACAGCGACCAGAACTTCCTTGGGCTGGACCCGGTCCGAAAAGTCAGGCCCGACGCCGACACCTACCGGCCGGACCGGAATGCCCTGGGCGTGGGGTTGGGCACGGATTGGGGTTCCCTGGCGGCCACGTGGCTCACCGACTGGGAGCGCACCGGGAACCCCCGCTCCCGCGACCGACTGCTGGGGACTATGGCCGACATCGGCGCCCTGAAGTACGGATTCCTCACGGGCGAGGCGCTGTACGACCTGGATCAGGGAAGGTTCGACGCCGGCCGGGAAAGGATCCAGGTCTCCCACCTTTCAGCGGTGTTCGGGCTGGTGGAAATCTGCAGCGAACTGGTGGACCTGGTCCCGGACGAGGCCTTCGAGCGGGCGTGGTTGCAGTACTGCCGGCTGTTCCTGGCCACCGAGGAGGAACAGATCGACGCCGTGGGGCAGCCGCTGCCCGGAATCTACCTGACGCAGGCCCACAGCAGGCTCAGCGCCTACGCAGCCGCCCGGCTCCGTGATCCGGATCTGGCGGCCCGGGCGTGGGAGAGCTTCGCCGAAGGCGGCGAGCATCTCAACCACGAAAACGCCTTTACCCTTCAGACCATCGAACCGCCGTATGTGCTGCTCCCGGTGGACGAAGCACCGACTGTTTCCACTAACGACGCCTCCCAGTTTGGCCTGGCGGTGATCCAGAACCTGGCACTGATCGGGGACCACCTCCCCCGCTGAGCAACCAAACCCAGCCTCCCGCCGTCGTACTTCCGCCCGACTTCCCGCCGCACCAAACCCAGCCTCCCGCCGTCGTCCCATCCCAACTAAGTAGCAGCAGATGTCGTTTTGGCGCCTCATAACGACATCTGCTGCTACCTAGTTGGGGTCTGGCCGTGAGCTCCGCCGGAAGGTATGGTAAGCATGCTGATGAATTTTTTTGTTCTTTCATCAGCTCCGGTTCCAATCGAAGGAGACGTTGTGAGCACGAAAGTGGAAAAGCGCATTCTGGTGAACGTACCGGTCAGCACGGCCTACAACCAGTGGACGCAGTTCGAGGAATTTCCCCACTTCATGGGCGGCGTCAAGAGCGTTAAGCAGCTCAGTGATGACCGGCTGGAGTGGGTGGCCGAGATCGCGGGCGTCCGGCGCCAGTGGACCGCAAAGATCCTGGAGCAGATCCCTGACCGCAGGGTTGCCTGGGCAGCCACCGAAGGAGCCACAAACGCCGGCGCCGTGGAATTCGAAGATGTCGGCGGCGGCCAAACATCCCTACGGCTGACCCTGGAATACGATCCCGAGGGTTTCGTTGAAAAAGTGGGCGACAAGCTCCACGTGGTTGACCGCCAGGCCGAAGCCGACCTGAAGAGGTTCAAGGAATTCATCGAGGACGAGGGCTACGCATCCGGCGCCTGGCGGGGGTCTGTGGGCGAAGGCGCTGCTGTGGGCACCCCGGGCGTGGAGGACGCAGCAGCCTCCCGCGGCGATTCAGGCAAGGCAGGATTCTCCGGCAAAATGGCAGCAGCGGCAGGGGTGGCGGCGGCCGCAGGCGCAGCCGCAGCCATGAGCGCGGGTACTAACAAGGACGCCCACGAGGCCCGCGACGTCACCGCACCGGACGCCGTTCCGGCAGAGCCAGTCACTGTGACACCTATCCCGGCAGAACCGATGTCACCCGTCTCACCTGCGGGCACGACGGCGGCAGACGCCTCCTCGGGTTCGCTCGCCGATCTCGGGGACGACAGGATCGGGCATGCGTTCGACCAAACCAACGGCCTGGTGGACACCGAGGGCGAGTCCGACGAAACAGCCGAAGGTGAGCGGTACAGCGAAGGCGAACGTCGCGAAGAGGACAACCGCCCGGGCGGGCTTCCGCCCGTAGGAGGAGGCCTCGGACAGCACTGACTGGCGCCCCCGCGGGGCAATCCGTGGCTCTGGTTCACGGCCTCCAACGGCGCTATGTTAAGCCTACTGATGACCCCCGGGATCTTCATCAGATTCGGTTCCAGTCGAAGGAGACGTTGTGGGCACGAAAGTGGAGAAACGGATTGTTGTCGACGTACCGGTGGGCACTGCGTACAACCAGTGGACCCAGTTTGAGGACTTCCCCCATTTTATGGGCGGTGTGGAAAGTGTGACCCAACTCAGCGATGACAGGCTGAGATGGGTGGCGCACATCGCCGGAGTCCGCAGGCAGTGGGAAGCCAGGATCATCGAACAAATCCCTGACCACAGGGTGGCCTGGGCGTCCACGGAAGGTGCCACCAACTCAGGCGCCGTGGAGTTCCAGGATGCCGGCGGGAACAAGACCCAGCTGACGCTCACTTTGGAATACCAGCCCGAGGGCATGGTTGAAAAGGTGGGCGACCTGCTTCACGTGGTGGCCCGGCAGGCGGAGCATGACCTGAAAAAGTTCAAGGAGTTCATCGAACACGAGGGCCATGCCACCGGTGCGTGGCGGAAGTCCATCCCCGCGACAGAATCCGTGGAAGGCGGGACGGGTGCGGCAGGGCCCGAATTCAACAGGTTCGCGCACCCGTTCGACCAGACCAATGGACTGGTCGATATTGAGGGCGAGTCGGACGAAACGGCCGAGGGCGAGAACTACAGTTCCTCGGAACGGAAGCACCGGCATGACCGCGACGACCGCTTCCTCCCGCCCAATCCCAACCTTGGATCGCTCTGAACCTGCCGGCCCGAGCCGCCACTCGCCGTCGGGCGTTCCAGGCGCAAAAAGCACCGCCCGTTTCCCGAGGGAGGCGGGCGGTGCTTTTGGGCTGACGACTGTTACTCGCTGCCCCCTACATAGGTGACGGCCGGCATCGCCGGGGTTTTCATGCCTTCGCCGATGAAGAAACCCGGGTGCGGCGGCTGGTTGTAGGCCACGTTCTCACGGGCCACTGCCGTACGGTACACGGGGTCGTGCATCAGCGTGCGGAGACGGACTTCGGTGGGAGCCGTAGTGGTGTAGATCCGCAGTTCAGTGCTGTCCGACGACGGGAAGGCCAGTTCCTCGCGCCAGTCACCCAGCAGGTCTGCCTGCAGCGACGGGTTGCCCTTGGTGTGGTTGTTGCTGCGGGCACCGGTGGCTGTCAGCAGCCGGTCGCTGGATTCGGTTTCCCAGTTCCACTTGGAGATGGTGGGCACGCCGACGCCGGCAGTTGCATCGAAGTCATGGTCCACGATCTCGCGCAGCAGGTCCCCGTCCCACCAGGCCAGGAAGTTCGCGGCCGGGATTTTCTCCGCGATCAGCACGCCCTTGGCGGACATCAGCTGCCCCCGCGGGGAGTTCCAGGAGGCGTCGCCGCCCACGGCCCAGCCTTCGGCCCCGGCGTACCGCGGATCAATGTCGCCGGCGGCTCCACGCCCCGTGTCCCTAATGGCCGGGATGCTCCAGAGGACTTCGCCGGTGGCGGCGTCACGGAAGGTGGCTCCGCGGTTGCCGCTCTGGCTCATGCTCTCGTGCACCGCGAAGGTTTCCAGTCCGGGCCGCGACGGGTCCAGATCAGACGTGTGGATGGCGTCGCCGTGGCCCAGCTTGGTGTTGTAGAGGGGCGCGCCGTTGTCGTCGATGGTCATGGAACCGAAGACGAATTCGTCCTTGCCATCCTGGTCGACGTCGGCCACGGACAGGTTGTGGTTGCCCTGGCCCTTGTACTCGGCGCCGGCGACGTCGGAATCGAACTTCCAGCGCTGCTTCAGCTTGCCGTCCACCAGGTCGTAGGTAACCAGGACCGTGCGCGTGTAGTAGCCACGGCTGAACATCATGGAGGGGTGTTCGCCGTCGAGGTAAGCCACGCCGGCAAGGAACCGGTCCACCCGGTTGCCGTAGCCGTCCCCCCAGGCGGAGACGTTGCCGCGCGGCGGATCGTAGGCGACGGTGTCCATGATGGTGCCGGTTTCGCCCTTGAAAACGGTGAGGAACTCGGGGCCGGAGAGTACGTAACCGGCGCTGTTGCGGTAATCCGCGGCCGGATCGCCGATGACCGTTCCGGCGCCGTCGCGAGTGCCGTCGGCGGTCTTCAGGGAGACTTCAGCTTTGCCGTCGCCGTCAAAGTCGTAGGCCAGCAACTGGGTGTAGTGCGCCCCGGCACGGATGTTTCGGCCGAGATCGATGCGCCAGAGCTTGGTGCCATCCATCTTGTAGGCATCCACGTAAACGTTGCCGGTGTAGCCGGACTGCGAGTTGTCCTTGGCGTTGGACGGGTTCCAGAGCTGGACGATCTCATAGGCGCCGTCGCCGTCCAGGTCAGCCACGGTGGCATCGTTGGCGGTGTAGGTGTAGGCCGCCCCGGCGGGCGTGACGCCGTCCGCCGGCTTGTCCAGCTTGATGGCGAGGTAGTTCTGGGCGAGCGGGCTGAACTCCCCGGTCACGACCTGATCCAGTCCGTCTCCGTTTCCCACTGCCCGGATGACGTACTTCGAGGTTGCCGTTCCGGCGGGGTCGACGTAGGTGGTGCTGTTGCGGACCGGGTCCGCGGTGAGCTGGACGCCGTCGCGGATTACATGGAAGCCGATGCTGTCAGGATCCAGGCCCAGCATCCGCCAGCTGACGGTGACGCCCTGGTCCGTGAGGACCGCTACGGGGGCGCGATCCAGGCTTTCGACCTGACGCTTCTGCACGTTCAGCCCGGACTGTTCAGGCATTGGCGGGAGGGTGGGGGCCGCCTGAGCCAGCGGTACACCGGTGAGGGCCAAGGCAGCTGCGGCCAGGGTTGCTGCGGCAGCCAAGGGCGCCGTTTTCCGTATCTTTTTGGGTCTCGTGGGTAGGGAATATTTCGCGGGGTATGCCAAAGAACATCTCCTTTGATGCTGGCGGCAGCTGAGTCTGCCGCGCGGTCGTTTTTGTAACGTTTCATTCCGACGCCGATCGAGCACTCCCGGATTTCCCTGGAGGTTTCGGAGTGGAAAGAAAGCGCTTTCCGCCCCTAAGGTTTATCAGGGCATGAGAAGGTCGGTCAAGGCCTTCACGATCAAATATGGGAGAAATTGTTCCGTTTCGTTTCGATCTTGCCGGGGGCGGCCTCAGGTAGCCCGGGGGTTTCGCCAGCCAGGTGGTCGTGCTCGAGGCGGGCGAGTTCCACTGCGGGCATGGACGCTTCGGCCCAGTCCTTGAGCCCATACACCACGCCAAGGAGCGAGCGGCCCAGCGGGCTGAGTTCATAGTCGGTGCGGACCGGGACCGAGGCTGTTACGTGGCGCAGCACCAGGCCGTCCCGTTCCAGCGAACGAAGCGTGGAGGTCAGCATCTTCTGGCTGGCCCCCGCAACCCTGCGCCGCAGTTCGCTATGCCGGCGCGGGCCTTCGGCGAGTTCCAACAGGACCAGGGTGACCCACTTGCTGCTGATGGTCTCCAGGAGTTGCCGGGCGGGGCAATGCTCCAGCGCGGCGTTATACGTGGCCCGATGCTGCAGGTGCTTCTGTTCGGCCGTGAGGCTCATCTCTACGTCCCCCCTCGTGTTCCGGCATGAAGCACCAGATTAGCTGCGGACCCGCTGGCAAGGCACGTTCAGGTGCCATAGGCACTTCAAAGTGCCTTCTTACGAAGGCACCGCCTGCCCGCGAAGATCAGTTAAGCAATCCCGGCACTTTCGAAAGGACACCCATGCCCACCCTCCTCCATATCAATGCGTCTCCCCGCGGTTCCCACAGCAGCTCGCTGAAGCTGGCCCGCACGTTCATCGACTCCCTCCGGGAGTCATCCGGCGGCGACGTCGACGTGGAGACCCTGAATCTGTTCGATTCCGGTGCGCTCCCGGAGTTTGGCACCACGGCCGCCGGCGCCAAGATGGCCATCTTCACCGGGCAGCAGCAAACCAGCGAGCAGACGCGGGCCTGGGACGCGGCCCGGGCGGTGTTCGACCAGTTCGCAGCCGCGGACGCGTATGTCTTCAACATCCCCATGTGGAATTCCGGCATCCCCTACGTTCTCAAGCAGTGGATCGACGTGGTTACCCAGCCGGGCTGGAGCTTCGGCTTCGATCCCCAGGCCGGCTACACCGGGCTCATGACGGGCAGGCAGGCCGTGGCCATCCACACCAGCGGGGTTTACGCGCCGGGCGTTGCCCCGGCGTTCGGCCGGGACTTCAGCAGCACCTTCTTCGCCGACTGGCTGGACTTCGTGGGCATTCAGGATGCCACCCATGTCCGCTTCGCCCCCACGGTGCTGGGCTCCGATCCTGAGCAGGCACGCCTGCTCGCGGTGTCAAAGCTCGACGCCGCCGCGCCGGCATTCGCGGCCAGGCTGGCCGCCGCAGGGGTGCTGCAGCCTGCGGCCGGCTGACTGCGGACCACATTCATTCCGCAGTCCTGCCACAGTCCCGGCCGCCATGACTGGACACGGCGGCCGGTACTGTCTTAGCGTCGAAGCATGACCCGCCTGCCCGGCGGGCTCCAGCGCTGAAGCAGTACGGCGCCCGCGTAACGCCGAAAGTGAGCAACTGTGCCTGCCACCCATTTTGAACGTTTCCTGGCTGAATCCGTGACGCCGCAGCGGGACTCTGGAACGGGATTGGGCCGCGATGAGCTCTATGGCCTTTATACGAGCTGGTGCCTGATCAACCACGTTGAACCCCAGGATCCGCCTTCCCTGTGGAAGGCCCTCAAAGACCATGGGATCACTGCCGAACACAACAACCTGAATATGACCGGACCCGCTGCCGCGGACTACATCGTCGCCAGCGCCCCGGACCTCGTCTGAGGTTTCACAGCATCACCGGATTATTCCCGCGAAAGCCCTGAAATATCTCCGTGGGCGCCGCTGTTGGCCCGGACATGACAACAATTGGAATCATCGGAGCAGGACACATCGGAAGCCAGGTTGCCCGGAAGGCGGTGGCGCTCGGCTATGACGTGGTCATCAGCAACTCACGCGGGCCGGAGACCCTCACGGAACTGGTAACGGAACTGGGCCCTAAAGCCCGGGCCGCGACCCCGGCGGAGGCAGCGGCGGCAGGCGATTTCGCCGTCGTCACAGTTCCGCTGAGGAACTACCGGGACATTCCCGTGGCGCCGCTGGCCGGCAAGATCGTGATCGACACCAACAACTACTACTGGGAGCGGGACGGGCACATTCCCGCACTGGACAACGGCGAGGCCACCACCTCCGGACTGCTTCAGGAACACTTGCCCGAATCCAAGGTCGCCAAGGGCTTCAACCACATCATGGCCAAGGACATCACCACGGACGGCACGCCCACCGGAACAGAAAACCGCCGCGCCCTTGCCACGGCCAGCGACTACCCCGAGGCCGCCGAACTGGTGACCCGGCTATACGACGAGTTCGGCTTCGACACCGTTAACATTGGGCTGCTGTCCGAGAGCTGGCGCGTGGAGCGGGACCGCCCGGCCTACGTGATCCGGCAGACCGAGGCTGAATTGAAGGAAAACCTGGCTAACGCCCCGCGAACCATTTAGCGCGGCCGGTCAATCCTGGCAGGACACCCAAAACTGGGCTGGCAGCGGACGTCACGAAATCCATTTTTGACGACGCCTGCTGCCAGCCGGTTGGGGCTAAATGGTCCTACAGGCGTGCGGGGACCAGGACCACCTCATATTCGGTGTCCGGAAGCAGGAACTGGGCGTTCACTGCCGCAAGCGTGTTGCCGAACAGGGCAGCCGTCGCTGGAGTGTTGAAACTGGTGCTGGTGATGACATCCTCGACAACGCCGGACGAGAAATTATTGGCGAGGTCGATCCGGCTGATCTGGTCCGAGAAGTTCTGGACAGCCCAGAGACGCTGGCCCTGAACCAGGATGCCGTCCACGTTTGGAACGCTTACCCCTTCAACAAGTGCGCTGGTGCCGGTGTCCGGGTTGACCGTGTAGATCTCCCCATTACCCGAGTGGGACACAAACAGCACCCGGCCGCCCTTGGCCGAGGCAATGCCGTTGAGGTTGAACTGGTCCCCTGCGTCGGCCGCAGGACCGCTCAGCGGAAGCGTCACAACATCACCCAGTTCACCGCGGTGGCTGACCGGAACCAAGTACAGCTCGGCAGCGGCGGAATTCGTGAACCATGCCCCGTCCGGGGTGAGCGCGACGTCGTTGATGAAGCCTGGTGCGAGCGGGATCTCCTCTACGAGTTCCAGCGTCGCGGTGTTGTAAACGTAGGCATTGCCGCCAGCCCCACCAGCTACGAACAGCAGATTGCTGCCGGCATCAAACTTCATTCCTACAGCCATTCGATCATCCGGACCGTCAATGATCTCCGTGGCGATTCCGGTGCGGATGTCGCCCTGGAAGATGTCGCCGGTGGCCAGTTCCCCGGCGTAGAAGGTGGTTCCCCGGCCGGCGGCGATCCCCTCGGCGGAGGTGGCGCCGTCGAGCACGATGACGCCGGAAGGCGGCGCCGCGGTGGCGGGCAGGGACGGCGTGAGCAGTGCCATTAAGGCGATGAACGCGATGGCGGTACGGCGTTGTACTGTTCGGCGCATGATGCTTCCTCGGTTGGACTGATCCGCGCGGGGCAACAGACGGCATCAACAGGCGGCAGGCTCCGCACGATGGTCCTGCCAGTTTAGGCACCGCCGATGACCCTGACCAGAGGCTGTGCATTGGATGCGGAAGGGACGCGGAACCCGGGCAAAAGGGTGCCCGGGCCGCCCATACATGGCCGCCCGGGCACCGGCTGTCAGAGCGCGACGGCGACCGGCCGGCCGCCTTCCACCGTCACCTCAAACCGGGCAAAACCGCCGTCGGCCTTGGGAACCACCACAGTCCTGCGCTGGCCCTCAACAGCGGCGAAGGCGTGGAACTCCACGTCCGTGGCCCAGTCGTACTCCGGCCGGTCCGTCACGGTTCCGAGCGGCAAGACCGCCCCCTCGCGGACGTACACCGCGGCCTCCAGCACCGAGAATTCCTTGCGGTGCCACTGCGGGCCGGCCAGCTGCTCGCCGCTTTCCAGGTGGGTCCAGGTGCCGGCCGGGAGGTAGAAATCCACCGACCCGCCGGCCCCCATCACCGGTGCAACCAGCAGCTCCGATCCGAGCATGTATTGCCGGTCGAGGTAGGCACAGGCGGGGTCTTCGGGGAACTCGAGGAACATGGGCCGCATCAGGGGTGATCCTGTCTGGTGCGCGTCCTCGGCTGAGGCCAAAAGGTACGGCATGAGCCGCATCTTCAGCCCGGTGAAGTGGCGGAGCACGTCGCTGGATTCGTCGTCCACCAGCCACGGCACACGGTACGAGTTGGAGCCGTGCAGCCGGGAATGGGAGGACAGCAGCCCAAACGCGATCCACCGCTTGAACAGTTCCGGATCCGGAGTGCCCTCGAACCCGCCGATGTCGTGGCTCCAGAACGCGAATCCCGAGGATGCCAGGGACAGTCCGCCGCGGAGGGATTCGGACATGGCGGAGAACGTGGACTCGCAGTCGCCGCCCCAGTGCACCGGAAGCTGCTGACCTCCGGCGGTAGCGGAGCGGGCAAAGAGCACGGCCTGGCCTTCGCCGAGCTCCTTGGAGAGCAGGTCGAACACCGTTTGATTGTAGAGCTGCGCGTAATAGTTGTGCATTTTCTGCGGATCGGAGCCGTCGTGCCAGGCCACGTCCGTGGGGATCCGCTCGCCGAAATCGGTCTTGAAGGAATCCACGCCCTGGTTCAGCAGGGTGCGCAGCTTGTCCTGGTACCAGGTCACGGCGTCCGGGTTGGTGAAATCCACCAGGCCCATGCCCGCCTGCCACATGTCCCACTGCCATACAGAGCCGTCCGCCCGCTTGACGAGGTAGCCCCGCTCTTCACCCTCGCGGAACAAGTGCGAGCGCTGGGCGATGTACGGGTTGATCCAGACACACACCTTCAGGCCCCGCTCGTGCAGGCGCCGCAGCATGCCTTCAGGGTCCGGGAAGGTGGCCGGGTCCCAGACGAAATCGCTCCAATGGAACGCCCTCATCCAATGGCAGTCAAAGTGGAATACGGAGAGCGGAAGCTTGCGTTCGGCCATGCCGTCGATGAAGGACATCACGGTTTTCTCGTCGTAGTCCGTGGTGAAGGACGTGGACAGCCACAGCCCGTAGGACCAGGCCGGTACCCGGGCCGGCCGGCCGGTCAGCTCCGTGTAGCGGCGCAGGATGTCCTTGGGGGTAGGCCCATGGATCACGAAGTACTGCAGCCGCTGGCCCTCAACGCTGAACTGCGTGCGGGACACCACCTCGGACCCGATCTCGTACGACACCCGCTCCGGGTGGTTTACGAACACGCCGTAGCCCGCGTTGGTGATGAAGAACGGCACGTTCTTATAGGCGAGGTCGCTTGAGGTGCCGCCGTCTTCGTTCCAAATGTCGATCGACTGCCCGTTCTTCACCAGCGGGCCAAACCGCTCCCCCAGCCCGTAGACATTGGTTCCCACGCCGAGGGTCAGCTGTTCGTGCACAAAGTGCCGGCCGTCGTCGTCGGTGATGACGCCGATGCTGCGGGGCACCGAACTGGTCAGCAGCCGGCCGTCCCCCACGAAATCCACGTTCCAGTCGCCCGAGGTGCTGATGTGTGCGGTGAGGCCGCCGGAGGTGAACGTGGCGGTGCCGCCGTCGTTGGTGATGCTGACGTCCGCGCCGCCTTCCTTGAGCCCGAAGTGCGGCCCCTTCTGCACACCGCCCTGGAAGTGTTCGATCGTCACACCAATGACGTCCGGTAACGGCGACTCGAAGCTGATGGTCAGCTGCGGGCAGTTCAGGGCGTCGCCGCGCGATCTGATCTTCTGCGTGGGTGCGTAGACGGTGAGCTTGCCGTCGGTTGTCTCCACATCGGACACATCCCGCGGGTGGAGTGCGGAGAGGCCCTTTTTGTGGAGCCAGTAGCCGTCCGTGAATTTCATGCTGTTCCTCTGTTTCGGGGGTTCTTCAAGTTGGAAAGTTCGTTGGAGGCGGGTTCCTTGAGCACCAGCGCGCCGAAGGGCGGCAGGATGAGCTGATCGCCGTGGGCTGCGCCGGTAAGCAGGTCCACGGACGCCCATCCGAGCCGGACGTCCTGCGGCTCACCGGAATGGTTCAGCAGGAACAGGTGCCCACCGCGGCTTGCCGCCTCCACCTGGTCCGGCAACGGCGCGGCCAGGGGATACCGGATTCCCGCCGACTCCAGCGCATCCGCCACAACCTGCTCCAGTGCCTCGGGGGGAAGGTCGGCCCCCACATACCAGGAGTGCCCGGCACCGGTTTGGTGATGTACGACGACGGGACGGCCTTCCAGCCGGCCCTCGGCAAAGTGCGCCACCACCTCGGCGGTGCTGCTGTTCAGTGCCAGGTCTTCCGCCCAGGTCCGGGCCTGCCCGGCGGGTGCCTCCCCAAACCGGATCCCCACCGGTGATCCAAGCGGGATCCATTCCTCGCCGTCCACGCCCAGCAGGTCTGCGAGTATCGCCGGGAAGCGGCCGGAAGCGAGGTGGCCGTTGCGGTCCGCCACTGCGCTGAAGGGCCCTACCACCAGGTGGCCGCCGCCCTGGACGTACGCGCCCAGCCCGTCCGCGTGCTCCTGGCTGAGCAGGAACAGGCTGGGAGCCAGGACCAGCTCAAACCGGCCCAGGTCCGCCGAGGGATGGACTACTTCGACGGCCAGGCCGTTCCGGTGCAGGGGCGCGTAATACGCCTGGAGCTGCTCCAGCACCTGGAGCCGGTTGGTGGGAGTGTCCGGTGATTCGGCGGCCCACCAGCTGTCCCAGTCGAACAGGACCGCGATCTTGGCCGTGCAGGGTGTCCCGGCCAGCTGGCGCAAAGCTTGGAGGTCCTTGCCCAGGGCCGCGGCCTCGCCGAACACCCGCGTGTGCTCGCCCGCGAGCGGCACCACCGCGGAGTGGAAGCGTTCGGCGCCGAAGCGGGACTGGCGGAACTGGAAGAAACAGACGCCATCGGCGCCCCGGGCGACGGCCGAGAGGGCATCAACCCGGAGTTCGCCGGGCTGCTTCGGCACGTTGTGCTCCCGCCAGTTCACCCCGGAGGTGGCGGACTCGATGAGGAGCCATGGGGTGCCACCTGAGAGTCCCCGGCAGAGGTCGTGGGTCAGCGATCCAAACCGGTGCGACTCCGGATCCGCCGGGTCGGTGTACCAGTCATTGGCCACGACGTCCGACTCCTTCGCGAAGGCGAAGTAGTCCGCCCCGCGGAAGAACCCCATCAGGTTGGTGGTCACCGGGCTGGCGGTGTCGTAGCGGCGGATGATGTCCCGCTCCGCACAGAACAGGGACAGCAACTGGTCCGAGGTGAACCGTTGGAAGTCCAGTGCTTGGCTGGGGTTGATCAGGTACGGCGCTTTGCGCGGAGGCAGGATCTCTTCCCAGCTGCCGTAGTTCTGGCTCCAAAAGGAAGTACCCCAGGCACGGTTGAGTCCGTCCAGCGTGATGTAGCGCCGGGTCAGCCAGGCACGAAAGGCGCGCGCGGTTTCGTCGTCGTAGCTCACCTGTCCGAGCTCGTTTCCCACGTGCCACATCGCGAGGGCGGGATGCCCCGCGTAGCGCCGGGCCAGGGACTCCGTGATGGCAGCGGCGGCCTGCCGGTACTTGGCGGATGACGGGTTGAACTGGTTGCGCGAGCCATACCAAAGCGTGCTGCCGGCCGCGTCCGTGGGCAAGGTTTCCGGATACTCGCGGCCCAGCCAGGCCGGCGGCGATGCCGTGGGCGTTGCCAGGCAGACGCGGATGCCGCCCTCGTGCAGCAGATCCAGGAGCCGGTCCAGCCAGCCGAAGTTCCGGGCACCTTCGCGGGGCTCCAGCAGGGCCCAGCTGAACACTCCCACGGTGACCAGGTTGATACCTGCCTCCTGCATCAGCCGGATGTCCTCCGGCCAGGTGTCGGCCGGCCACTGCTCGGGGTTGTAGTCAGCACCGAACAACAAGCCGGTTCGATCCGTCAGGCTGTTCAGGCTGTGGCTGCTGGGAGACATGGAAATCCTTGGTTAAATAGGGGGATGGACAATCGAAGGGCTTCAACAGCGGCCACGATCAATGATGTGGCCCGCGAGGCCGGTGTATCCACGAGCACCGTGTCCTACGTGATGAGCGGGAAGCGGACCATATCGAAGGAAACCCGGGAAACTGTCGAAGCGGCCATGCGGAAGCTGCGTTACAGCCCTCGGTCCAGCGCCCGTGCGCTGGCCTCGAGCCGTTCCAACGTGCTGGGCCTGGTGGTGCCCCTGCGTGCGGACGTCAATGTCGGCGTCGTTATGCAGTTCGTCACCGCCGTGGTCACCACGGCCCGGACGTTCAACCAGGATGTGCTGCTGCTGACCCAGGACGACGCCGGAAGCATCGAGCGCGTGACGTCGCAGTCCATGGTGGACGGGCTGCTCATGATGGACATCGAGGCCCGTGATCCGCGCATCCCGGTGCTTGCCAAGCTGCAGAAACCGGCCGTGCTGATCGGGATGCCGGATGATCCGCGCGGCCTGAGCTGCGTGGACTTCGACTTCGCCGCCGCGTCCCGCACCGCTGTCCGTCACCTGGCGGACCTGGGCCACCGCGGCATCGCGTTCATTGGTTCCCCGCCAGCATCCTTGCGCCGGCATGCCACCTACGCTGACCGGGCCCTGCAGGGGTTCCAGGATGCGTGCCGTGCCGCGGAAATCGCCCACGTGGCCGAGGCCTGCGAAGCCAACTCGCGTGACCTTGGCAAGGCGTTGGACCGGGTGTTCTCCGGGCCTGAAAGCATCACCGCGCTCCTGGTCCATAACGAGGGCCTGCTCCCCATGCTGCGGGAGAACCTTGGCGTCCGCGGCCTGTCCATCCCGGAGGACATCTCGGTCGCGGTGATTGCACCGGCGGACGTGGCCATGGCCGCGGCCCATCCCTGGACCGCAGTTTCCATTCCCGCGATGGACATCGGCCGGGCGGCCGTGGAGATGGTGATGGACCGGCTCAGCCTGGACAAACCGGCCGAGCTGCGGCTCATTGCGCCCACTCTGGCGGAAGGCGAGACGACCGCCCCGGTCGTCTAACAGCAAACCGGCTCCCATCAGGCCGGGTAGCCACACGCCGGTCATCCCTTCACCGCCCCGATCATCACGCCCTTGGTGAAGTGCTTCTGCACAAACGGGTACACCAGCAGGATGGGGACCATGGCCAGGACGATCACGGCCATCTGCAGGGCGGGGGAAGCCGCGGCGCCGTCGCCGACGTCGATCTGGCCGGGCACTGAGACGCCCTGCAGCACGTAGGAGCGCAGCACCACCTGGAGCGGGTTCATGGCGCTGTCGTTGATGTAGAGGACGGCGTTGAAGAACGCGTTCCAGTAGCCCACGCCGTAGAACAGGGCGATGACGGCGGTGACGGCCTTGGACATGGGCAGGACAATCTGGGTCAGCGTGCGCCATTCACTGGCCCCGTCGATCCGGGCGCTGTCCAGGATGCCCCTGTCGATCCCCATGAAGAACCCGCGCAGGATGATGATGTTGAACACCGAGATGCAGCTGGGCAGGATCAGTGCCCAGTAGGTGTTGATCAGGCCCAGGCTGGACACCAGCAGGTAGGCCGGGATGATGCCGGCGCTGAAGAACATGGTGACCAGCAGGGTGAAGAGTATGGGGGTGTGGGCGAAGGAACCCGGCCGGGACAGGCCATAAGCACAGAGCACGGACACCACCATGCTCAGCAGGGTGCCGGTGGCGGTCACGCCCACGGACACCAGCACGGCCCGGGTGACCACGCCGCCGCTGAGGATCTGCTGGTAGGCAGTGAGGGTGATTTCGCCGGGAATCAGGACCAGGCCGCCGGCGCGTGTGATGGTGGCCTGCGAGGAGACGCTGGTCAGCACGATGGTGTACAGCGGCCCCAGGACAGCAAGGACGACGGCGGCGAGCACCACTGCCTTGACCGTTTTCGCCAGGCGTCCCGGCTCTTCGTCCCAGGCCGGCCGTTCCGGCCGGAGCCGCAGCGATTTTGAGGAGGCAAGTGGTTTGGTTGTGGTTGCGCTCATTTGGAATACACTCCGCTTTCGCCGAATATGTGGGCCACCTTGTTTGCTGCCAGGATCAGGGCCAGGCTGACCAGGCCCTTGATCAGTCCGGCCGCCGCCGCGTAGCTCCAGTCACCGTTCTGCACGCCCGTGTAGTAGACGAACGTGTCCAGGACCTCGGAGGCGTCCGCACCCACGGCGTCACGCTGCAGGATCATCTGCTCGAAGCCCACGGTCAGTGAGTCGCCCAGCCGCAGGATCAGCAGCAGCACAATGACGCTCCGCAGCCCCGGGAGGGTCACATGCCACATACGCTTCCAGCGGTTGGCACCGTCCACGGCCGCCGCCTCATACTGGGCGGGATCGATCGCGCTGAGGGCCGCCAGGAACACGATGATGCCCCAGCCGGCGTCCTTCCAGATCGCCTGGGAGGTGATGAGAAACAGGAACGTGTCCGGGTTGGTCATCACGTCCATGGCCTGCCAGCCGTTGGCGCGCAGCGACTGGTTGAGCAGCCCCGCGCCGCCGAAGATCTGCTGGAAGACGGAGACCACCAGCACCCAGGAAAAGAAGTGCGGCAGGTACACCACGGCCTGGATGGCCGCCCGCAACCGGGGGTTGACCAGGGAGTTCAGCAGCATGGCCAAGGCGATGGGAATGGGGAAGAAGAAAACCAGCTGGAATGCGGTGATCACCAGCGTGTTCTTGACGGCGAGCCAGAACTCCGGATCGGCCATCACCCGGCTGAAGTTCTCCATGCCCACCCAGGGGCTGTCCGGGATGCCAACGAAGGGCGAATAGTCCTGGAAGGCCACCACGTTGCCCAGCATGGGCAGGTAGGCGAAGACGCCCAGCAGGATCACGGCCGGCAAGGCCATGAACACCAGGGAACGGTCCCGGTTGAACCGTACCTTCAAGCTGGCGCGGGGGCGGAGGGTCGCGTCCCCCGGCCCGCTTCCCTGCCCGTCGTCCGGCGGGGTGCTGGGTGTCGACGTCGGACGCGTCGCCGGTGCCGCGAGCCGGGAGGAGGTCCCGGGGTCGGGCCGTGCCGGCGTCAGGGCGGCGGCCCTGCTCTCTGTACCTGTGCTCATGTTCGCCGCCACCCCTATGCCAGGAATCCGGCGTAGAAGTCGCGTAGCTCGTCGCCGCCCTTGCTCTTCCAGGTGGCGATGGCGCTGTCCAGGTCGGGCATGCCCTTGCGGCCGCGGATGATGTCCTTCGCCAGGTCCTCGAACGGCTTGCCGAGGGAGCCGAACTTGGCCGGTTCCTGGATCTGCATACCGAAGAAGATGTCCTCCTGGACGTTCGGTGCCTGGCGGGCTTCCCACTCGGACTGGGACTTGACCAGGCCGGGGTACTGGACCATGGAGTTCACGATCGGAGCGTTGACCAGGAAGGCGTAGGTGCTGGTCACTTCCTGGGTCCCCTTGGCGGTGGCCTGCGGAATACCCTGTGAGTCGCGGGTGTAGTGCACGCCTTCCACTCCGCTGTTGATGAGGACGTTCTCCTCGGTGCCGAACGGTGCGGCGATGAAGTTGGCCAGCGCCAGGATCTCCTCGATCTTGGCCGGGTCCGTCTTCTTGATGAAGCTGAAGATCGCCGCGGGCTGGGCCCGGAACAGGGTGGGTTTGCCGCCGTCCGGGGCGAAGTAGTCCATGGGCTGCATATTGAAGCCGGGGTTGGACGGAAGGACGCGCGCCAAAGCCTCGTGCCAGCCGCCCATGCCGTCCGAGGTCATCAGGGACGCGCCGGCTTCGAAGCGCTGCTTGGCCTGCTGCGAGTTGCCGGCAACTGCGTCCGGGTGGACGGAGCCGTCGGCGAACAGCTTGGCGGTCCATTCCAGGGCGGCGCGGTATTCGTCGGTTTCGAACTTGTTCTGGAGCTTGCCGTCCACCTTTTTCCACTTGGGGACCACCCCGTGCATGATCTGCGCACCCGTCCAGATGTCCTCGGAACCCCAGCGGTTCTTGGAAGTGTCCGTGAGTTCCTTCGCCACGCTGCGGTATTCGTCGGCGGACGTGGGCGGTTCGACGCCGAGTTCCTCGAAGAGGTCCGCCCGGTAGAAGATGGCGTCGGAGATCAGGGCGCCCGGGTAGGGCAGTCCATACAGTCCGCCTTCGAAGCAGCCCATCTTCCAGGCCGCCGTGGGGATGTTGGCCAGGTTGGGGTACTTCTTGACCTTGTCGCCGGCCAGGAAGGGCGAGAGGTCGGTGAAGATGCTGGTGGCGGCCTGGCCGAAGCGTGGCGGCATGTTCCAGGCGGGGATCACCATCCAGTCCGGTACATCCTTCGGCGAAGCGAGAACCGTCTGGACCTTGTCGGCGTAGGCGTTGCCGTCGTTGACCTGGAAATTGATGGTGGCGCCCAGCTTTTCATTGACGGCCTTGTAGTAGGTGTTATCCGGCAAAGCGGGCGGGACCGCCCACCACGCAGGGGCCATGGCGGTGTAGGTCCCGCCGGAGCCGGGCGTGCTGGCCACTGATTTGACCAAGGACTTCGGGATGGACGTGAAGCCGGGCGTCGAACCGTTGACCGACGGGATGTCCGGCTTGACCAGGTCCACCGGGATGTAGGACGGGACCAGCTTGGCCACGGTTTCGGCGAGGCCGCCGGAAGTGGTTGCCTGCGGAGCCGCCGCCCCGGTTCCGCACGCCGTCAGTGCCGCGGGCGCAGCGGCCAGGAACACGGCACCGCTGAGGATGCCCAGGAAGGAACGGCGGTTGACGCCGGTGGAGCCGGCCTCGGCGAGGAGGGTGGAACCTGTTTTCTGGGGACGGCGGCTTCGTGTCGGATCCGCATGGTGACCAAGCATAATCAGCACTCCTTTGTGGTGGATGTTGCATCGATGATTTCGAAGTTTTGTCGAATCGCTTCGATTAACGATCAGCGTAGAGCATCCCAATTTCACCCGCAAGACTCAAACGTGTTGCGTGTCACAGGGCACGATGCCACACTGGATGTCGATGCGTTTGTAGAAGCGTTTAAACAACCCGCCGAACAGTCACCGCCGATTGGACCAACCGTGCCCCCTGCCGCCTCAGCCTCCACCGCAGCCATCACCAAGGCGCAAAGTCTTCTGGACTCGCTCTCCCGTGACCAGAAGATCGCCATGCTCCACCAGCACGCGCCCGCCGTCGAATCCCTGGGCCTGGCCCGGTTCCACACCGGAGCCGAAGCTGCCCATGGAGTGGCGTGGCTGGGCGCCGCCACGGTGTTTCCGCAGCCTGTGGGCCTGGCCGCCACCTGGGATGAGGACCTGATCCGCCGGGTGGGGACCGCCGTCGGGCGCGAAGTCCGTGGCAAGAAGGCGACGGACGCCACCGTGAGCACCAACGTGTGGGCTCCGGTGGTGAACCCGCTGCGGCATCCCCTATGGGGCCGCAACGAGGAAGGCTTCTCCGAGGATCCTCAGCTCACCGCATCGCTGGCCGGAGCGTACTGTGCTGGGCTGAAAGGCGACCATGAACGCTTCTGGCTGACGGTGCCCACGCTGAAGCATTTCCTGGCCTACAACAACGAGGCGGACCGGAACGTTTCCAGCAGCCAACTGCGTGCGCGCGTGCTGCACGAATACGAGCTTCCGGCCTACCGCAGCCCCATCGAAGACGGCGTGGCCGGGGCCGTCATGCTGTCGTACAACCTGGTCAACGGCCGGCCCGCCCACGTCTCGGACCTGGTGGCCGGCGAGCTGCGGATGTGGCGGAACGGCGAGGACATCGCCATCGTCACCGACGCAGGTGCCCCGTCCTCGCTGTACAACGCGGAGAAGTATTTCGACGACGGCCCGTCCGCCTACGCGGCCGCCCTCCGCGCCGGGGTGGACAACTTCACCGAGGATAGCGACAACCCGGAGCCGTCCCTCAGGCACCTGCACCAAGCCCTGGACCGCGGGCTGATCACCGAGGCGGACATCGATCGCGCCGTCCTCCGGCTCCTCACCCTGCGGGAACGGACCGGCGAATTCGAACCCGACGGCGGCCCATATGGCTCCCTCGGCCCTGAACTCGTGGGTGATCCGGCCCACGTGGCGCTGGCCCGGGAAGCGGCCCGGAAGTCGGTGGTATTGCTCCGGAACACACCCGCTGCCGGCACGGCGGATCCCCTGCTTCCGCTTGGCCCGAATCCCGGAAAGGTTGCCGTGATTGGCGCCCTGGGTTCCACGGTACTTAGCGACTGGTACAGCGGCACCCTGCAGGATGAGGTCAGCATCTTCGAAGGCCTGTCCGCGCGGTACGGCGGCGTGGTGGCGGAGGCGGGCGTGGACCTGGTCTCCCTCCGGTGCGTCCGGACCGGCACCTACCTCGGCGCCGGCAACCCCAAAACCTCCCTCACTGCCGGTGCTGCCGCGCCAGGGCCGGACGAAGCGTTCCTGCTCAAGGACTGGGGCGATGGCGAATGCACCCTGCAGTCCCCCGTCACTGACAAGTTCGTAAGCGCCGACGGCTACTACCTGACCGCGTCAGCGGCCAGGGTGGGCGGCTGGGTGGTGCAGGAAACGTTCCGGCTGCACCCGGGAGTGGACGGGACGGTGTCCATCCAGCACATCGGCACCGGCAAGTGGGTCCGGATTGAGGCACACACCGGAAGCGCAGCCCTGTCCGCCGGGACCGAAGAAGCAGCGGACCGCTTCGCCCTGCGGACCGTCCGCTCCGGCCAACAGGCCGCCCGGGAGGCTGCCGCCGCGGCCGATGTCGCCGTCGTAGTAGTAGGGAATGATCCGCACCTGGGCGGCCGGGAAACCATCGACAGGGCCACGCTGGCACTGCCAGAGCCCGAGCAGGAACTCATCCGGCTGGTCCGGGAAGCGAACCCCCGGACCGTCCTGGTGATCGTCTCCTCCTACCCGTACGCGCTGGGACCGCTGGCTGACACTCCTGCCGTTGTGTGGACCTCGCACGCCGGCCAGGAACTGGGCAATGGCCTGGCGGACATCCTCAGCGGCGATTTTGAGCCCGCCGGACGGCTGGCCCAGACCTGGTGGCAGCGTGACGAGGACCTGCCAGACATCCTGGACTACGACCTCATCTCCTCCCACAGCACGTACCTGTACAGCACCGCCGAGCCGCTGTACGCGCTGGGCCACGGCCTCGGCTATAGCAAAGTCAGCTACGAATCCGCTGCGCTGGCGGGCGACGGGCTGTCGGTCTCGCTATCGGACGGCGGTATCGACGTGGTGGTGCGCAACACCGGTACGCGGACCGCGCACGAGCTC
Organism: Arthrobacter sp. R4; assembly: GCF_051365025.1. NCBI lineage: Bacteria > Bacillati > Actinomycetota > Actinomycetes > Micrococcales > Micrococcaceae > Arthrobacter > Arthrobacter sp. R4. The sequence continues at coordinate 46,473 of NZ_JBLWIJ010000039.1, forward strand.
GTGCAGGTCTACGCCGCCTCCCCGGGGCACCGTTTCGAGTTCCCGCGGCGACTCCTGGTGGCGTACCGCCGGGTCGAGCTGGCACCCGACGAGCGCCGGACCGTGCGGATTCCGGTGCCACTGGAGCGGCTGGCCACGTTCAGCGTCACGGCCGGGCGGATGCTGGTGGAGCCGGGGACGTACGAACTGATGGTCGGTCCGTCGGCCAACTGCCTGCCTCTGGGTGTCGAGCTGTCCGTGAGCGGTGAGGGAAGCGGTCCGCGCCAGCGCGGTGCCTGGATCCGCGCCGAGCTTTTTGACGAATGTTCCAACCTCGCGCTGGTGCCGGAGACGCCGCTGGCTGGCACCGCCGTCGCGCCTTGCTCACCGCAGGAAAGTACGACGGCGGTCTACCGCGGCTGGCAAGGCAACACGCCTGAGTGCGTGGCGCTGCGGCTCACGGCCTCCGGTCCCGGAAGGGTGGCCGTTCAGTTGCCTGGGCGCGGCGGCACGTGGACGGATTCCGCGGAGGCAACCGTTGATCCCGGGTTCGACGGCGAACTGGCACTGGTGCTGGCCAGCGGTGCGTTGGACGGTGCCGGCCCGGAGGCGGTGCGGATTGTCCTGGCCGGTCCGCTGACAATGAGCGAGCTGCAGGTGGCCTGACGGCGCGGCTGCCCGGGCTTAGGCTCGTCCGCGAACCGCCTCACTAGGCCCGGCGCCGGGCCACCCTGGGTGGTCCGCCTACAAGGTGGCCGGATCGGTGTTGGCGCCGCAGAGGATCACCGCAACGCGCTCCCCCGCGGCGGGCACATAGGCACCGGCGTGCAGCGCGGCGAATGCTGCCGCCGCACCGTGTTCCACCACGAGGCGGTACTCATCCCAGAGCCGGCTGCGGGCGGCGACTATATCGGCGTCGGACACCAGGACGCTTTCGACGCCGGTCCTGACTGCTACGACAAACCCAATCCCGCCGATCCTGCGGGCTCCCAGGGAGTCGGCGGCGACGCCGGACACCGCCACGTCCACGGGATGCCCGGCTGCGAGCGCCGCATGGAGCGTGGGGGCGGTTTCCGGCTCGACGGCCACCACCTTGGCGCGGCCTTCAACGGCTGCCGCGATTCCGGCCATCAGCCCGCCGCCGCCCACTGCCACCAGCACGGTATCCACACTGCCCAGCTGGTCCAGCAGTTCGGACCCCACCGTGCCGGCGCCGGCAGCGATCTCGGGCTGGTCGTAGGCGTGGCAGTACACGGCCCCGGTTTGTGCGGCATGGGCGACGGCGGCCTCGTAGGCAACGGCATATTCGGCGCCGCCCTGGATCACGGTGGCGCCGATGGCCTTGAGCTTCCGGACCTTGACCGCGGGCGCCGCCTCCGGCACAAAGACGGTTGCCGGGACACCCAGCTGGGCGGCGGCATACGCGTTGGCGAGCCCGGCATTCCCGCCGGAGGCCACCACCACCCCCACGTCCGGGTGCAGTTCCCCTCGCTCCTTGCTGGCGAGGATCCTGTTGAGCGCACCGCGGGCCTTGAACGTGCCGGTGTGCTGCATGAACTCGCATTTGAACCAGACCGGGCCCGGGAAGGCGCCAGGGTCCGCTTCGAGGACGGGCGTCAGTCGGGTGAGGCCTTTGATCCGGGCAGCGGCCTGGTCCACGTCGGCACGGGTGATCATGAAGGACTCCTGGGCAGGGCTGGTGGGCCACTCCAGCCTAGCGAAGCCATCGGTTGCTCCGATAACGCCGTTTTGAGCCCTCTAAAGGGCGTTACCGGAGCAATCGTTGGGCCTCGCCGTCCCGGGTTCCTGTGTCGACGGCGACTGGGCATCGATTTACCTTTGTGCCTGTCTCAGACGGCCTGGCCAAGTTCGCCTCCTTCCCGGGCAAGGGTCAGGGAGGGACGCTGCAGCCTGTCGAGTGCTGCCGCAGCCTGGCTGCCTGGTTCGGCGGTGTAGGTGAGGATGCGGTGGCCGGAATCATCCGGCATCGTCAGGACCTCGAATCCCAACTCCAGGGCGCCGAGTTGCGGGTGTTTCAGTGCCTTATGCCCTGACATGCAGTTCTCCACCGGGTGTTCGGCCCACATTGTCGCGAAATCCGGGCTCTTGAGGGTCAGCTCCCCAACGAGGGCGGCGAGCCCGGCGTCGTCAGCGAACCGTCCGGAAAGCAGCCGCAAGGAAGCGACTGCGCGGCTGGCCTCCGCCCGCCACTGCGGATAGAGGCTGCGGGTGGCCTCGTCGAGGCAAAGCATCCGCGTCAGGTTCGGCCGTTCGGACGGTATGCCCGGGGCGTAGAAGTCCAGATGGGAAGCAACCAGCCTGTGTCCGGCCTGGTTCCAGGCGAGGACTTCGGTCCGTTTGCCCAACACAACAGCCGGAACCGGCCCCATGGAATCGACCAGGCGCTTCGTTCCTGGCCGGACCTGGTCAGGACGGTTCCGGGAGGCTTTCGGTGTGCGGCGTTTGTGACCGGAGAGGTCGGCGAGGTGTTTTCGTTCGACCTCGGTCAGGACCAGCGCCCGGGCGAGGGAATCGACGACGGCGTCAGAGGCGTTGAGATGCTGGCCCTGTTCCAGCCTGGCGTAGTAGGTCACGCTCATGCCGGCGAGCATAGCCACTTCCTCCCGTCGCAGCCCGGGTACGCGGCGGGTGCCGTAGTCCATCAGCCCGACGTCCGCCGGGGTCAGGGCAGCGCGTCGTTTGCGGAGGAAGTTGCCCATGGCTGCCGGTTGGTTCATACCTGTGAGTATTCACGAACATTCCCGAACGTGGGTAGCACTGGCAGTGCTACCCACAACACGGCGTGGCTGTTCCTGTCCGGCGTCGGCAGGGTTGAGAGGAAAACCCGCCCCTGCAGTTTAGTGATTGGATCCTTCCGCCATGACAGCACACCAGAGAACACCCCTGCCGCAAACCACACCCCCAGAGCCGGCAACCGTGGCACTTCAGCAAAGTTCCCTCCGGATGACCGGACGGCAGCGGCTGATCATGGTGCTGCTGTTGACGGCAAGTTTCACCCTCGCGGTGGACTTCTCCATCCTGAACGTCGCGCTGCCGCGGATCGGCGCGGACGTGGGGTTCTCCCTGGAACACCTGCAGTGGATAGCGACGGCCTTCGCCCTGTGCGCGGCTGGGTTTACCTTGTTCTTCGGCCGGGTCGCTGACCTGTTTGGCCGCAAACGGCTGTTCATCACCGGCATGGCGCTGCTCGGGATCGGTTCACTGGCAGGTGGGCTCGCCACCGACCCCGGGCTGCTGCTCGCCGCCCGCGCCGCCCAGGGCCTGGCCACCGCCGCGGTAACCCCGGCTGCGTTGTCGCTGCTCACCACCTCCTTTCCGGAGGGTCCGCTGCGGGACAAAGCACTCGGCCTGAACGGCTCGCTGATGGCCGCGGGGTTCACCGCCGGTGCCGTCCTGGGCGGGCTCCTGACCGATCTGTTGTCCTGGCGCTGGGCGTTCTTCATCAACATTCCCATCGCCATCTTCGTTCTGGTCCTCGCTCCGAAGTTCCTCACCGAGTCCTCCCGCGGGAACAACACCAGGCTCGATGTCCCGGGCGCTTTCACGGTCACTCTCGCCCTGCTTTTGCTGGTCTTCGGGCTGACCACTGCCGGTGAAAAGGGCTGGGCCGAACCGCTCGCCTGGGCGCCGCTGGCAGCGGGCCTGCTCCTTTTCGTCGTGTTCTTCCTTATCGAGAAGAACACGGCCCACGCGCTCGTGCCTGTGACCATCCTTGGGCGGAACAACATTGCCTGGGGCAACATCGCCGGGATCCTGGCCTTTGCCACCGAAACGTCCCTCGTGTTCGTGCTGACCCTCTACCTCCAGCAGGTCCTTGGCTACACGCCGCTCGGGGCTGGACTCGCCTTCGCCGTCCTCGGCGCCGGCACCGTGGGAGGCGGGATCATCGCCCCTCGCCTGATCGGCAAACTCGGCACCAAGAAGACCATCATCAGCGGCCTCACAGTGCAGGCCGCCGCCACTGGATCGCTGCTCTTCCTCAACACAGACCAGGCCTCCCTGACCATCGTGCTGATCGCAACGTTCGTCGGCGGCGTCGCGAACCTCGCAGCGATTGTCGGATTCATGGTCACTGCCACCACGGGGCTCCCCAACACCGAACAGGGCCTCGCTACCGGACTGACCACCATGAGCCAGCAAATCGGAATCACCATGGGAATTCCCGTCATGAGCAGCATCATCGCGGCGACCCTGCTCCAGTCCGGTGACGCCGGACCGGAGCAGGTGCTGGCTGCGGTGCTGCCGGCAATCGGAATCAACGCCGGCCTCTGCCTCGCAACAGCGGCAACCGTCGGGTTCTTCCTCCGCGCGCCCGCTGAACACGGCCCGTTGAACAGCGTCCGTTGAACGCAGGCTCCTAGCGGACCCCGGCGGCCGTGGTGGGAAGGGCCGGCGCTTCGCTGTCAGGTTCCATGCCCGCCGTCGGAACGTCCGCCGTCGTGCTTTCCCGTGCTGGACTTTCGGCAGGCTCCCCATCAGGCAACTCGCCACGGAAGGCGCGGAGCATGGCTTCGCGGTCGAACTGGCCCTCCCATTTGGCCACCACGAACGTGGCCACGCAGTTGCCCAGGAGGTTTACGGAAACACGCATGGAATCCATGAGCCGGTCGGCGCCGAGCAGCAGCGCAACGCCGGCCACCGGGAAGATTCCCAAGGCACCGGCGGTGGCGGAGAGCGCCAGGAACGCGGAACCGGGGACGCCGGCCATGCCTTTGGAGGTGAGCATCAGGATGCCCAGTGCGGCCAACTGCTGGCCAAGGTCCAGGTTGTGCCCGAAGGCCTGGGCAAGGAAAAGCAGGGAGATGGACAAGTAGAGGGCGGCGCCGTCGAGGTTGAAGGAGTAGCCCGTGGGAACCACCAGGCCCGTGGTGGCGCGGGAGCAGCCGGCGTTGGTCAGCTTGGTCATGATGCGGGGCAGCACCGATTCCGTGGAGGCGGTGCCGAGCGCCAGCAGGAACTCCTCACGGGAATACTTGATGAACTGCCAGAGTGGGACGCGCGGATACACCCACGCCACCACGAACAGGAGTCCAATGAAGACGATGGCGGCGCCGTAGCAGGCGGCGATCAGGAGCGCGTAAGTGCTCAGCGAACCCAGGCCGTACTGGCCGATGATGAAGGCCATGGCCCCGAACGCACCGATGGGCGCCACGCGCATGACCCAGGCCATGATCTTGAAGAAAAGTTCCAGGACCGTCTCCAGCAGGCTGATCACCGGCATGCACCGCTCACGGCCAACCACCACGATTGCGGCTCCGAAGAAGACCGAGAAGCAAAGCACCTGCAGCAGGCTGTTGTTGGCGAAGGCTCCCACGACGCTGGTGGGGATGACGCCGAGGAGGAACTGGCCGGCGTCCTTGGGCGGCGCGGTGCCTGTCTTGGCGTTAAGGGCATCCTGGGACAGCGCACTGGGGTCGATGTTGAGTCCTGCGCCCGGCTGGACGATGTTGCCGACCACCAGGCCAAACACCAAGGCGAACAGGGTTGCTGCCGTGAAGTAGACCAGGGCCTTCACCCCCACCCTGCCCACTGCTTTGACGTCGCCCACCGCCGAGATGCCGGTGACAATCACCAGGAAAATCAAGGGGGCGATGATCATTTTGATGAGCTGAATGAAGCCGTCGCCCAGCGGACGCAGGCCTGACCCTATGTCAGGCCAGAAGTGTCCTATACCGATTCCCAGGCATACGGCGATGAGGATCTGGAAAAAGAGGGAAGTGTAGAACGGCTTCTTCGTCCGGGCCGGAACTGCAGGCGCCGGAGCGCCGGATGCTGAGGCCGCAGGGGCGGAGGGAGGAATCATGGCGTCGCCTATCAACGTAGGAGCGGCGGGAGGCCGCTTCGGTCATTCGCAACGCTAGGGATACAGTGTTTCGCGCAGGATAAATCCGTAGTACGGAAATGTTTAACCGCAAAATGGAAAAGTTGGCCGTTTGCTCAGTTCAGGGACAGGATCAAGTAAAGGGCCGTGAGGGCCACGACGGTTGGTGTCATGACCAGGCGCTCCGGTTTGCTGCGGGAGATTCCGTTCAGAACGATGCCCAGTGCGAAGTAGCCTGTCAGGACCCAGCAGGTGACATCCGTGAAGGCTTCGCTGACCAGCGGTGCGGCCAAGCCGGCCTTGGCCAGAGCCACATAGGCGATAAGGACGTACAGGACAATGGAGGTGGCGCTGCCGATCCGGAGCTTGGTGGGGAGCACGTTGTGCTGGCCGCCCCAGGCAAACCTCCCCAGCGGCGCTCCTGCAATAAGGGCCGCCTGGAAGATGGCCAGGGCAGCCAAAATGACGCACGCGGCGATGGCGGCAAGCTGAACAATGGGCATCTGGAGGCACACTCCTGTTGTCACTGGCATGCCCCTGCAGGCAAGCGTCGGGTTTCAGCTTATTGTGACCTCCGCCGCAGGGCGGGATGATCACGCCGTCCCTACCGTTAAACCATTGGCGAAAGGAGGCCACGTGCTTATTGTCTTAACCGGAATCGACGGCTCGGGAAAATCCACGGCCGCCCGCGCCTTGGTGTCCGCGATCCAGGCCGAGGGCAGGAATGCCCTGCTGCTCAGCAACCACGCCGGCCGGCGAAGCATGTCCTTACTGGCTCAGCGGCTGGGCATCCAGTGGCCGCACCGCCTTGCCGACGCCGCGGAAACCACCCTTCGATTGGTCAACGTTTTGATCTCCCACGCCAAGGCAAGCCGGTTCGATGGCCTGGTGATCATGGATCGCCACCTCCACTGCCAACTGGCCCTGCGTACTGCCAAGGGTTTGCCCCGGGGCCGGCTGCTCCCGTGGCTCCTGTCCGTTCTGCCCGCACCCGATGCAGTGGTGTACCTGGACGTGGAGCCGGCGTTGGCGCACCAGCGCATCGTGGCACGAGGCACCGATGCGGAGACCCTGAAGGATCTGGAAGGCTTACGTGCCGCCTACCGTTCCATGCCCGAATATCCGGGCTTCGTCCAGCTCGACGCGGACTGCCCGCCGGCCGAAGTGGTGGCCCGGCTGGCCTGGATTGTGGGCAAGGAGACCGCCGCCGTCAGCTGTTAGGACCCGCTATTCATGGACGGGTTCGCCGGTGACCCGATGGTCTGCATGGTTGATGGTTTCCTGGATGAGCCGGATCAGGTGCCCGTCGTGGAGGGAGTAGATGACGTGCCGGCCGTCCTTACGCGTGTCCACCAGCCCGCTGAGGCGGAGTTTGGCCAAGTGCTGGCTGACTACGGTGCGGGGCGCGTTTACCTCCGCTGTCAGTTCGGTGACTGTCTTCGGTCCTTGGGCAAGTTGCCAGAGCAGGTGCAGCCTGGTGGGTTCGGCGAGCATCCTCAGTGTCCCTGCGGCAGTTTCCAGCAGGTCCGTCCCGGGCGCGACCGCGTGGACAAACGAGGGTTCCTCAGCGGGCGCCCGAAGCGCGCTGCTTGGCTGACTGCTCAACGGATTGCTCCTCGGTCTCGGGCTGGCCTCTCCCGTAAAGGCTGTGGCGGGGCCAGGACAGGAAAGCTCCTGCACTGCCTAGTATCGCAAGGATTGTCAGTGCGAATGCAGCCCAGCCCAGCCCGGCGGCCGCCCCAACCCACCCGGACAGGGGGTAGGCGACGATGTAACAGGCGTGCGAGAGGGAGAACTGCGCCGTGAAGACGTAGGGGCGGGTCTCCTCGGTCGACGCCTCGCGAAGCAGTCGGGACGACGGCGTGAGGATGGCGGAGTTCCCCGCGCCCAGCAGGAACCAGAGCCCCAACAGCCACCACCATCCCGCTTCGGGAGACGCCCGGAAGATGGCCACGGTGGCGCCTGCCAGCGCGATAGGAATGACGGCTGCACCGGTCAGCATGACACGCCGGTCCCCCGCCCGCTCCAGCAGGCGTGGCGCGGACAGTGCCACCACCATGGAGCCGATGCCGAAACAGGCCAGGGCCAAGGCCAGGTCCGTGTCGGGCCGGTGCAGCATATCGCGGACGTAGACCACGGTATTGACCAGGACCAGGGCCGTTGGTGCTGCAACCACCACGTTCAGCGCCAGCAGCGAGCGCAGGCGCCGATTGGCCCAAAACAGCCTGGTGCCCAGGGTTGTCCGGTGCCACACGGACATAGTGAGCCCATTGACAACGTCGGTCCGGGGCAGGGCGGTGATCATCACCATTGCGGCGGAGAACAGGAACCCGGCCACGGTGCCCAGAAAGAGGTTGTTGTAACTGACAAGGGTCAGCAGCAACGCGGCCGCGGCAGGACTGACCAGGGCTTCCATGTCATATGCCAGCCGGGACAGGGAGAGCGCGCGGGTGTAGTCCCGCTCATCCGTCAGCACGCTCGGAATCAGCGACTGGAAGGCCGGGGTGAAGGCCGCCGAGGCGGACTGCAGCAGGAAAATAACCACGTAAATCTGCCAGGCCTCGGTGATAAAAGGCAAGCACAGGGCCATCGCCGCCCGGACCAGGTCCGCGCAGACCAACACAGGCTTCTTGGGCACCCGCGCCACCATGGCGTTGATCACCGGGGCAAGCCCCACGTAGGCCAGCATCTTGATCAACAGGGCGGTGCCCATTACGGCCCCCGCATTGCTGCCCGCAAGGTCAAACGCGAGCAGGCCGAGCGCCACCGTCAACAGGCCAGTGCCCACAAGGGCCACGACCTGGGCTAGAAAGAGCCGCCGGTAGGTTGCGTTGCTGAGGACCGAGAGCATCGTCACCTTCTGTGCATAGGTGCACGTATGTGCACCTATGAGCCTAAGTGTGATGGCGCTGGCAGCGCAACCGCCCCGCAGGCATGCTGCAGGTCCCGGTGCCTGGATTAGGGAGCAGCCTTAGATCAGCGCGTGCATCCCGTGGCTGCGGGGCCGCCCGAAGGACGCGGCGCCCAGGAATTCGATGGCAACGAACGGCTCATCGCCCACCACCCACTCATCGTGCCCGGGCGGGAGCGCATAGGTGTCGTTCGCATGGATTGTGGAGCGCACGCCGTCGGCCGTTTCAATCTGGAGCGAGCCGGAGACGCAGTAGCCGAGGTGGTTGTGCTCGCAGAATTCAGTCATCTCCGCGGGCTTGGCGGACTCGGACCAGCGCCAGCCTGGCGCTAGGATCAGCCGGGCCACGGAGTAGTCATCAACGGTGACAAGGTCGAACTCCGCCTTGTCCGGGCACCGCTTCCTGTCTGGAATATCAAAGGACTTTACTGCCAAAGCTCTGATGAAATTTGCGGTCATGAGGACACTGCCTAGAGATCAGATGGTGAGGCCTGGCGGCGAACCAGGCGATGGGTTCGGATACCGATGTGCGGTGAAGTTGCGGAGACCTAGTATTCGCATGCGCTTTCTAGCCCCGACGCATACTCAGCCAGCAGACCCTGCTGGTGTATCTCTAAAGGTATCCCTCGGGCCCCTGAAGTCAATGGGAAATTACGACGGCGGTGCTGCCGCCCTCCTTGCGGCAGCACCCCTGTCGGCGGCCGCGTCAAGGCTTCCGCCTCGCATGCCGCTAACTGCCTGGGACTTGAGATCTTCCAGCCGGACTGTGACCGCTTCCGGGAGCAGGTCCTGAAGTGAATGCGTCACGATGACCACCAGCTTGGATTCAGCCCAGCGTCTGATCTCCTCAACCATGTAGGCCACTCCTTCCGCATCAGTCCCGTTGAACGGTTCGTCCAGGACCACGCAATCGAACTGGCCGACGGTATTCATGATGTACCAGAGCTTGCGCGCATTTCCTGTGGACAGGTTCCCTGCGTTCTCGTCGAGCCACGGTTCAATCCCCAGTTGGATCGCCCGCAGTATCTCGAGGCCAGGATCCATATCTCGGGCAATACAGGCGAAGACGAGGTGATCCCGAGCAGTCATCTGGGCGAACAGTGCTGCTTCAGATCGGCAAACCCTCCGCCGGTTCCTGCCTTCAGGGTCATTGGCGCTCGTGCCGTTGACCAGGACTGTTCCGAACCACGGAGACAGATAGCCGCTGGCCAGTTCGACGAAGGTCGATTTTCCGGATCCGTTCTTGCCGTGTAAGTGGATCAAGGCAGGCCCAGTGAATGTGAAGGAGACGTTTTCGTACACAGGGCGCTCGGCCGTATAGCCCGCAATCACGCGGTCAAAGATTATCGTTGGGAAAGAATTCTGCGTTGCAGGCAAATCTTCGCACCTCCAGTTAGAAGAGCTGTATAGACGACGGCGGCAATGGCTGCGGGGACGCCGGCGAGGAGACAGAGTCCGGGTACAGGGACGGCAAGCATCAGGGAAATGAACGCTGCCGCCAGGGACATTTCCATGGAGCCGTCGGCCTGTCTGACTTTGACCTTGCTGTAGGCGTTTCCAATGATGTTCCCGGTTGCAATTGCCCACGGAATCAAGAGCGCCGCAAGCGGCAGGACGCCAGTTGCAGCCCAGACAATACCTGCAATTGGCGGTGCCCCAAGCAGCACCAGCAGCAGTGACTGAGTCATTATCACGGCCCACACAAGGGATCGGACGCCGAATCCGGATTCCCATCCATACCTCAGTTGGGGGAGAAGGCCGACCGGATTGTTTGCCTTGGACAAGAGTTCGGACCCGACAACGCTCACCATGAAAACTATGCAGGCTCCCGCGTTCTGAATTCCGGGGACCTCCCGAAGGAAATCCGGCCCGACGCCGCCCAAACGGACGCCGATGGCGGTGGCAGCAGACAGAAGGAGGCAGATCCCTATTCCACGGAACAGAGCAAATGACTTATCCCTGACAAGGTTCACCATCAGGGCTCTCCAGAGCATGGGGACTGGCGTTGCCGTCTTCGACGAGGACTCTTTGACGCGCCTGGGCACCCGTGCTGTCACCGGGAACGAATGCCTCCTAATCGATCCAACGTTCCGGATTGTGAGGAAGGAGAACACGACGACGGCGATTCCCACCGCCGTCGCGATCCAGTACCCCTCAGCGCCGGTTGCATTGGCCCGTAGGTCAACCCCGGGTGCTGCTCGCTTCAGCGCAAGCAACCCTCGGGCAAGCAAGACTCCAAGAAGCGCGGCAAGGAGACAGGCTCCAACGAAGACGGCGGACCCCGCGGCCCGACTCGATGTGCGCGGGTCAGTTGCGGCTAGCCTGGAACTCAAGGCAAGCCAGGCCGCGGCTAAGGCGAAAGGAGCAACCAAGAGGGCCAGAGCCAGCGGCCCGCCGCCTCCACCCTCCTCGTGCACAACAATCCAGGCCGCCGTACAGACGGCGCCTGACAAACCAAACAAGAGGACAGCCTGCGGACCTGCCTCGGCCAGGAACACGTGGTGCATCGCAACATCCGTCGCCCGGTAGAGCTCCCCGTTTGGATTGAACCGAACGGCAAATCTCCGGCCGCTGAGTGCTTCGCGAGCGAGAGCGCCAACCGAGATATAGAGGCAGGCGGCGAACGCCAACAGGACGATTGTCGTCCGGGCCCCGCCGCTCGTGGAGGCTCCCTCGGCGCCGGCTAAGGACAGCGCTGTACGCAGCAGCCGCATGACCAGTAGCGATCCACCTAGAACTGCGAAGACCAACGCGGCGCCGGTGCTCACGCCTAGGACCATGAGTGTGCGAATGGATACCGGCCATCCCGTGACTGCCAGCAGGCGTACCCCCGTGAATTTGTAAGCCGCTCTGAGACTCCCCATTTCCGACGCCTAAAGACGATTGACGGATTTGCTTTGAGACGACTCCGCGTCCACTATGATCGCCAACGTTCCAATGCATAGCGTGCCGATCATCCACAGCCATGTCGGAAGCGAGCCGGGGAACCCAACGGTCGAGGCACCCATGAACACGCCGCTACTAAACCCGCAGGCCAGGAACAGCACTGCGTCACGTTTCGGATTCCGCTTTGCGGCGAGCACTACCAACACTGCTATTGCTCCAACGGCCAAAGATGTCCAGGCAATGAGCGGATTCCTCGGTTCGTGAAGGAGCCCAACGACGATGCTGCTGGCGATACACGCGAGCACAAGCGCTGCGATCGTAGTGCGGATAGGTGGTGTATAGATCACGACCGGGACCTTCCTTCGTGGCCGGAACCAAGCCGGCAGTTGCCGGCGAGTCAGCAACTGCCGCTTGGGCGATAGGGACAATTAGGGTTCGCGTTCGCTTTGCTTGTACGCTGCCAAAGCGTCTTTGCGGGCCCAGTGAACGACGAAAATCACATGTACGACGAGATCTACGCAAAGTGCCGCGCCGATAACCCAGCTCGACACACCCGCTCTGGCGAGTGCACCAATTATGACGACTACGAGCAATGCACTGGCGATGTTGAACCAGCGTCGGCGCTGGGTCGCATTCGTTGCCGTGATCAGCTCATCTAGGTAATAGAGCATGCCACTCCTCTCTGATGGTCGCAGTCACCGGCAATAGCCACCGGTGTAGCGGAAGGCCATAGCGCCGATCGGAGCGGGCGCGAGCCGAATGCATTCGCCTCTGCCGTGAGCAATTGTCGCTTGAATCGCGATTTGCACAGCAGACGCTGCGCAGGCACTCAAGCCAACCGGCGATCCAGAAGCCAGGTATCCGCACACATAGAGAACGCCGGATGCTACCCGTGAATGTGCAGTCTCGGCCTTATTGAATTCCACGACAGGGAATATCCCAACCCAGCTAAATTGAGGATCGGCAACCACGGGAAACACGGTCGCCGGTCCGACATCAATGTGCTGGATGAGGCGGTTCCCTGAGGATGTGTATTTGGTAGGAACCGGCTGTCCGGCGGCATCACGCGCCCAAGGGGCAGCAATATGGTTGACGACCTGCCCGCTGCCGTCCATGACCACAGCCGATCCGTCGCTTGCAACGACGACTTCCGCAGGTTGGCCATTAAGTGTTAGGTCAAAGCCGAAGGATCGTGGTGCAGTTTCATTGTTGATCACGACGAAACCGGCTCCTGATTCATCACCGCGCTGGGCAAAAACGTAGGCGTGCCCCCTATCCATGGTCACCGTTGCGGCCTCGACATTACCCTTCGACTGCTTGACTGCCTTCCGTTTTGGCTTCGACGCCGGCTGGACCGTTAGTCGCAGACCGCCGGCTGCGACGATACTCATCGAACCGCCATCCCCGAATTCGATCTTTTGCGCTTTGGTTTCCGGCAGCGCTTGAGGTGACGATTGGCTCTGTGCGCTCTCGAAGGGTCTGGACGCTAGTACTTGCTCCAAAGGGTTTTGATCCTGAGTGGCCGACGCATTCGCCGCTGGTGACGTCGCCGCTAGGCCCATGATGGCAATGGCCAGGGCCGATGTTGCAGCCAAGCCCTTCCGAGCAATCAAGAAACGCATTTCCATGAATCCCCCATTGTCTTCTGTGGCTCCGCTGCTAAATGGGAACCGTGCAGGAAGACTAAGGTCGGGAAAAGGTGACTAGGTGCTGGATTCTGCGAAATAGGTACAACATTTGGCAAATCTAAGTGACCAACGAACCATCTACTGGCGAGACCAACCTCAGACAGAAGCGCGAAGCCTCCCATAAGGGGGTTGCGAGGCTTTTAACTTTGTACTTCCGTTGGCGTCGCGCACGGACGGTGCTGGTGCTCGGCGGGAGCGCCAGCACTGACGGCGGAAGGGCAGTCAGCGCTCTGGGCTTCCGCTTCCTCGATGCTTCCGGGCTTCCCGTTGAAGGCACTGGGCGGAACCTTGGCGCGATCTCCTTCGTAACCGGAAGTTTGCTCCCTGTGCCGGTCGCATTGGAACTGGTGGACGAAACCGGGTCCTCGGCATGAATGTTCACTGCGGCGTTGATCTGATGCGCATCGAACCAGTCCGTTCCGTTCCACAGTGCGCTCGCCAGCGGTAGCAAGGCTTGCCTGCGGAATGCCAATAACCTGCAGGTCACCGCCCAGCCCGGATTCCCGACGCTCGGCGATGGCGGTCCAGCGCCTCAACGTCGTGACAGAGAGTCCGAAATTCAGTCCCTCGCCCTTTCGACGTGGAAGAAGCGAAACGTGGATATACAGGCGATGGCGAGGCGGGGTGCCTAAACAGGCCTGCCCTCAGCCCACGGGCTCATCCCTGGGATACTTTCCATTTCCCACCCAATTTCGTGAATCAGCCACTCAATTTCATCCCATCAGACACTCAACTGAAGATCCTTGGGCTTAATGTCCCGTCGCGGACACTATTTCCAAAAGGGGATGATATACGATTCACAAGTTTGAGAGATTCTATTCGTGCCAGTGCAACACTTCTATGCATTGGTGCGCTGCTCTTTGGTAGTTCAACTGTTGGTGCCCAGGCGGCTCAGGTCCTTCCTTACCCCGATATCAGCAATAAGGATGCAAGCGTCACGCATGAACACCGCGGATCGGCAAGTTACGAGTTGCTCGACACCCGCGGTGGCCTATTGACCATGGGTTCCGTGACGTCGCCGGTGGGTCCTGGCCGCTGCACCCTGGATACAGGACCTGTTTACAAGAGGACCTCGGGCGGTGTGGGTGGCCATCCAAAGACAACCTGCACCATGGGGGTGAGCAGCATCAACCACTCGACGACGATCTACAAACATGTCTGGTGGGGCCTGCAAAGAGTTGGAGGTCCATTCAATGCCGTGAACTACGGTCAATCCAAACTCGAACAGAAAAATGCTGCTGTGGCCTGCGCCGATGACCGCAACACGACATTCCGGATGGTGACGCGCGGAACGGTCACCTACGCTGGCAGAACCTATATCGCTTCCGCGTACGACGAAGCAACTTTGGCTTGCGGAACTAGTCAATAGCCCAGACCTTCTGGCCGGCGCTACTTGGGTCCAGCCAGAAGGTCACTAATGAACTTGTTGGGTGGCTCGAGCCTGCGCCGTCAGCCAACACGTAGCATCAGGGTGCCATCCTGCCAGTACGGCGTAATGCGACTCATCGATGGGAATGGCCTCATAGGATGCCGAAAGGTAACCACCAAAAGACACATGCACCGCATCCCAATCTTGAGCAACTCGACGCCAGTCAGGAAGCAGCAAGTGCGCCCCAGGATTGGGCGGAGGCCCCCAGTCAAACGTCAAGAATCCTTCGCCTATTCGGGGGTACGTGGCCACGAGCCTTGACCAATCCTCCCGTGTATGGACATCGAAGATCCTTGCCCCTTCCGAGACCTTAACAGACCACAACGAGTCCTGCTCGCCCTTCATCCAGTGATCGTCCGGCGCTGCGGCGATAACGCAAGGAGCACCAAACATTGGTCCACTGCTGCTAACCAAGGCACCAGCCGGAGACACCCACCACGTCGACCCGTCAAGATCAGCACCCGCCGCAAATTCCATAGCCTCCTCTGGCGTGTGCGCCCCTGGAAAACCGTCCCTAAGATACGCGAACTGGTGATGGACTGAGACAGAATCCGTCCACCACACAAGGCCAGGCCGCTCAGAAATGTCACGTGCAATCCCGGTCAGGGAGTCCTGAGCAGCTCTAAGTATTTCGTCAAACACCCGCCACTCGCTGTCCAAGCCGTGTGCATAGCTATTAACGAACTCCGAAGCAGTAGCGAAAATGGTTGCGTCACGTACTGAACTGGCCCCCTTCATCCATAGATCCGCCGCTTCGTGGACATGCCGTATGAGCGTGCTGCCGGCGGTACCATCCAGCAACGCAAACCTAAACCGGTGTGGCTCGAGGCCCGCTATCTTCGCAAGCAGTGACCTTCCGGCGCGCCCTTGAGACCACCACGCCAAAGCATCACCATTCGTAGCCACAGCCCATCCCCCTCCTAAAGACCGCCGGACGCAGTTCCCACGCATCCAGCCCACCCCGAGCATAGACGGCTCCCCACCCAGCTAGGTGGTGCCTGAGGCCAAAATGAGTGGGCCACAGCGTCCTGTTAGGTGTTTCATGCCAGGAACAGATTTTGCATTCTTGCCTGACCCTGGCGTCTCTTCGCTTAACGGGCTGTCGCGGGAAAACGATGGCTCGCGGCTATGGGGATCAGAAAGATCAGCTGGAAGGCGGGGCTCCAGCTGGTTCGTCTTGAATCGTCGCCGAGACGATGTCCAGACCTTCAGACTGCCTCGTCAGCTAAAAGGGTGATCATATCCGGCACGAGGGGAACGCCTCTTGCCGGACACCGCGTCGCGCCGCTGACGGAACGAACTTACCGCCGCTGACGATGACGGTTCCACCTCCTGCGACCACCGTGACAGCTTGAGCTCGCCGTCGTCAGTCCCCTCCCGCAGGGATGCCCACAACAGGGAACAGTGCAAGCTTTCAGATGAGGCAAACGTCCACGCCGCCTCCGGACCTTCCCTATAAACCAACCGGCCCCCTTGACTCCCACCCCAACCTTCCCTAAACTTTTCATAAAGCAGAATCTAAATTCCACAAAGCGGAAACTTAACCAAGAGCGAAGCAGCGGGATGATAGATCAAAGCCCCTCCTCGGAAGGACCTACGATGTCGTACACAGTGAACTGCTCCATCCTCCTGACGGAGCTGCCCCTGCTCGAGCGCCCCGCAGCCGCGAAGGCAGCCGGTTTTGACGCCGTCGAGTTCTGGTGGCCCTTCGAAACCTCCGTCCCCACCGACGCCCAGGTCACCGAATTTGAGAACGCCATCAAGGACGCCGGCGTTCAGCTCACCGGCCTGAATTTCAACGCCGGGAACATGCCGGGCGGTGACCGTGGCCTGGTCTCCTGGCCCGCACGCTCCACCGAATTCCAAGACAACATCGACGTTGTTGCCGGAATCGGCGAGCGCCTCGGCTGCAAGGCCTTCAATGCCCTCTACGGCAACCGCGTGGACGGGGAATCGGCTGAGAAGCAGGACGCCATCGGCGCCGAAAACCTTGCGACGGCGGCTGCCGGCGTCGCGCGCATCGGCGGCACCGTCCTCCTCGAACCGGTCAGCGGCGCGCCCAAGTATCCGCTCCTCACCGCCGCAGACGCACTCAAGGTCATCGACCGCGTCAAGGCGGAATCCGGCGTCGACAACGTCAAGCTCCTCGCCGACTTCTACCACCTGGCAGTCAACGGGGACGACGTCGAATCCGTCATCGAAAACCATGCCAAGGACTTCGGCCACATCCAGATCGCCGACAACCCCGGCCGTGGGGCTCCCGGAACCGGTGAGCTTCCCCTCGGGGAATGGATTGCCCGCAGCCGCGAACTCGGCTATGGGGGCTACATCGGCCTCGAATACAAGGAACCGCAGGAAACTGCCTTCGCCTGGGCCATCCGCCAGCGCGTCAGCCAGTAGCCCCCTCCCAACTGAGTAGCAGCAGATGCTCTTTTGAGCCCTCAAAACGACATCTGCTGCAACCTAGTTGGGTTCGGCTTCCTCACTCACCACAGACTTCAGAAAAGAGAACCATCATGAGCAACGTTGCAGTTATCGGACTCGGAATCATGGGCCTTCCCATGGCCATCAACCTGACCAAGGCAGGGCACACGGTCACGGGCTTCAACCGCAGCCAGGACAAGATCGACAAGCTTGTCTCCGAGGGCGGCAAGGGCGCCACCAGCATCGCGGACGCAGTGAAGGACTCCGACGTCGTCATCACCATGGTGCCGGACTCCCCGGATGTCGAGGGTGTGGTCAGCGGCCCGGACGGCGTCTTCGCCAACGCCAAGCAGGGCACGCTCTGGATCGACGCGTCCAGCATCCGCCCCGACGTCGCCAAGCGCCTCTCCGACGAAGCCCGCGAAGCCGGCCTCCGCCCCCTGGACGCACCGGTGTCCGGCGGCGAACAGGGCGCCATCGACGCCGTCCTGTCCATCATGGTCGGCGGCGACAAAGAGGACTTCGAGGCAGCCCAGGACGTCCTCAATGCCGTGGGCAAAACCATCGTCCACGTCGGCCCTTCCGGCTCAGGCCAGACCGTCAAGGCAGCCAACCAACTGATCGTCGCCGTCAACATCCAGGTCCTCGGCGAGGCCATCGCTTTCCTTGAGGCCTACGGCGTGGACACCGACGCCGCCCTCAAGGTCCTCGGCGGCGGACTCGCCGGCTCCAAGGTCCTGGACCAGAAGGGCCAGAAGATGCTGGACCGCAACTTCGACCCAGGTTTCCGCCTCGCCCTCCACCACAAGGACCTCGGCATCGTCACCTCGGCCGCCCGCGAAGCCAACGTCGCCGTCCCCCTCGGCGCCGTCGTCGCACAACTCGTCGCCGCCACCGTCAACCAGGGCGACGGCGGCCTGGACCACTCAGGACTCTTCAAGCAGGTCCTGAAGCTCAGCGGCCGCGAGTAAGCACCCCGGCGCTAAGGCGCCAATAGAGACACAAGCAGGGAACTCGCCGTCGTACATTACGACGGCGGTTCCCCCAGCACACCCCAAAACAGCCCCAAAGGGCCCCAAAGTTTCCCAAGGAGCACACCATGAGCAAGATGCGTACCGTTGATGCAGCGGTTGCCATCCTGGAAAAGGAAGGCGCCATCGAGGCGTTCGGCCTGCCAGGCGCGGCAATCAACCCCTTCTATTCCGCCATGCGCGTCCACGGCGGCATCCGCCACACCCTGGCCCGCCACGTCGAAGGCGCCAGCCACATGGCCGACGGGTACTCCCGGGCCAAGGACGGCAACATCGGCATCTGTATCGGCACCTCCGGGCCCGCCGGCACCGACATGATCACCGGGCTTTACGCCGCCTGGGCCGACTCCATCCCCATGCTCTGCATCACCGGCCAGGCCCCCGTGGCCAAGCTGCACAAGGAAGACTTCCAGGCCGTTGACATCGAGTCCATCGCCAAGCCCGTCACCAAAATGGCCATGACCATCCTGGAGCCCGGCCAGGTCCCCGGCGCCTTCCAGAAGGCCTTCCAGCTGATGCGCTCCGGCCGTCCGGGACCGGTGCTGCTGGACCTGCCCATCGACGTGCAGCTGGCCGAGATCGAATTCGACATCGACACCTACGAGCCGCTGCCCATCGAAAAGCCCAAGGCGAGCCGCAAGCAGCTGGAAAAGGCCCTGGACATGCTGACAGCCGGCGAGCGCCCGCTGATCGTGGCCGGCGGAGGCATCATCAACGCCGGTGCGTCCGCACAGCTGGTGGAGCTGGCCGAGATCCTGAACGTCCCTGTGATTCCCACCCTGATGGGGTGGGGCTCCATCGCCGATGACCACCCGCTGATGGCCGGAATGGTGGGCCTGCAGACCTCGCACCGCTACGGCAACGAGAACTACCTGCGCAGCGACTTCGTGATCGGGATCGGCAACCGCTGGGCCAACCGCCACACCGGCGGCCTGGACACCTACACGGCAGGCCGCAAGTTCGTGCACATCGACATCGAGCCCACCCAGATCGGTCGTGTGTTCTCGCCGGACCTGGGCATCGCGTCCGACGCCGGTGCGGCGCTGTCCGGGCTGATCGACCTCGCCCGCGAGCGTCGCGCGGCTAACTCGCTGCCGGACTACTCGAGCTGGGTCGCCGAATGCGCCGAGCGCAAGGCGTCCCTGCACCGCAAGACGCACTTCGAAAACATCCCCATCAAGCCGCAGCGCGTGTATGAGGAGATGAACAAGTCCTTCGGCCGCGACACCATCTACGTGTCCACCATCGGCCTGTCCCAGATCGCCGGCGCGCAGATGCTGCACGTTTTCGGACCCCGCAAGTGGATCAACGCCGGCCAGGCAGGTCCACTGGGCTGGACCGCCCCCGCTGCCCTCGGCGTCGTTCGCGGCAAGCCGGACGAGACCGTGGTTGCCCTGTCCGGCGACTACGACTTCCAGTTCATGATCGAGGAACTGGCCGTAGGCGCGCAGTTCAACCTGCCGTACATCCACGTGGTGGTGAACAACTCCTACCTGGGCCTGATCCGGCAGTCGCAGCGCGGTTTCAACATGGAGCAGAACGTGTCCCTGGCGTTCGATAACGTCAACAGCGCGGACTTGTCCGAAAACGCACGCGGGTACGGTGTGGACCACCTCAAGGTGGCCGAAGGCCTGGGCTGCAAGGCCGTCCGGGTGGAGGACCCCAACGACCTCGCTGCCGCGTTCGACAAGGCCAAGGCCCTCATGGGCGAGTTCCAGGTGCCCGTGGTGGTGGAAGTGATCCTTGAAAAGATCACCAACATCTCCATGGGCGTGGAAATCAACGCCGTGAACGAGTTCGAGGAACTGGCCGAGTCCGCTGCGGACGCCCCCACCGCCACCCTGGCGCTGCAGGCCTAACATGCGGATCGTGATTGCGCCGGACAAGTTCAAGGGATCGTTGTCGGCCCCGGACGTCTGCAGGTACCTGGAAAGGGGCCTGCAGGCGGCCGCCGGCAATAACCTGGATATCCTCCGGATTCCCGTGGCCGACGGCGGCGAAGGCACTCTCGATGCCGCCGTCGGCTCCGGCTTCACCCGCCAGAGTGCCACGGTCAGCGGCCCCACCGGCCAGCCGGTCGAGGCGGACTTTGCCGTCCGCGGCCACGAAGCCGTCATCGAAATGGCAGCGGCCTCGGGCCTGGCCCTCGTCCCGCAAGTGGCCAGCGGCGGGCAGCCGGATTCAGCCAGTGCCACCACAGCTACCAGCGTGGGCACCGGCCAGCTGATCCGCGCGGCGCTGGACGCCGGCTGCCGCAGAATCGTGCTGGGCGTCGGGGGCAGCGCGAATACCGACGGCGGTGCCGGGCTCCTGCAGGGACTCGGCGCCAGGTTCCTGGACGCCACGGGCAACGAACTGCCCGCCGGCGGTGCCGCGCTGGCCAACCTGCACAGCATCGACTTCACCGGGTTTGAACCGCGCCTGGTGGAAACACGCTTTGTGCTGGCGTCCGACGTCGACAACCCCCTGCTGGGCCCCCAGGGCGCCGCGGCGGTTTTCGGCCCGCAAAAGGGCGCCACACCACAGGATGTCGAACTGCTCGACACCGCCCTGGCCAGGTTTGTCGAAGTCCTGGCCAGGGAAATCGGATTCCGCGCCGAGCGCGCGGCCGAGGCACCCGGCGCCGGGGCAGCCGGCGGTGTGGGCTACGCGGCTATCGCGGTCCTTGCGGCTTCGCGACGGCCGGGCATCGACGTCGTCCTTGAATTCACCCAGCTGGCCCATCGCATTGCGGGGGCAGACCTGGTGATTACCGGCGAAGGCAGCCTGGACGAACAAAGCCTGCTGGGTAAGACGCCCATGGGCGTGGCCCGGGCTGCAGCCGCTGCCGGGATTCCGGCGGTGGCCGTCTGCGGCCGCACCACCCTTTCTCCGGACCAGCAGCAGGATTCGGGATTCCGGCAGGTCTACCCACTGACCGCCCTGGAACCCAAGGTAGATATATGTATAGCTGAAGCAGGGTCCCTGCTTGAACAATTGGGAAAGAACATCCTCCAGGAGCTGGCCAACCCGACCCCTGCGGATGGCATCGGCACAAAGGAGCCCCTGAATGTCTGAAGAACGCTTTGACCTGGTCATCCGTGGGCAGCGCATCCTGACCACCGCCGGCATCGCGCCCCGCGAGGTGGGCGTGCGCGGCGGCAAAATCGTTGCGATCGAACCGCTCGGCAACGGCCTCGCGGGCGCCGAAGTGGTGGAACTGGCCGACGACGAGACCCTGCTCCCCGGCCTGGTGGACACCCACGTCCACGTCAACGAGCCCGGCCGCACCGAGTGGGAGGGGTTCGCGTCCGCCACCCGGGCAGCCGCTGCGGGCGGCGTCACCACCATCATCGACATGCCACTGAACTCCATCCCGCCCACCACCAACGTGGACGGCCTCAAGCTCAAGCGCGAGGTGGCGGAGGACCAGGCGTTCGTGGACGTCGGGTTCTGGGGCGGCGCCATCCCCGGCAACAAGGCTGACCTCCGCCCGCTGCACGACGAGGGCGTGTTCGGGTTCAAGTGCTTCCTGCTGCACTCCGGCGTGGACGAATTCCCGCACCTGGATGCCGACGAGATGGAGGAGGACATGGCCGAGCTCAAGTCCTTCGACTCGCTGATGATCGTGCACGCCGAAGACTCCCACGCGATCGACCACGCGCCCCACCCCGGCGGCGACCAGTACTCCACGTTCCTGGCCTCCCGGCCGCGCGGCGCCGAGAACAAGGCCATCGCCGAGGTCATCGAGCGGGCCCGCTGGACCGGCGCCCGCGCGCATATCCTGCACCTCTCGTCATCGGACGCGCTGCCCATGATCGCTTCGGCAAAACGCGACGGCGTCCACCTCACCGTGGAGACCTGCCCGCACTACCTGACACTGATGGCCGAGGAGATCCCCAACGGAGCCACCGCGTACAAGTGCTGCCCGCCCATCCGCGAGGCGTCCAACCGCGAGCTGCTCTGGAAGGGCCTGGAGGACGGCACCATCGACTGCATCGTCTCAGACCATTCCCCCTCCACCCTGGATCTCAAGGACCTCGAAAACGGCGACTTTGCCGTGGCCTGGGGCGGCGTTTCCTCGCTGCAGCTGGGCCTGCCCCTGATCTGGACCGAAGCCCGGCACCGCGGCATCCCGCTGGAGCAGGTGGTGTCCTGGATGGCCGAGAAGCCGGCCGCCCTGGCCCGCCTCTCCAACAAGGGCCAGCTCGCCCTCGGGTATGACGCCGACTTCGCCGTCTTCGCCCCGGACGAGGCCTTCGTGGTGGACGTCTCCAAGCTCAAGCACAAGAACCCCATTACCCCGTACGACGGCAAGGCGCTCTCCGGCGTGGTCCGCAGGACCTTCCTCCGCGGGACCGTTGTGGACGGCCAGACGCCAACGGGCAAGCTGATCCGCCGCGGCGGGGTCTAAGGCCCGCATCCATGGCTGTCCAAGTACATTCCCCCCGGGGCATATGTGGGCGGCCGGACCTCCAGACCGATCCGCCCCCGGACCGCGGCCAGTCCGCGCTGGCCGCGAGAGGCCTGGCCGTCTGGGTCAGCCCGGAGCCGGGGACGACGATCGCCCCCGACGTCCTTGCCCGCGCCGCCCGGCTGCTGCTGGAGCGTGCCCTGAAGTTTGCTCCGGAGGCGGAAGTCCACTGGCCTGCCGCCGGGGCTGCCACGTCCGCCGTCGGGACTTCTCCGGCCGGAACGCTCCCTGGGGAGGGGGCACCGGCCGGACCCGACGGCGGCACTCCCGCGCCGTCGTCGTCCATCTCGGAGGACTCCCCGCACACGGACGACGACGGCGCCTCCTTCCCTGCCCCTGCTGCCCTTCCTGCGGTTGGCCTTCCACCTGCGGTGGGACCGGTCAGCCGCGTGGCTGTTGACCTCGCCACGGACCAGGTACTGCTGGACGGCCGTCCGGTGAACCTCACGGGCGTGGAATTCAAGGTCCTCCGCTACCTTGTGGAGAACTGTTCCCGCGCCATCGGACGTGAGGAGTTGCAGCACTTCCTCGAATCGTTTGAAAGTCCCGGGGCATCGGCCCGCTCCATCGATGTGTATGTGGGGCGCGTGCGCCGGAAGCTGGGCAACGCCCGGCACGCAGTGGCCACGGTCCGGGGCGGCGGGTACCAGTTCGTCCCCGGCGCTTGCGCCACCGTACGCGGCCCGGCCGAATACTCCATCTGAGACCAATCCAAGGAGCACCATGACCATGATCGAGCAGGCCGCCATGGCCGCCACGCATCCAGCACACCCCGGTACGGCCCTCACCGGCCGGCTACAGCCCGGTGCCCCGGCCCCGGACTTCACCTTGCCAGATGCCGCCGGACAGGCCGTGTCCCTTGCGGACTACCGTGGCAAGAACGTGATCGTCTACTTCTACCCGAAGGCTGCCACCCCAGGTTGCACCACCGAGGCCTGCGACTTCCGCGACAACCTGGCCTCACTGCAAGGCTCCGGCTACGAGGTCATCGGCATTTCGCCGGACAGCCCCGCAGCGCTGGCCGAATTCACCGGGGACTTCGCGCTGAACTTCCCGTTGCTCTCGGACCAGGACAACGCCGTCGCACTGGCCTACGGCGCCTGGGGCGAGAAGGTCCTCAACGGTGAAATTACGGAGGGCGTGCTGCGCTCTACCGTGGTTATTGATGCTGAGGGCGCTGTGGTGCTGGCCCGCTACCATGTGGACGCGCAGGGTCACGTCGCCGCGCTCCGCGACGAGCTGGGACTCTAGCCCCAACGCTCTCTCACTACCTGCAAGGAAAGCGCCCAACGCTGGCATCTCCCGCGTGTCACGCCAGCAGGCTTTTGGTAGGCGAACGACGGCGTTGGCCCGGCCGGTCTAGGCGCTACACGGCGGTCATCGATCTGGCCAGCGGAATACAGCATGTGACGCCGGAGTTGTTCCTTGTGCGGGAAAGCCGCTTCACTTGTTGTTTGCCTGTAATTGACAGAGTCTGCCAAAGGAATGCCATGAGCCACACCCTGACCACCAAGCTTCAGCCCGGTACGCAGGCCCCTGACTTCACCCTCCAGGACGCCAAGGGCCGCCAGACTGCCCTCGCCGATTACCGTGGCAAGAACGTCATCGTCTACTTCTACCCCAAAGCAGCCACCCCCGGCTGCACCACCGAGGCCTGCGACTTCCGAGACAGCCTCGCCTCCCTTCAGGGCAAAGGCTACGAGGTCATCGGGATCTCCCCCGACGCCCCAGAGGCCCTGGCCGGCTTCACCGGCGATTTCGCCCTGACCTTCCCGCTGCTCTCGGACGAGGACCACGCTGTTGCCTTGGCTTACGGCGCCTGGGGCGAGAAGCTGGTCAACGGCGAAATCACTGAAGGCATCGTCCGTTCCACCGTGGTCCTGGACCCCGAGGGCAAGGTCACCCTGGCGCAGTACCAGGTGAAGGCCGACGGCCACGTGGCTGCGCTGAAGGAAGCCCTGGGCGTCTAGCCCTTCCGCCGTCAGGAACGCTCGCGCAGGTCCTGCACCTTTTCACCGAAAGCTCTCGCAGATCCTGCGGGGGCTTTCGGCGTTAAGGTGATCAAATCCTGTTTAGGTCCGTGCACAGTGTCCAGTGTGTGGCCCGGCCATCAACCGCGGGCATCACGTCGCCCCGGGAGATAAATCTCGGTGTGAGGGATTCATCCGCAAGCCACCAGCCGGTCTGCGGGCAGTGATGCCCGGTTGGGGCCGCCGTGCGGGCGCGAAAACCGGACAGCGTGGCCAGCGATCTTTTCTTCATGTTGTTCCTTCCAGAGTGATGGCTACTGCGAGAGTGATGGTCGTTCTCTTCGGTTGCTCCGCAAGGGCCCTTTTGGACGTTCAAAACGGCGGTTAGGGAGCAATCGATCGTGGTTAGTTGGAGGGGAAGTTGTAGGAGGCGCCGGAGGCGTGGGTCGGCTCGGGCCAGCGGGAGGTGATGACCTTGCCGCGGGTATAGAAGGACACGCCTTCGGGGCCGTAGATGTGTTTGTCGCCGAAGAGGGAGGCTTTCCAGCCGCCGAAGGAGTGGTACGCCACCGGAACAGGCAGCGGCACGTTAATGCCGATCATGCCCACGGTCACGGAACGCTGGAACGTCCGGGCTGCAGCGCCGGAGGAAGTAAAGATCGCGGTGCCGTTCCCGTACGGGTTGGCGTTGATCAGCGTGATGCCGTCTTCGAGGGTGTCGACGCGGACCACCACGAGGACGGGCCCGAAGATCTCCTCCTGGTAAGCGGTCATCCCGGTCTTCACGTGATCGAGCACGGTGGGGCCGACCCAGAAGCCGTCCTCATGTCCGGGGACCACGAGGTCCCGGCCGTCCACCACCATCGCAGCTCCCGCGGCTTCTGCCTCGGTGACGATCCGGACAATCCTGTCCTTGGAGGCCGGGGTGATGACCGGGCCCATTTCCGCGCCCGGCGCGGTGCCGTTATCCACCTTCACGGCCAGGGCACGCTCTTGGACCTTCTTGACCAGCAGGTCCGCGGCGTCCCCGACCGCGACCGCCACGGAGATCGCCATGCACCGCTCCCCCGCGGAGCCGAACGCGGCGGCGGCGAGGTGGTCCGCGGCGTTGTCCAAATCGGCGTCGGGCAGGATGATCGCGTGGTTCTTCGCCCCGCCGAGGGCCTGGACCCGTTTGCCGTGCTTGGTGGCGGTTTCGTGGACGTATTGGGCGATCGGGGTGGACCCGACGAAGGAGATGCCGTCCACATCCGGGTGGGTCAGGAGCCCGTCCACGGTCTCCTTGCCGCCGTGCAGGACCTGGAACACACCATCAGGCAGCCCGGCCTGCTTCCAGAGCCTGGCCAGCAGCATCGAGGCAGACGGGTCACGCTCGGAGGGCTTGAGGATGAACGCGTTACCCGTAGCGATCGCCATCGGCGCCATCCACAACGGCACCATCACCGGGAAGTTGAACGGCGTGATCCCCGCGACCACACCGAGCGGCTCACGGAAAGAGAACACATCGATGCCCGTGGAAACCTGGTCCGAGTAATCGCCCTTAAGCAGGGTCGGGATCCCGCAGGCGTATTCGATGACTTCCAGGCCGCGGCCGATCTCACCCTTCGCATCCGAAAGGACCTTCCCGTGCTCTGCGGTAATCAGCTCAGCCAGCTCATCCACGTGCGCCGCGACCAGTTCACGGAACTTGAACAGCACCGCGGTCCGCTTCGCCAACGAAATGTCACCCCAGGTATCGGCGGCGGCGCGGGCAGCGGCCACCGTGGCGTCCAGGTCCGCCCGGCTCGCCAGCCGCAACTCCCCGGACACGGCACC
>NZ_JBLWIJ010000040.1:0-6479 GCF_051365025.1 Arthrobacter sp. R4
CCGCGGTCCGCTTCGCCAACGAAATGTCACCCCAGGTATCGGCGGCGGCGCGGGCAGCGGCCACCGTGGCGTCCAGGTCCGCCCGGCTCGCCAGCCGCAACTCCCCGGACACGGCACCGGTGGCCGGGTTATAAACCGGCTGCGTGCGATCGCCCTCGCCGATAGTCTCGGCACCGTTGATGAAGTGGCTGATCCGGGTGAGCGTCGTCGTCGTTGACGTGGTCATAGCGGTATTCCTTATCGGGTGAGCGAGGGCTCGGGAGTCGAGACGAATCCGAGGGACTTATCCACGACGTTTTGCAGCGGTTCGCCGTTGCAGTACCGTTTCAGGTTTTCCACAAAAAGCTTGCCGAGGTCCTCGAGGTAGTCCTCCGTGTCCCCGCTCATATGAGGGGTGATGATGACGTTGTCCATGTCCCAGAGAGCGTGTCCCTCGGGCAGGGGTTCCGGGTGGACAACGTCCAGGGCGGCACCTGCAATGGAACCTGAGGTCAGCGCCTCAGTGAGTGCGGCTGTATCGACCAGTTCACCTCGTCCTACGTTGATCAGCCTGGCGGATGCCTTCATCGCGGTAAGGACTTCAACGCCAACCAGTCCCTTGGTTTCGGCCGTCAACGGGGCCGCGAGGACGACGTAATCGTACTCATGGACAATCCCAGCCAATTCGCCGGAGGCGTGGATGCGGCCAAAATCGGCATCCCCGGGACGGGCTGTCCGGCCGGCACCGTCCGTTTTCATTCCGACGGCGCGGAAGAGTCTGCCGATTTCACGTCCGATGGATCCGGTGCCCACTACCAAAGCGCGTTGGCCCTGGATCTTGCGGGAAACGCGGTGCTGCCAGCGCTGTTGCTGCTGCAACCTATATGAACGCTGCGTGTCCTTGGCCATGTCCAGCACAAAGCCGAGGGCAAACTCAGCGATAGCCGTGCTGAGGACGCCGCGCGAGTTCGTGTAGGTCACGTCACTGCTGATCAGCTCGTCAAAAAGCAACTGGCTCACACCGGCCGCCGACACATGGATCCACTTCAACGAGGCGGCCGCACCCCAGTTCTCCCGCAGGGCCGGCGAGAAGGAGTGCCACTGGTACAGAACGTCTGCGCCGTCCATCGCCGATGCCAGGCCGTCTGCCTTAGTCAGCCTGACTTCGGCCAACTCCTCGATCTCGGAAAGCCGGGGCGGCAGCGCCTCGCGGTAAAGCGCTGCGACCACAGGCCGCCTGCCTCCTGCAGCACCTGTCATGACGCCGCCACTCGGCCGGAGCTGAGCGTGTAGTTGGCGGACAGAGCATCGATGGAGGTAACGACGGCGGCTGTGAATTCCGACGTCGACGACGTTCCGCCGACGTCCCGGGTGCCGAAGCCGTCCCGGAGCGCCGCCTCAAATGCGGCCTGGAGGTGGGCTGCCGCTTCCGGGTGGCCGAGGTGCTCCAGCATCATTGCACCGGACCAGATCTGGCCTACCGGGTTTGCCAGGCCCTTGCCGGCGATGTCCGGGGCGGAACCGTGGACCGGTTCGAAGAGGGACGGGAAGTTGCCCTCAGGGTTCAGGTTGGCGCTGGGAGCCAGGCCGATGGAGCCCGTCACCGAACTGCCCAGGTCCGAGAGGATGTCGCCGAAGAGGTTGGACGCCACAATGACGTCGAAGGTCCAGGGCTTCAGGACCAGGTGCGCGGCCAGGGCATCCACCAGTTCGCTGGTCAGGGTCACGCCGGGATATCCACGCACCGTCTCCTCGACGATCTCGTCCCAGAAGGGCATGGTGTGCACAATGCCGTTGCTCTTAGTGGCGGACGTCAGGTGCCCGCGGCGGGATGCCGCCAAAACCGATGCGAAATGTGCTGCCCGCGAAACTCCCAGCCGGGTAAACACACTCTCCTGCACCGCGCTCTCGTGCGGCAACCCGCGGTACATCCGGCCGCCGACCTCCGAATACTCGCCTTCGTTGTTTTCCCGGACGATGAGCAAGTCGATCGGATGCTTTGCCGCAAGAGGTGATGCGACGCCGTCGAGCGTTTTGACCGGACGCAGGTTGATGTACTGCTGGAATTCACGCCGGATGGGGATGAGCAACCCCCAGAGGGACTCAGCATCGGAGACGTCCGGTGAACCGACTGCGCCGAGGAAGATGGCGTCATGTCTGGCAAGCTGTTCGAGTCCGTCAACGGGCATCATGCGTCCATGGCGGCCGTAGTAGTCAGATCCCCACCCGAAGTACGTAAACTCCAGGTTCAGGGAATGGACCGCTGCGATCCGCTCGAGGCATTCGATGGCAGCAGGAACAACTTCATTCCCGATGCCATCACCGGCAATTACTGCGATGCTGTGCCTGGTCATGGTGTCCGTTCTGTCAGCCAGCCCGGTTGTTGCCGGCGGGCCGGCTCTCCGAGGTTGATGATGGTGCTCTTGGGTTCAGTCATCTCCAGGACGGCGTACTTGACGCCTTCGCGCCCTACGCCTGACTTCTTGAATCCGCCGAACGGCATTGAATCAATACGGACGTCGCTGGTCTCATTGATGACCACGGCGCCGACGTGCAACCGGTCGGCGATGGCCATCGCAAGGTCGATGGATTGGGTGAAGACACCCGCCTGGAGACCGAATTCGGAATTATTCGCTGCATAAATGGCGTCCTGGGCTTCAATGAACGGCATGATGCTGACCACCGGCCCGAACACTTCCTCCCGGATCACCCGGCATTTCGAAGGTACATCGGTCAGGACCGTGGGTTCGTAGTAGGCGCTCCTTCGTTTGCCACCGGTGTGTACGGTGGCCCCGGCAGCTTTTGCCTCCTCCACCCATTCCTCGACCCGACGGGCCTCATCCTCTGAAATAAGAGGACCGACGTCGGTGTTCCGGTCGAGCTTCGACCCTGTCCTGAGCGCCTTGGTACCGTCGATGACAAGTCCGAGGACCTGCTCGAACAGCGAGATATGTACGTAGACGCGCTGCACGGACAGGCAGTTCTGGCCTGCAACGCCGAACGCTCCGGCCACAATCGCCTTGGCTGCGTGGGCAGCGTCAGCATCCGGGCAGACAATCGTGGCATTGTTGCCGCCGAGTTCCGAGATGATCTTCTTGGCGCCT
The DNA here is from genome assembly GCF_051365025.1 of Arthrobacter sp. R4. Classification (NCBI taxonomy): domain Bacteria; kingdom Bacillati; phylum Actinomycetota; class Actinomycetes; order Micrococcales; family Micrococcaceae; genus Arthrobacter; species Arthrobacter sp. R4. Next base: position 3,084 of record NZ_JBLWIJ010000040.1, read on the forward strand.
GCTGCGGCGGCAATGCGGTCCGCAGTCCGGGGACCTCCGGTGAAGGAGATCAGATCCACCTGCGGATCCGTCACCAGCGCTTCAGAAACGCCCGGACCGGAAACGATCGCCGCAATGCGGCCCGACGGGACACCCGCTTCAAGCAGCAGCTGGACCAGTGCCAGCCCGGACAGCGGCGTGCGGCCCGAAGGCTTAAGCACGACGCCGTTGCCTCCAATGAGGGCCGGGCCCAGTTTGTGTGCCACCAGGTTCAGCGGATCATTGAAGGGGGTGATCGCCGCGACGATCCCCACCGGCTTACGGCTGTACCAGCCGATCTTGTTTCCCCCGGCCATGCTGTCATCAAAGCCCAGCGTTTCCCCGGTGAGCTCGGTCGAAGCGGCGGCGGAAAGCCGGAGGGTTTCCATGCAACGCCGCACCTCACGCTCCGCCTCGACGATCGTCTTGCTGCTTTCCGCCGCAATGATCTTCGAGAACCGCTCGGACTGCTCGCCCAGAAGCTGCACCGCATTCTCCAGCGCCACGCGGCGTGAACGCAGCGGCCATTCGTCAGTCTGGAGGTGGCGGTGGATGTGCGCGATCCCGCGCCGCACGTCCTGCGGTGTTGAAATGCAGACCCGGCCAAGCAGGATGCCATCTTCGGGATCCCGTATTTCCATGGTCATATCAGTGGTTTGCCACTGGCCTTCGAAAAAGGCACCGCCAGGAAGGCTGGCCACGTTGACGCGGCCGTACCCTGTTTCCTCAGCTGTTTTTGGGCGCGCTTGAGGCGCGGTCGTTGATGAAAGCATAGGAACCCTTACCCTGCCTATTTGACCCGGTCGATGATTTTTGCCGCTGCGCCGATGAAGGGCAGGAACCACGGTGGACCGAAGTGGCCCGGCACGGGCGGATTCTTCAGGTCTTCCCAAACGTTGGCGGACTTGTCCCCGGCCATGTAGTGGGCCATCCTCTTGCCCATGTGGGCGGCCATCTGCACGCCGTGTCCGCTGTAGCAGAGGGAGTAGTAGAGTCCGTCGTGGACGCCGGCGTGGACCATCTGGTCCATGGAAAGGTCCACCAGGCCACCCCAGATGTAGTCCACCTTGGCATTGGAGAGGTAGGGGAAGAGCTCGAGCATGGCCTTGCGCAGGATTTCGGCGCTCTTGACGTCCGAGTCGGGGCTGGACAGCGCAAAACGCGCTCGGCCGCCGAAGAGAAGCCTGTTGTCCGGGGTAATCCGGAAGTAGTAGGTCAGCATCTTGCTGTCCGAGGCCTGACGGCGGTTGGGCAGTATCCGGTTGACCACGTCTTCGGGCAGCGGGTCAGTGACAATGATGAAGCTGCCCACCGGAATGACCCTGCGCTGCATCCACGGCGTGATGTTGCCGGTGTAACCGCTGGTGGCGACCAGGACCTGCTTGGCCCTGGTGATGCCCCGGGTGGTGTGCACGTCATGCACGGTGCCCGAGACCTTTTTCAGCTCGGTTACTGCCGCGTTCTCGCAGATATCAGCCCCGGCGGCAACGGCGGCCCCGGCCAGGCCATGCACGAACTTGCCAACGTGCAGACCCGCTCCCAGCGGGTCAACCATTGCGCCCTGGTAGAAGTCCGTGCCGATTTCGCTGTGGATCTCGGACTTCGGGATCACGGTGACGTGATGGTCCGCCAGGTTGGCCAGCTTCTCCTGCGACTTCAGGAAGCCCTCATAGTGGGACTTGTGGAAGGCCAGCGAGAGCTTTCCAAACCGGTTGTAATCACAGTCGATGCCATTGTCATGCACCAGCTTCTCGATGGTGTCGATGGCATCGTTGTATTCCTGGAACATCTCCACGGCACGGGTGGCGCCGTAGCGCTTGACCGCGGTGCTGAAGCTGATGGCCAACCCGGTTGTCGCCATTCCCCCGTTGCGGCCGGATGCGCCCCACCCCACGGTGTGGGTTTCGAAAACGGCAACGGTGGCGCCTTGCTTGGCAAATTCCAGGGCCGCGGACAGCCCCGTAAATCCGGCGCCGATGATTGCCACATCGACGTTTTCCGGTACCGGAGTCTGCCGGTAGTCTCCGGATGCTTGGGCTGTGTCCAGCCAGTAAGGAATGAGTTTCACGGTTTGACCTTTCGCCTCGAAATCGGTTATAGACCGAGGTGCTTGTTGATCTCGTCCAGGGACTTAGCAGTGGTGAGGTCGTAGCCCTCGCCAATGGGGTCATAGCCACGGTCCAGCATCCAGAGGTTCCGGAAGCCCATGTCGTGCATCGGGTGCATGTCGTACCGGGTGTGCGAGGAGACGTGAAGGAAGTCCTCCGGCTTCGCGTTCAGGGTGTCCAGCATGTACTCGAAGGCCTGGTAGCGCGGCTTGTAGGCCTGGGCCTGCTCGGCGGTGAACACGGCGTGGAAGTCGGCCCCGAGCTTGGGAATGCTGATGTCCAGGAAGCTGTCGTCTGCGTTGGACAGCGCCACCAGCTGGTAGTTATCGCCCATGAGCTTCAGCGGAGCCGGCACGTCCTCGTGCGCAACCCAGCCGCGTACTGCCTCAGCGAACTCGGCACCGGCACCAGGGGTCGGCCCAATGCCCCACCGCTTGCACACGCGGTCAAAGGAATCCTGAAGGATCGCCTCGTAAGGCTTGTAATCGCCAAGGACCTCGTCGAACCGGTATCCGCGGAACTGCTTCTTGAAGGTTGGCCACTGCTCTTCAGAGATGCGGCCATCCAGCAGGCGGCGGGTGGTGGGATCGATATCGAAGTTGATGAGCGTGCCGTAGATATCAAAGGAGATGTACTTCGGCCGGTTATTCGTAGCTGCCATGATTCGTCCGTTCTGTTGCGTCTTGAACGGGAGGCCCGGATGTGTGGCCTGCCGCCTTCCTGTGGTCTGCGCCAGCGGGTTCCTGGGTTCGCCAAAAGGCTCTATTCCCGCTCTTTCTCGACTGTAGATCCGATGATTGTAGATTGTCAACAGTTTGTTAGTGAGATTCTTTCGCAACAAGGGAGCGACAAAAAAATACTCGATTTATTTATCGTCAATTGTTGACAATCTGCGATCTGACCGGTTGCATTGCTGTAGATGCGGAACGAGATCCTGATCACAACCCGCATGGAGCAACACCAAAGCCTGCCCCCATCTCAGCAGAGCACCTCTGCTGAAACCATTCGAAGGGAAGCACGATGAAGACCATCAACAAAATCCAGACGGCAGCCGCAGGGATCGCCGTTGTATTCGCCCTGAGCGCCTGTGGCGGCGCGGCCACCAGCGCTCCGGGATCTGAGTCAAAGACCAACAACACCACCGATATTTCGGAAGGCATCCAGCCTGATGCTGCTGCCGTGGCACTTTTGCCGCAGTCCTATAAGGACAAGGGCGAACTGACGGTCGCGATGGACCTGCACTACCCGCCGACGACGTTCCTCGCGGAGG
>NZ_JBLWIJ010000041.1:0-74589 GCF_051365025.1 Arthrobacter sp. R4
AACGAGTTGCTGCGGGGTCCGGTTCACCACCTGGTGCGGGCGCGAGGACCTGTCGGTCATGCCCGACTCGCCCATCGCGGCATAGCGTTCAGCCCAGCGTCTGGCCGTAACCCAGGAGCAATTGAACTGCTCGGCAGCCCGGGACACCGGCCATCCCTGGTCAACGACGAGACGCGCGAGGCGTAACCGTTGGCGCGGAGTCAAAGCGGCATTAGCGTGGGACATGAGGACCTCCTGGTCGCCTCAGCGGTTGTCTAAGCAACTCCACTGTGCAACCGGAGGTCCTCACCCATGAGTCAACGACTCCAGCGAGTCATCACATTCACCCAACCAACGTCCCTGGGCAGTACACCTAGGACACTGAGCCGATGGTCAGGATACGGAGAATCTCCGGCCAGGAATCAAACCACATACGCTTCATGCTCCTTCGATAGAGAAATCGGCAATATCAAGGACAGGGACACCGTCACTGACAGTACGCTTAGTATTTCCCCTTCGGTTAGGTGCACCAATGGGCAGTAGGACGGCGGCCGCAGCGCACCGGGCCGGGTCAGGAAAGCAGGAGCTCATGATTGAAGCACTCTCGCTCCAGACGGAGTGCTGGTGATGAACGGCCGAGCGGCGCACGTGCTTGACTCGCTGCGGACCCAGTTATGGCCGCTTCCTGCCTTGGCGGTGGCACTGGCCGTGGTGCTGGGAGTGGCGCTGCCTGCCTTGGATTCAGCTGTTGACGGCGAGCTCCCGGAAAACGTCGGAGTTTTTCTTTTCAGTGGAGGTCCGGAAGCTGCCCGCTCCATCCTGCAGGCCATCTCGGGATCCCTCATCACGGTCACGTCCCTGACCTTCTCGCTTACGGTGGTCACGCTGCAGCTGGCCAGCAGTCAGTTTTCGCCTCGGCTTTTACGGACCTTCACTTCTGACCGGTTCGTCCACGGAACACTTGCCCTCTTTCTGGCGGCCTTCGCCTTTGCGCTTACGGTCCTCCGGAGCGTCCGCGACGAGAGCAATGGTAACGCCGCCTTCGTACCGGAAATCTCGGTCACTGCCGCGTTTGCGCTGGCCATCGCCAGCGTGGTCGGCCTGGTGCTCTTCCTGGCGCATTTGGCACGGGAGATCCGGGTGGAAACCATGATGCGCCGGGTCAATCTGGAAGCGCAGGAAACCATCGACCGGGTCTTTGCCGAAGACCGGCCAGCGGCTGGACCGGGTCCCGTCCCTGCCAGTGGCGTTCCCATCAATTCCTACTCCTCAGGATTTTTGACCTCCGTTGATAAAGACGCGCTCCTCCACGCTGTCAAGAAATACGGGGCGGTGGTGCGGTTGGACGTGCCACCGGGCAGTTCCCTGGTGGTGGGAGTTCCCTTCGCCACTGCCTGGGCCGTGGAAAGGGGAGTAATACTTGGAGCGGAAACCCGAGAGAAGTTGACCCATGAGGTGAATGCGGCACTGGCAACAGGTTTTGAACGCACCAACGTCCAGGACGTGGGGTTCGGTTTCCGGCAGCTGGTGGATGTTGCCGTACGTGCCCTTTCGCCAGGCATTAACGACCCCACCACCGCAGTTCACGTCATTGGCCACCTCTCAGACCTCCTGTGCCGGCTGGCGGAAAGGAATCCCGGGCCGGAGCATCTCACTGACGATGACGGGCGCATCAGGGTGGTGTTGTCCCTCCCCACGCTGCGGGACTTGCTTGACATGGCCATGGATCAGCCCAGGAAATACGGAGCCCGTGACCCTGCCGTTGCGGACCGTCTCCTTGGGCTCCTTCACGAGGTGGCCTGGTGCGACCCTAGGGGCGAGTACCGTGAGGAGACCCTGGACCATCTGGAGCAGATGCGTCTCGCTATCCTCGCTGCGGATTATTCCGCCCCGGAGCTGCGACGCTTACTGAAAAAGGCAGATTCGCAAGGACTCGCGCAGGCATGAACGGCCACGAATGAAAGGGGCAGTGGATCACGGGACGACGCGACTCAGCGGTGCTCACTGGATCCTTCAGCCATAGGGCCACTCAAGTTGAAGCCTAAAAGTGATACATGCGTGACCATCCGATGAGCGCCCGTAGCTAAGCTGTTTATATGGCACATACCGGGATTCGGAGATGGCCGCGCTGAACTGGTCCTCACCACGAATGCTTCGCTGCCCAGTTTCGCTGCGGAGCTTATTCGTGTGGCTTCTTCTGACCCTTCTCCTCACGGGAGCCGCTTCCTATACCTCCGGCAGCCGGTACGCCATCGTTCCCGGATGCGGCCCGGTTCAGACAGCGGACGACCTGGGTCCCCAGGAATTGCCGCCGCCAGCGGAACTAGCAGCCAATCCCGCCGCGGATCCTTCAGTATCGACCTCGCAGTCAACGGGCGCCACACACCACGCCGCGCCATCATCTGGGACTGAAGAAGTCGAAAGGGACTGCTGCCAACGGCGCCATGCGCCCCGCGGCGAACCAGTCCCGATGAGGACCGGCGCCTTGGACCCGCCATCCGTGAATTACCAGCAGCCCGGCGACGCGCTGCTCAACGGCGCAGAGCCTCCGGAGCCTGGCCTGCCCGCGCTTACCGTGGTCGAGCTTTCCATCAGCAGGACGTAGAACGGTCCGCCGTTCAACCTCATCAACCCCTGCTGTTTACCCCTGGAAAGAGATTGTAATGACACACGTAAACTCCATGCTGGACGTCTACCCCAAGGACTTGGGAAGCATCAACAGGACCAAGCTCGCCGAATGCATCCAGGCATGTTTTGACTGCGCGCAAACCTGCACCGCCTGCGCCGACGCCTGCCTGAGTGAGGACATGGTTGCCGAGCTCACACAATGCATCCGCACCAACCTTGACTGCGTAGACATCTGCGCGGCCGCGGGCAAGATCCTCTCCCGCCATACCGGCGACAAGGCTGAGCTCACCCGTTCAGTGCTCGAAACGTGCCGCAGCGCCTGCAGGGCCTGTGCCGAGGAATGCGCGCAGCACGCCTCGATGCACCGCCACTGCGAGATGTGCGCCGAAGCCTGCCGGCACTGTGAGCACGCCTGCGCCGAACTCCTTGCCTCGCTGGGCTAAGGCAAGGGAGCGGCAAAATGACCCAGCGACAGAACCCGCAAGCAGCCCGTCGGTCCTGGCAACAGGAACAGCTGGGAAGTGCCCTACCGGGCAGGCCATCAGAGGATCCGGAACTGCGCCGGATGCTGAGCTCACACATCCACTGCGGTGAGGAAATGCAACTGATCATCGCTCATCCGGCCCCGCCGGACGATCGAACCTCAACAAAGAACGACGGCAGCCCGCTCACGTACCGGTGCGCATGTGGATTCAGCTTCGATCAACGACGCGCCTAATCCGCAGGAGCGACCTGCGGCGGGTTGTTGCCGGACACCGCGAATAGCCATGCAGGGGGCACCGCAACATCACTTGACTATCCAAGTGTCCAACGTTGATCCCACCGGCATGATCTTTTAAGTTAGCGAGGAGTCCATGGCACTGTCAGAGGAAGAACGCAAACGCCTTGAAATGCTCGAACAGGAGCTGGTTTCCACTGACCCGGACCTGGACAGGGCGCTGCAGAACGGTGCGTCCGGCGAGCACCCTCGGGAGTCCGCCACTATGGTCCGTGGAGTCCTTACGCTGGTAGGCGCATTCTCCCTCGTCATAGTAGGCATCGCAACAGAACTCATCATTGTCGGCGCGGTCGGCTTCCTGTTGATGATGGCCGGGGCCCACTGGTTCACCAAAGGCATCGGACTTCAAACAGGGCCAGAGGAGACACGCCATGAAACCTGAAAGGAAGGTGGCACCATGCAAACAAATCCGCTAACTCCTCGAACGTCCATCCCTCCACCGCCTGCACGGCAACCGGCGATCGGGTCACGTACGCCCTCCAACAGCCCCACTGGAGGGCCGCCGCACACCACCCGGGCTGCCCTTGTTTGGGCGGCCACCGTCGCTGTCCTTGTATTGCTGGGACTCCTGATTGCCTTCATCCTGCAAAACCAAGAACAGGTGCACGTGCAGTACTTCGGGCTCGTGGGCTCGGTGCCCCTTGGCATCGCCCTTTCCATCGCTGCGGTCATCGGCGGATTCCTCGTGGCAATCACCGGCACAATCCGTATCGCGCAACTGCGAACCGCCGCCACCCGCCTACATCATCGCTCCCCGACGAGGCCGCCTACAAAGACACGCCATCAATTGTTCAGACACGGACACCCCGCCAGATGATGGAAGCAGCGAAGTAGCGGGATCTGACTCACCTCTGGCCCCGCGCCTACCAAATCATAATTTCTACCCGCCGGCAGCTCAGGACCCCGATCTTGACCCGGCAGGGAGGATGGCCATCATGGCCGGACATTTCGAACTGTTCACCGATGATCAGTTCCACATACGTTTCCAACTCCTCGCGCCCGACGGCAGCGTCCTCGCCGTTTCAGGACCATTCGGCGACAAACGCGCTGCCGCAGACGCAATCAGCGAAGTCCGTGAATGCGCCGGTACTGGCCTGATCCATGACTACTGCAGAAAGACCACGACCATGACCGCGTCCATACCGGAACCGGATTTGGCTATGGAACTGGAGGACCTCATTCTGAACGACGGAAAACTCGAGGATTTCCTGGAAAGCCTCATTGCCGTCGCCGCAGACACGGTGAACTGCGATAGCCCCGACGCCGCGTGCTGCATAACAATCAGCCGCCCGAAAAAGCATCCAATAAAGGCATCGAGTGGACCCTTGGCCCGGTCACTGGACCAATTGGAGGACTACCTCAAACAAGGTCCAAACCTGACAGCCATGACCGAGCAACGCACGGTCCATTCCTCCGACTTGACCGGCGATGACCGCTGGCCCCGCCTTGCCAGATTCGCCACCGAAGCAAGTATCAGATCTTGCCTGAGCATCCCCCTGGAAGTGGAAGGCCCAAACCAGGCGGTCATGAGCCTAACCGCAGTCACATCAGATGCGTTCTCTCGTAACGACATCTATGCCGCTGAGGCATTCGCCGAGCAGGCCTCAAGGATGCTCCGCTCCGCCCTGGGAATCACCAAGCTTACGGAAACCGTACGCGACTTGTACGCAGCACTTGAACATAGAACGGTCATTGATTCGGCACTAGGAGTGGTGATGAGCCAAAACCGCTGCGACCACGACACCGCTTTCAAGATTCTCCTCCGCGCTGCCAGTACCAGACACCTGAAACTACGGGACCTGGCCGCCTCCGTCGTCGCATCCGTCTCCGGCGACACCAGCATCGTCGTTCATTTTGACCCATGACCCTTCAATCAAGGAAAAACCGCAGGCCGCAGCGCAAGCGCGGACCACACGGAGGGGGAACGTCGCGGCTTCCACCTCGGTCTCGGGCACACCGCCCGCCTTGTTAAGCGCAGGGATGATGGCACGGGCGACTACGTGCCCGTCCTTGTCCGGCTGTAGGTACCGCCCGAGGGTCAGCAGCAGGAAAGAAGTAGTGGGACTATTTGGAGTGGTGTCTTGAAAAGCTTTTCAAGACACCACTCCAAGAAGAATGAGTCAGTCCGGTGGACGGGGCGTGAATCGCAGCGATAGATGGCGCATTTTGGCAGCGACAAATGTCACCCCTTGTGCCATAGCCGATCCTCCAAGGTGCTTCCCGAGCAGCTTCGAACGTCGGCTCCTGATGTCATGCAGGTTTGAATCGCGAGGCTATGAACTCACGCATCCTGGCCACATCAACGTCGCCGCCTGTTTACTCTGTAAGCAATTGGCTAGCCGTGTCGGCCAGAGCACGTGAGCGCCTCGAGTCGAGAACGCGCCCCCGATCAGCGGCCAGTCTGCTTCGATGAAGCACAGTGCCGCGGTGACTGGAACATCCCCGACGAGGTCGTGCACAACGTCGCAGCGACCTCTTGCTGCAGAGGCTGGATCAGGGCCCGATGCCGCACGTGTTATGTGCTACCCGACTCTCCGTGCCGAACGTGATGAATGCATCGCGGTCGATTCACGCTGAAGCAACAAAGGTGCGGCTACTGAATCGCTTACGTCCTGCTCCCGATTGACGAGGCGGTGCAGCAGGCGGAATGCACGGGAACCCAGATCTTTGAAGTCAGGAGCCACAGTAGACAGGGCCGGCCTGGTGAATTCGCTGAAGGGCTGGTTGTCCCAGCCGATAATTGACACATCCTGGGGAACCCTGATGCCTTTCTCGGACAGGGCACGCAGCGCTGCAATGGCCAGGCCATCATTCGAGCAAAAGACTGCCGTGATATCCGGTGAAGTGGCGATCTTGAGTCCTTGCTCGTATCCGGACCGTAGTTCCCTGGAAGCTTCCAGGACGGGCGGAGGAGTGATTCCGGCCTCCATTTGAGCGTCGAACCAGCCTTGGTACCGTCCGGAGAACTGCGTGAGAGGGTACAGGCCGAGGTGGTGAACCATGGGGTGCCCAAGGCCTAGGAGATGCTCGGTGGCTTCCCGGCCCGCAGCATATTCGTCCAAGTACGCATATGGAAAACCAGGCTGGCCGGAAGAGAAACCCGAGGCTGCCACCACTGGAATGTTCTCCGGGAGCTGCTTCAGTACCTCGGCGGCTGAAGGATCAAAATCCAAAACAATAATGCCCGCGAGCTGTTGCTGCAGTGCCACCTCCATGGCCGCCCTAACATCTGATGGCTCGGCGGACTTGACCACGGAAACCACCACAGAGAACCCTTCGGCCTGGGCTACTTCCTCAATGCCTGCGACAGTGTTGGCGTACCCGTAAGTGGAGGTGCTTGCGGCGAAGATGGCGACCATGGTCCGCTGGCCGCTTTTGAGCGCCCGCGCCAAGGAACTGGGGCGGTAGTTCAGCTCCTCGATAGCGGCCTCGACGCGCTGGCGTTTCTCATCGCTGACGGGAATGTTGCCGGTGAGTACCCTCGAGACCGTGGGAACGGAGACTCCAGCCAACCGCGCTACATCAGCAATGACTGGTTGACGCGGAGTCGGTGATGTCCTCATGGTTGTCCTCAGCTACAGTTCGGTTCACGTCGCGGGCATCTTCCGTCCCCCCCCTTTTGACAGGGGAAGCGACAGCTCAATAGTAGCCTTCCGCAATCGGTTTCAGCGGGAAACCACCAACACGCAGGGCACTTGAAGGGGTTTCTCCATCGTGCTTCGAAGTCACTGGCGGCGGACCGAGTCCAGCGGGCAGTAGGTGAAGCCACGGAAGTCGGCAGTGAATTTGGGGTCCCATAGATCCTGGACCGCGACTCCCACAAAAGCTCCCGTGAAACGCAGTTGTCCCTGTGGTCATCACGGAGGTTGAGGCTGTTCAAGGTGGGACCATAAGCGCTTCTGGTCCGTCCCCGGAGGTAGAAGTAGTTGTCAGTGTTGTAGCAGAAAATCAGACGGCGCTTTGGCTGTAGTTCCTGGGGTTCGCCTCGATGAGCACGCTGGCGTCCAGGGATGTCGAAGTGAGCCTGCGGGCCACCAGAGATTGGTCACGGAGGCTGCCGTGCTGGTGCCACCGCGCAGCCTTGATCTTCTGTTCTTGCTAGGCGTTGCATACAGGTCTCCCTACCCAGGATGGAATGTTGGCGTGGTCCTTCTCCAATCAACGGCTGGCGAGGTGGGCCAGAAAGAGGGTTCCGTCCTGACTCACAACGATCTCCTCGTGGCCTTCAACGAGTTCCTCGCGCCGGTGGATGATTCGGGGCTCTGAGATGGTGGAGGCGCCTTCTGAATCCAGTTCCTGGAGGTTGATGCCGGCGAACTTCCCACGTCCGGTCGTGGTGACCCTGGCCGGCGGCGCCCATTGACCCGATACCTCGGGGGCCTGGTCACATATGTGTCCATGTCCTTATGGGGGCCACCAAATCCTGTGACGACCCTAAAGCCCAACCAGAACGTTCCGTTGGTCCAGCTCACGGAAGGAGCCCACACCCCGCCGGGTCCTGGATGCCCAGGAGCCCAAGTGCCTCCGCATGACCGTCAAAGGAACCTGCAGACTCCCAAGTGCGCAGGTCCCTTAACCGGTGGATAGGGACAGCAGGAAACCATTTGAACGAGCTGTTCGCCAAGTAGTACCAGTCACCCACCCTGATGAGGGAGGGATAGGGGGAAACCCGGCAGAACCGGGTTGATGAGGGTGGTCATGCTATCGGCTCCAGGTGCTCGCCGGCTTGGGCAGTCGCCAGATGCTCGGGGTGGGTAAAGGGCAAGCCTGCGGCGTACCGCTCCAGTTCGGCCACCACGTGGTCGCCCATCCTCTGCAGCTCGGTTCCCATTGAGCCGGCTATGTGTGGAGTCAGGACAACATTCGGCAGTTCGTAAAGAACGTGTTCGGCGGGAAGGACGTCCGGTACAGCCACATCGAGAATGGCGTGGATACGCCCGGAAATCAACTCTGTCTCGAGGGCATCCTGGTCCAGGATCTCACCCCGTGCAGTGTTGATAAGCGTTGCCCCGGCCCGCATTGCTGCCAACTCGGCGGCTCCAATCATCCCCGTTGTTTCCGGTGTCACAGGAACATGGATGGACACCACATCACTTGCAGCCATGAGCTCAATAAGGGAGACAAGTTTCACGCCTAGTTCGCTCGCTTCCTCCGGAGCGAGGTACGGATCGTAGAGCCATACCTCGAACTCGAAAGGCTGCAATAGTTTGGCCGTCATCCGGCCGATGCGTGATGCCCCGATCAGTCCGATGACCTTTCGGTAGTTCCCCGCGGTGGGAAACTCCTGCTCACGGTCGATGAATCTCCTCTGTTCCTGGTACAGCCTGGCCGCGCTGAAGGCCTGCTTGTTGGCAAGGAGAATCATGGCAACGGTATACTCCGCTACCGGCATGCCGTTGACTTCGCCGGCGTTGGAGGCCTTGATGTCCCGGCCGCGCGGAAGCGGTGGCATCTTGTCCGAGATGACCCCGCCAGCGTGGATGACAGCTTTCAAATGCGGCGCCATGCCAAGGGTTTCATGGGTGAGCGGCGGGCATCCCCATCCAGTGATGAGTACCTCTGTCTCTGCCAGGATCCGACGTGCGGTCGGTGACTCGAAGTCCTCAAAAACGTACCTCGCGTGTTCAGCCGTGGCGTGCCACTTGGCTTGGGCTTCCAGGGAGAAGAGTTGATCAAAGAGCCCGGACGGTGACATGACGGCCATCGTGCGCGGTTTCTTGCTGCTCGTCATTTACTTCACCGCGCCAAGTGTTACGCCTGACTTCCAGAAACGCTGCATGGCGACCATGAAGATCGCCAAAGGAACAATGGCGAGCAGCGATCCGAGAATGAGCATGCTGGTGCCGTCCACGGTTTCCCCCGCCAATGTCCGCTTTCCTGCCCAGTTGTACAGACCCAATGCCAGCGGCCAGTTCTCCTTGCCCGAGGTGCCCAGCATAGTCAAAGGCATGAAGAAGCTATTCCAGTTGCCCACGAAGGCAAGCAGAAAAATGGTGGCGGCGCCGGTGGTCATCAGCCTCATGACAACCTGGACGAAGATCCTGAACTCGCCTGCGCCATCTATTCGTGCCGCTTCCAGGAGTTCTGCCGGGATTGCTCCCTCAATGTAGACCTTGGCCAGATAGACGCTGAAGGGGCTGATGAACGAGGGAATAAGGACGGCCCATGGGGTCCCGACCAGCCCCCACGAGGAAAACTGAAGATAGAGCGGGATGGTCAGGAGGGCCGAGGGCAGCAGGAAGGATGCAACCACCGCACCGAAGACCACCTTTTTGCCGCGGAATTCGTACCGGGCCAGGCCATATCCTGCGGCGAGGGAAATCAACATCGCAACAAATGAGCCGACACCCGCGTACAGCACCGAGTTGAGCATCCAGCGGAAGTAGTAGCCGTCGTCGTAAACGAATATTTGCTGCAGATTTTCCCAGAGGTTGAAGTCCGCAAACCACAACGATTCGAGGCCCTTGGCGCCGTAGAGATCGGATTGACCTTTGGTGGATGCGACGATCAGCCACCAGATAGGGCCGGCGGAATAGATGACGGCCAGGCCCATGCCAACCAGGACCAGAAGCTGGGATGACCTGTTTTGCTTGGCGCCTACGGGCAACGCCGGGCGGGTGCCGCCCCGGCGGCGAATCCTTGACAGCGTCTCTTCGCGCTTTCCGGCGGGGATTTCCGGGCTGCGGACCACAGTGGTTGACAGGACCGCGTTGTCTTCCGGAGCCACATTTGTGGGAATTGAGTTTGTGGTGCTCATGACGTCAGGCTTCCGGCTTGTTGGTGAATTTGTAGTAAAGGAACGACGCCCCGGCAATGACGACGGCGAAGATCAGCGACAACGCGGCGGCGTAGTTGTAGTTGTTGGAATCAAAGGCTTGGTTGAAGATCATCAGCGTGGGGGTGTAGTCCTTGGTGACCACCTCCGGGACGAACGACCTGAAGAGCAAGGGTTCAGCGAAGATCTGAAGAAGTCCGATGATGGACAACATGCCGGTCAGCACCAAAGCGCTGCGGACAAAAGGAACCTTGATCGACAAAGCGATTCGCGCCTCGCCAGCGCCATCGAGCCGGGCAGCTTCGAAGAGTTCAGGGCTGATTGCCTGCAAGGACGCATAGATGATCAGCATGTTGAACCCAATGCTGTCCCAGGTGAGCAAGTTGCCAATGGACGGCCACATCATGGCATCAGAGAGGAAGTTCCAGTTGAGGGAGAAAAATTTGCCGAATTCCGTGAGCGGCCCAATTTCGGGGGAGTAGAGATAGATCCACACCAGGGTGCCCACCACGCCGGGAATCATATAGGGGATCAAAAGGCCGATGCGGAGACCGGCTACCACCCTTCCTTTGAGGTAGTCCAGACCGAGCGCGAGCATGAGGGACAAAGCGAGTTTGATGGGAACCTGAACGCACGCGAACACCGCAACGCGTCCCATGGACTCCCAAAACCTGGGATCGGTTGCGGCGGTAATGAAGTTGTCCAACCCCACAAAGACCGTCGTATTACCTGAGAGTCCCAGGCCGGACGACTTCACGCTGTAGAGGCTTTGGAACACTGCATATCCGAGGGGCAGGATGAACAGGACAACGAAACCTGCGGCGAAAGGCAACGTGAAGGCTGCACCCTTGGCGGCGAGAAGAGTCCGCCAGCCGAGTCGGTTGGATTTGGACGGTGCTTGTGTGGGACGCCCGGCCCGTTGAGTCAGAGAGGACATGCTACTTCCTTAGTGGCTGATTTCGAAGGGAAGGCGGGTGGCCTGCATTGCGGCCACCCGCCTGCGCCTGGCTATACGGAGCCGTCGGCAGCGTTGATTCCCTTCTTTTTCAGGTCGTTGATCGTCCATTCCTGCATGTGCTTGAGCAGGTCCGTGACCTTCTGTTGTTTGGTGATCACCCTGGCCCATCCGTCGGCCAGCTCGGTGTACATGGCGGTGTAGTTGGGCCCGTAGGTCCAGTCCGGGGCGATGTTCTTGGATGCTTCGACAGCCACCTTCACGGCCTCGGCGTGGTTGGCGCCGAAGAGCTTCTCGGGGAGCAGCGTGCTCACGTACGAGTCAGAGTCCGCAATGACGGGGAACGAGGAAGCACCCTTGATGGGGTCTGCGGCAATGGTTACTGATTCCTTCTCTGTAGCCAGCCAGACTGCTGCTTCGGCCGCCGCCTTTTTGGACTTGGACTGCTCGGTGACGAAGATTCCCCCAATGGGGCTGACGTTGGCATTGCCTCCCGTGCTGAATTCAGGTATCGGTGCTGCCGCCCAGTTGCCGAAGGATTCCTTGAAATTACTCACCATGCCATTGGTGGACCACGTCCAGATGTGCCGGGTGGCCGTGTTTCCCTTGTCATACATCTGCTGCACGGCGGCGTAATCGGCAAAGGTCTGGGTTGAGATGGCGCCCTCGTCGATCAACTTTTGCGTAACGTCAGCCGCCTCCATGGTTGCCCTATCCAGGAAGTTGATCTTCCAGGTGTCTCCATCGGCCTTGTACCACTGGGCGCCGGCCTGCCAGGCCCAGTTCACCAACGTGGAGGGATCCTCGCCGGCCATGTTGGTTATTTTGTGTCCTTGCCCTGCCAGCACCTTGCCCTGGTCCACGAATTCATCCATGGTCTTGGGTGCGCTGAGATTTGCTGCGTCATAGATCGGCTTCTGGTAGACGAAGAACTGGGGGGCCTGCTCCGTAGGGACGACGTAGTTGTGGTCATTGACCTGCGAAGCTTTATAGGCCGATTCGCGGAACTTGTCCTTGCTGGGTGAGAGCCAGGGAGTGACATCGGCTGCCACTTTCTCCGCCACCAACGGAACCATCCAGTCCTGGTTACCTTGTTGAAGATCAGGCGCGTTGCCTGCTGATGCGGCGTTGCGCAGGCCGTTTAGGGCGTCCGACCCGCCCTTGACTTCTGTGTATTTGATTTGGACGTTCTTATGGGCCGCGTTGAACAGCTTGACCTGGTCCGCTGTACCTTTCTTCCAGCCCCAGTAGTTGAGGGTAACGGGCTGCGAATCCGTTCCCTCCACCCCTGGATCAGCTGAGGGGCCGGCCGGGGTCGCGGCTGGTCCGCCTCCGCATGCTGCCAGCGAAGCCGCGAGGGAGACTGCCGCGGCTCCGGTAATAAAACGCTTCATTGCATTCATGATGCTCCTTGGAGAGATGGCTTCCTGGGCGCCCGGTGGGCGCTGTCCGACGGGATTGGCTGGAAGCTGATATCGATATCAGAGTAAGGGCCTTTGCAGCGCTTGGCAAGGGCGGCTTGTGGCGTTCGTTACACGCAGCCGCAGAGGGCATTGCATGTCTGATATCGATATCATAGAGTGAGCCGACCAACGTGGCCCGTGCAGAACAGCCTGTGGCCGCGTCCCCATTGACCTCAGGAGAACGCCCCCATGACCGCCACCCACCCGGAGCCCGCAGCGCTGGCCTTTAAACAAGCGGATGAACAAGAGGAGGGTCTGCATCCCGGTACCTCCATGTTCACCTGGGGCAACGGCTTGCTCCAGCTTCACTTCCTGCACGGCCCGGCAATCGCGCCACGCCTGCTCGCGATTACCCACAAAGATGATGCTCCGCTGCAGCTTGCCAACCTGGTGCGTTCGTCCCGTCCCGTGGTTGAGCTCTCCCTAGCTGGTCAAGGCAGGAACGGAACCGCGGGAAAGCGGCACATGGACGGGCTCACGTCCCAGGACTTGCGGTTGCTCGAATTCAGGGAATCGGAGGCCCATGGAGTGCGGCGTTTGGAAGTCCATGCCAACGACGAAGGCTCCGGGATCCACGCCATTGCTCATTACGAGGTGGCGGAAGCCGGTGCCGTAGTCCGCACATGGACGGAGGTCAAGGCCGCAGGAGCACAAGTGGAACTGGAATACGTTTCGTCGTTTGCCATTTCAGGACTGGGCAACGGCACGGACTGGGAAGAGGAACTGCAGCTTTGGCACGCGTTCAATCCCTGGTCCGGTGAGTTTCGCTGGGCCAAAGGGTCGCTCGCCAGCCGTGGCCTGATCAATGTGGGGATGGTGCAGTACAACCAAGTGGGCTCGAAGAATCGGATCACCGCCACGTCAACCGGCGCCTGGTCCACATCGGAGCAGTTGCCCATGGGAATACTTGAAGACGTATCCACCGGACGCATGATGGCGTGGCAGGTAGAACACAATGGCGCTTGGCATTACGAGCTGGCTGACAGGTACAACGACGTCGCTTTGGTTCTTTCGGGGCCCACCTTTGAAGAGCACCAGTGGGATGTGCGCCTGGAACCCGGGTCGTCCTTCACAACTGTTCCTGCCGCCGTCGCCATTGCGCCCCGGGGAGGCATTGACGCGGTAGCTGCGGAGCTGACATCCTATCGGCGCCGCATGCGCCGGCCGCACGCCGATAACACGGCCCTGCCGGTTGTTTACAACGATTTTTTGAACTGCCTCATGTCTGATCCCACCACCAAAAAGGAGATTCCGCTGATTGAAGCAGCGGCCGCTTTGGGTGCGGAGGTTTTTTGTATCGACGCCGGCTGGTACGACGACGAGAATGGCGGCTGGTGGGACTCTGTAGGTGAGTGGGAGCCGTCCTCGAACAGATTCCCCGGCGGCGGTCTTGCTTCAGTGATCGACAGAATCCGGCGCGCCGGCATGCAGCCGGGTCTTTGGCTGGAGCCTGAAGTTGTTGGCAGCAGGAGCCGGACAGCGCGGTCCCTTCCGGATGCGGCGTTCTTCAGCAGAAAGGGCCAGCGGGTCCAGGAGTGGGGCAGGTACCAGCTGGATCTGCGTCATCCAGCGGCCCGGGCGCATTTGGACCGAGTGGTGGACCGGTTGATGGAGGATTTCGGTCTTGGCTACCTCAAGCTCGACTACAACATTGACATTGGAGCCGGTTCCGACTTGAACGGGTCTGCCGGCTCGGGGCTGATGGAACACAACAGGGCATTCCTCGCATGGGTTTCTGCCACCATGGATCGCCACCCCGGGCTGACCATTGAAGGGTGTGCGGCCGGCGGATCCCGCCTGGACGGGGCCTCGTGCTCTTCCTTTCCCATCCTCTCCCTGACCGATCAGCAGGACTACGCCAAAATCCCGGCCATCTCGGCGGCGGCGCCCATGGCTTTGCCGCCGGAGCAGGCGGGTGTCTGGGCATCGGTTGATGGGTCCATGGGTGACGAGCAACTGGCTTTCTCCATGATCAGCTCGATGCTTTCAAGGGTCCACCTTGCAGGACGGATTGACACCCTTGAACCTGGTCAGCGGGCTGTAGTGGCAGAAGCCATTGCCCTCTACAAAGGTCTGCGCCGTGCCATACCGCAGAGCCGGCCGTTCTTTCCCTTGGGCCTTCCGGCCTGGCGTGACGACTGGGTTGCTCAAGGCGCGTTCCTGGAAGGACGCTCGGTGGTGGTTGCCGTTTACCGGAGAGCGGGAAGCCAGTTGCGGCACATAGGACTCCCGGGCGAGGTGGGGCCGAGGGCTACCGTGGAGGTTCTGTATCCCTCCCGGACCGGAGGCGTGGCGGTCCTGGTTCCAGGCCCCGAGGGCAGGCTGGAGCTGAAGCTAGAACTTCCGGAGCAGAACAGCGCCCGACTCATACGTATCAGGTACTGATCCCAACATTGCCGGGACGTTCACCGCGGAGGACTCAAAATGGCGGATGGCATTGAAACAGGAGCCCTTATTGATTTAGTATGAAATCGATATCAGTGATGTAGATCACCAAGTTGGTGGCCGTCGGTTCTGATATCCGAGCACGCCAGCTTCGCGATAGATCCTGTGCCCTGGCATCACTCCAGCCGCACGCTCAATGGGACCCCCAAGCGACGTCTCGCGCCCGAATGGTGCCCAAGACTACCAATCCGGCCCCAGAAGCGCAGCCCGGACCCTCATCGGTTCCGGACTGGTTGCTGGGTGGCTGAAAGGCGTCCCCATCACAGGGAATCGAGGCCAGGGTCCACCATTTCCACCAAAAAAGGGAGATATGCAATGCAGCACTTTCCTCACGATGACAGCGGCACGGGAAGATCCCGTGGTTCAACGACTGTCCGGCATAAACCCGGTTCCATTCCCGGACTGCTTAGAGTCCTTGCCGGTACATTGACTGCTTTCATAGGGATCGCCGGACTGACGCCGGCATCTGCCGACGCCGTGGAGGGCACTGAGGTGGCTCTGCCCCAGATCACACAAACCGTCAGTTCCGCCGGTTTCACGCACCCTGGAGCGGGCATGACTGCCAGCCAGCTACAGAACGCCCAGAAGCAGGTCAAAGCCGGCGTTGAACCGTGGTCGAGCTACTACAAGGCGATGTCGGAGACCAAGTACGCGTCCCGGGATTATGTCGCTGGAAACCAAGGCGCCACTGACGACACACCACTGAACAATGCTTACGACCAAGCGTCCATGCGTGGAAAAGCGCACACGGACAGCCTGGGAGCCCTCACCCAGGCCCTCATGTATGTCATGACCGGTGAGGAGGTCTACCGGGCCAATGCGCTTCACGTTCTCCGGACATGGAGCAGCATGGATCCCGCGAAATACAAATACTTTCCGGACTCCCACATCCACACGGGTGTGCCGCTCTATCAGTTCGTGAGCGCGGCCGAAATTATCCGTTCAACGCAGCCGGCCAACTCTGACCTCAATGGCTACGATCTCAGGTGGACAGAGCGCGACCAGCAGAGGGCCAAGGACAACATGGTCCTGCCCACCATAAGGACGTTCCTCTATTCGCAGAACAGGTTGTGGAACCAGCACCTGTACGGCGTGATCGGCATGCTCTCGGGAGCGATCTTCATAGATGATCCGCAGCTGTACGCCGAACGGGTTGAGTGGTTCTCCGTAAATTCCACCTACGAAATCAACGGCACCATTAATGGCGGGGACGTCAACGGCAGCCTCGCTGCACTGCTGCGCGAAGTCAAGTCGGACGATCCGCGCAACCCCTTCGGCCATGACTTTGTGGAGCTCGTCGAGATGGGCCGCGACCAAGCTCACGCCGAAGGCGACATTACCCTTCTCGGTTCCATCTCGCGAATGATCAACAATCAAGGCACCCGCCTGGACCCTGTTCACGGCACAGTATCCCAGGACGCGGACGCCGTCAGCCCCTACGGCTTCCTTGGAAATCGGCTGCTGAAGGGAGCTGACAAATATGTCCAGTTCATGATGGGTGAAGAAGTGCCGTTCATTGACACCTCTGGCGGCTCCAGCTCCCTTTCCCAGGCCTACAGGGGACGGCTCCGGGACATGATGAGCGAGATCTACTATCAGTACAAGTACGTGGAAGGTGTGAACGTTGAACGGGAAGCGCCGTATGTTGCCGAGCTTCACGAGAAGCGGGACGGGCCCCTGTATTACAACGGTGCCGGCATCGAGAACTTTTGGAATCCGCGCGGATCGGACTTTAACCCCGCGGATTACTGGGTAGCGTTGCCGGCCCAGCTGGCAACAGAGAACGTGAGCGTGCCTGCGCCGGCTGCGACAGCCGAGATGTCCACCGCGCAGTACGGAAAAGTGATCGGCAAGGACGCCAGGCAAATGACCACCAACGGCCAGGAGTTCACCCGGTTGGATTCCCACAAGGGCGACGCGGTTCTGGCCGTGCGCCGAATGGTGTGGTCGGACAGAACAAAGACATCCCTCGTCGGAATCAAAGTGAGGACGCGCGGGACTGCCACGCTGCAGGCCGCCAGGACGGCAAGCTCGACGGCTTTCGCGGAAATTGCCCTCCCCGACACCGCCGATGAATGGACCTACGTTTGGCTCGACCTGGATTCGAACAAAATTCCTACAAGCAGGGTGGGTGAGAACATCCTTTTCCTCCGTGCGAAGGACGGCTCTCCCCAGATCGACGTCAGCGGCGTTCTCAGCCAGGCAAATGGCCTCTTGACCCCACCTGTCTTCAAGGACGCCCCCGGAGTGAGCACGGTTGCTGTGGCCGGCGAACAGTTTTCCCGCAACCTGGTGGTCACGGACTCTGGCGGTGCCCCCTCGCTCAGTCTGCAGGGTGCCCCGACGGATGCCTCCCTCGCGGCCGATGGGCGCCTGGCATGGACGCCGCAGCCCGGAGCGGATGGGGCGGCATTCCTGGCCGTGGCTAACGACGGCCAAACCACGACGGCTCTGCACATTACCATCAGTGTTGTTGCTAACCGCCAAGACGCCATCGATTACCTGCTTTCCGGCGTTCAGAACCAGGCGCTCTATACCTCGTCCAGTTGGGCTGCTCTTGCCAAGGCCAAGGAAGCTGCCGTGGCAGGCAAGGGCTCTACGGATGCTGCCGGATTCGCGGCGTTGCTGGAGGGCCTACGGCTGGCGGTGCAACAACTGGCCGAACTGAACCCGAAACTTCAGGACGGGTCCTTGGACTTCACCAAGCTGGTGACCTCGAGCCAGATATCGGCTTCAACGCTGGGCTCATTGATCGATGGCAGTAACCAGACAACGTGGGGTGACCTTCCCGGCCCTTCGGTGGTCTTTGACGCAGGGACGTCGTACCGACTCCGCGCTGACAGGTTCGGCTTCCTGGCCCGCGATACCTTTCCGGACCGCACCCGCGGAACCAGTGTTTACGGTTCCAGCAACGGCGCCGACTGGACACTGCTGACTGAGACACAAACCGTTGGCCAAGACTATGCCTTCGAATACCTTCCCGTCAAGCAGGAACTGCGCAACCAGTCCTACCGCTTTCTCAAGTTCCAATTGGAAGGAGTGCAGCCAGCGGGCCGCGTGTGGAGCGTGGCTGACCTGCGGATTGAGGGAGAACGCCGCGAGACGGTGGGTGCCATGGACACGGTGACCCTTGGTTCTCCGAACGCCGTGGTGGGACGGGTAGTGGACGGCGATACAGCTGAGCTCAGGTTCACGGGCGCCGCGCAAAACACCAACATCTCGGTGGTCATTCAAGGATAACCGGCGACAGTGACCGCCGAGGAACCCGGTAAATGGGCTGCAAGGAGGACGTTGCAAGGCGGAGAAGGTGCATCGCTGACCTTCGCCCTCAACTTCACTACACCTGATGGTAAAGCCGCGGATCCCGTGGAAGCCACGAGTGATGGATCCGGGCTATTTGTCTCCAGCAACACCGGGCTGATCGACAGCCGGTTCGCCTCCGCTGCTGTGCTTCGCCCCAACCTCCAGCCGAGCAGCACCCACACCGCGGACGCCGTCAAGCTCTTCGATAACAAGTCGACCACCTATACGGACACGCGACAGGTGGACGGCATCTACGGCATCACTTGGGACTTTGGTACCAACGGGTCCGTGAAGCTGGGCAAGGCAGAGATCCTCCTGCGGCAGGACGGCTACGGCACATCACGGGTGCGGGACCTCCGGGTGGAGGGTTCAAATGACGGGCAGAGCTGGAAGCGGCTGACCCCGGCTGCACCCAAGGGCGTCCTTCCCTGGCAGCCATGGACGGTGAATGACAACTCCCAGTACCGGTATGTGCGCCTAGTTAACGGGGACATCATGGGGGTTGCTGAGTTGCGACTCTACGGAAACTGAGCGAGCGGCAAACACCTGGCGTCAACGATATTTCGCGTCAGGGACGCATGACCACCTTTGAAAGGAAGAGTATGGGAATTCTGGTCGAACTCCGTTCCCTCGGCGCGACCGATGTTGAGGAGCGCCTCAATGCAGTGTTGAGACAGCTCGCAGGGACGCCACCAAAAACCGGGGCGGCGGGATCCTAATTACCCGTCACGACTTTTGACCACTATTCAATAGCGGTCTCGGCGGATATTCCCTATGGCTGGATTCATGAAAATGACTTGGTCACCAGGAAGAGTCCAGCCACCACTAGGTGACGGATGACAGTAGGCGCATAAGCAGACGGTCCAGGATCTCCGGATCCTGGACCGTCTGTTTTGCGTTGGAGGCCGCATCCGTCAGGCTATGCCGTGAATGTGCCCGTCCCGGCATTGAGGGTCCATTCGTCTGTCCAAGCAAGGGAAGCTTTGCCGTCGGAAATGTGGATTGGCAGCCAGACAGGCGCGGAGTGAAAAAGGTCCTCGCGGATCCACCGGTCCCCGACGTATACATGGCACGTGTCCTGCGCCCCTTTGACACTCACGACGGTCGAAATCTGCGAGTCGTGGGTGGCGGAGCCAGGCGGTGCGAAATCCTCCCACTCGCTCCATGGGCCACTCGGGGCTTCTGCCGTTGAGTATTTATTGTCGTTGGTGGACCAACCCGTAAGGTCCGAACCGAAAAGATAGTAGAGGCCGGCGACCTTCACCATGGCAGGGGACTCATATCCATGTGCTCCCAATGGATGATTGCTCTCAGGTGCCAACGTGGTGGAAACGATGCTGTCCACGGACAGGTAGTCGTCCGAAAGGCGATAGATCTGAAGGCCGTGGTCCCTGTCTTCGCTGAGGAGGTAGCCGGTGCCGTCGTCGTCGGCAAAGACGCCGATGTCACGGCTGATGTTGCCCAGAGGCCGTTCTGCACGGAGGAATTCGTAGGGGCCTTCAGGCTTCTCGGATATTGCCCAACCAACCTTTGCGTCTGAATAGTCACTGGAATCCACATGGAGGAACATGACGTATTTTCCGTTGTGGTTCCTCAGGACTTTAGGTCGTTCAATAACACGGCCTGGCGCGAGCTCGTGAACATCTTCTGTTACGGGGAGGGAATGCCCGTGAAACGTCCAAGTGGCTAAATCGGGGGAGGAGTAGCAGGCCACGCCGCCGAAAGTGCCCCCATACGTCTTGTCTTCGCCCCAGGCAAAGAAGGTGTCATCAAACTGCTGAATGCCTGCTCCGTGGAGCTGGGCGACTTTGCCGTCCTGATCCAGGAACAATTTGCCGGGCGAGATTTTCCCGTGTTCAGCGTACTCGTAAGGGGGCACGGACTCTCCAATCTGTTGAACTTCAAGCCATGGACGATTAGGCTCTGAAATCGTTATCATATCTTGTGGGGACGCAAATTGGCAGGGTGCGGCCCGGACGGAACGCACACGAAGCGACGGTCAGAAGCCACCGCGCCTTCAGGCCCCTTCCGCAGAACCTGCCCCACGTCCCCACCATCCCAGGGATTGGTATCCATCAGTGCCCCACTTCGACATCGGAGGGCACGATTTCATGTTCGACGGCGAGCCACACCGGATCATCTCCGGTGCCCCGCACCGCCTCCCGGGCCCGGACGATTGCCCGGTATGTGCTCTTCCTCGAAGGCACGCACAACGAAGACGTCCGGCGCCCGCTGCTCGCCGGCGGGCGTTTTTGGCCCCACGTACGCAGTCGCGCATCGAAGGGAGTAGAGCCATCTGATCGATGAATAGTAGCGAACCCTCTGCTCACGAGTTCCGGGGATGTGACCGGTTCCCACTAGCCGCGATGACCATATGCAGACATGAAGCGCCGAACGGCGATACTGATAGTCCCGCGCGCGAGATCAGAGGAAGAGGTCGCAGTGGGCGGGGCGCTGGGACCATACTGGTGGCATGAGTGATCGCGCCGATTTCCTGGACTGGGTAAGGACTGCGCTGTACGATGCGGAACTGGCTATCCATAACGGCGATCCCGGCCCGCGCAGGGCGCTCTGGTCTCGTAAGGAAACTGTGAGCGTCCTTGGTGCATGGCGGAGCGCTTTTGGACAGCAGGAACTCGACGAATTGTTCACCGGCCTAGCGCGGCAGTTCTCCGACTGCACCTCGTACAGATTCGAGCTGCTCGCTTACGACGTTGTGGGCGACATGGCATACACAGCGGGACTGGAGCACACTTCAGCCTCGGTCGACGGGGAGCCGCGAAGTTATGTCCTGCGAGCCACGCAGATCTATCGGCGCGAGGACGGCGAATGGAGGGTCGCACACCGCCATGGGGACATGGTGACGGGGTGATGGCCCCAAGTGGGCTGGTCGAGTGCAGATGTTTTACGTTCTCCCTGAGTCTGTGGTGCGTTTGCGCACGTCACGCGTCCAGCGGGGGCTCAGCCGGGTAGGTGTACCGCGTTCGCTCATCCGTTGCCGAGTCTGCGTCATACACGTAGAAGAACTCGAGCTCGTGGACGCCTGTGTTGCGGATTCCATGGACACATCCGGACGGGATAAAGACCAGACTTCCTTGGCTGACTTGCTCCTGTTCACCCGCAAGCTGCACGATACCTTCTCCGGACAGCACGTGATAAACCTCGGTGGCGTCGTGGCTATGCAGCCCTAGCCATCCTCCCGACGGCAACTTCGTCAGGCCCGCCGTCAGAGTGTCCGACGGAGTCGTCCCGTCACCTATCGTCGACGTGTACGACAGCAGGCCATCACGAGGATCATCCCAGTCGGTCCACGAACTCTCTGACACATGTCGGACAAATGGTTTGGACATCGACAAGTCCCTCTCTGTTCACCAATCTGTAAACGACACTGACCGCCAGGGCCGCGACCACGGATCCAGAGCCCGTCTTAGGCGCATGCGCGACACGGTAACCGAAATCTGTCCCGAAGCAAGACGCTCAAATGTCTTCGCGAACGCCGCCTCAATGT
Organism: Arthrobacter sp. R4; assembly: GCF_051365025.1. Lineage (NCBI taxonomy): Bacteria > Bacillati > Actinomycetota > Actinomycetes > Micrococcales > Micrococcaceae > Arthrobacter > Arthrobacter sp. R4. The sequence continues at coordinate 21,835 of NZ_JBLWIJ010000041.1, forward strand.
ACTCCATGAGGTCACGGTCTGGCTTGGCGGGAGTGAAAACCTGCCATTACAGGCCGTCAACGCTGTCACCTACCTGTTGCGTGACTCGGGGATGCAGCGATGCCCATGCTTGCGAGGCAATCCATAGTGCGGAGATGTCGGTGCTTCGGTTGAGGACTCGGTCGGTTTCCTCCGATATCCGTTTGAGACGGTAGGCAAGAGTCTGCCGATGGATCCGCAATTCTCTTGATGTGGCGGACCAGCTGCGGTTGTTGCGGAGGTACGCAACCAGGGTCTCTCGAAGAACAGCGGTGCGCGGCGATTCGACAGCAAGCGTGCCAAGAGGCACCGGATATGATCTCCCGTGCCTCTTGATGCGGTCGGGTCAGAACGGCAAGTGTGCTTCCTTCGAACTCCATCCAGGAGCCGCCGCTCAAGTTGCCGGCGCTGAGTACCTTCTCTGCCTCCATCGCCGCTACTTGGGTGTCACCGAAATCGACGAATATAGAGGCGAGCCCGAATCTCGATCCCAAACCCCCGACGGCGGCGCGGAACTCATCGACGGCGGGTTCCACTGAATTTCGAAGCATATAAGAATAGTGACCTACGTCTTAAGTTCGAGAAACGAATTTTATTCGTCATCTTTTAGCAATTTTTGAGCGGCGATAGCATTCCGACAACGCCTGGTATTTTTAGACCGGCGTTTGCTGCCTCACCGCTGACAAGGACGCGCCGTGCCCCTTTCCCCGCAACAATTCGCCCTCAACCCGATTCAGTGGCTGGCCACAGAAGACGGATGGATTAATCCACGGCTCGCCCCGCCGCTCCAGGACAGGCTGCCGGTTATCGCTGCCTCCGGATTTGCTGCCATTAAGACCGAAGTCCCGGCCAGTGTTTCTACTGAGGCGTATCGTGCAGAACTGGCCAAGGCCGGCCTCCGGCCCGGACCAGGCTACGTACCCATGCCTTGGGTCTTGGACGACTCGGATCGACTTCCGTTCTTGGAACGTGCCCGCCTGACGGCAGCCAACAACTCGGCCCTGGGCGTCCCTCTGGTCTTTCTGGCTCTTGGAATGGACCAGACTGCCCCGCGGGTCCGCCATCCGGGTGTCGGATTTGATAGCCGCGAAGACCGCTTGGCGCACATAACGGAATACGTCGCGCAGGCAGCCGAAATCATGGTCTCTGAAGGCGCCATACTAGCGCTGCACCCCCATGTCGGAACGTGGATTGAAACCGTCGACGAAGCCAGATACGTTCTCGACCGGGTCGATGAGCGCGTCCTCAAATTCGGGCCGGACGCTGGTCATCTCGCGTGGACAGGCGTTAACCCCGCCGACGTCATTGCCGAATACGCGCCCAGAGTCGCGGGAATCCACATTAAGGACTACCACAGCAGTATTGCGCGGCTGAGCAGAATCGAAGACATTGACTACCGATCGACTGTGCTGTCGGGTTTGTGGACCGAGCCCGGTACCGGGGACGCCAACATCGAGGAGGTGCTGGCTGCGGCCGGGCCGGCTTTCACAGGCTGGGTTGTGGTTGAGGTCGACAGGGGCTCGGTCCCTCCGGCTGAAAGCATCAGACGATGCGGCGCATGGCTGACCAACCGATTCGCGTTTCAGAACGCCGGCAGGTGACATAGAGGACACGGACGCGATTCGCTCTGGTCGGCACGGGAGTCATCGGCGCCCATCACGGCAAAGTCATGCATCCGTTGCGTGACGAGCTTGAGTTGGTGTCGGTTGTGGATCCGGATGTCGCGCGGGCACGGACTCTTGCTGCGCTGCATGGCCCCGGCGCCTACAGCACTCTTGCCGATGCCCTGTCTAACGTTGGGTTTGAAGCCGTATCCGTCTCTACTCCTACTGGAGCCCACGGCGAGGTTTCGATAGAGGCGCTCCGGTCCGGCAAGCACGTACTTATCGAGAAGCCAGCCGAGGTTTCCCTCGAAAAAACCGATGCGATCATCGCTGCCCAGCAGCGGGCGGGCACGGTGGTCAGCGTTGTATCGCAACATCGCTTCGACCCGGCGACAAAAATTGTTCTCGCCGCGATTGAGTCCGGGGGTTGGGACAGCTCACATCCGGAATTGCCGCCAGCAACTGGTGGCGAGATCAGAAATACTACGACTCGGGGGACTGGAGGGGTACGTGGCGCTGGGACGGCGGGGGAGCTTTGATGAATCAAGCTGTACACATGGTGGATCTCCTTGTCGCCGCGTTGGGAACTCCGGTGCACGTATTTGCCTGCACCGCCTGCAGAGAAACCAGGTGCACTTGCACGGAAGTCCTCAAACCGTTGCACCCAGTCGGGGAGGACCCGGGCTCGTGGCCGATTCACACAGGCTCCAGTTCAAGAACTTCCGGGCCGCAACCAGGGGCGATGAAGACATCCGGGTGGGACTGACCGAGAACAGGACGTCCCTCGCGGTAATCCCGGGGCTTATGAATCGGCCCGAACGGGTCTTAAAGTCGGTCTTGTCTAGATCGGCGAAGTAAAGGATTCCTTCGTCGGTAATGGGGATTCCTACGACTGCCGAAGGCCCATCTTTATGTAGTGACAAAAACTAAATTCGGCATCTTGCAGGCCACGTCGTACTAAAACATGCTTATGGGACAAGGTGTGACAAGAGCCACAAGCCCGGACCGGGAGTGGAATACAGAACGTGAAAGCTTGCGCAGGATCAACCTCCAGCACACATTCCCGAAAACGGAATCACGGCACGGCAAGAACGGCGTACGCGACGGCGGACAGGCGCCGCCGTCCTAACTCCCGGGGTTCTTCAGCTCGGTGCGAGACATATAGCCGGCCCTGAACTGCCACATCAACAACTTAATCAACAGCATGCGCACCCGCGCACCGGAAGCGAAACAGGCGCCCACCACGGCGTTCCATGAGGAGAAAAAATGATCAAGAAGCTAGCAGTGGCAGGCACCGCAGTGCTTGCACTGACACTTTCGGCCTGCGGCGGGGGAGACACCGGCGGCGCATCGGGGGAAGGGGCTACTGGCGGAACACTGACGCTGGCCATTTCGCAGAACATGGCAAGCTGGGACCTTGCCGAAGCCGGCCTCGGTCACTCCGAGCAGTATTACCAGCCAGTTTTTGACCCGCTGCTTAGGCTGGACCAAAAAGGCGAGGTCAAAGAGAACCTTGCGACATCCTGGACCTACGATCCGGCGATGACCACCCTCACGCTAAAGCTACGGACCGACGTCAAATTCAGCGACGGTTCGGCCCTTGACTCCGCTGCCGTCAAGACCAGCCTCCTGCACGCCAAGGCAGGTACCGGGGAATCCGCGGCCAAACTCAAGTCCATTGACGACGTGCAGGCACCAGACCCCAGCACCGCCGTCGTCAAACTGACCGCACCCGATCCGGGCCTGCTGCGAAACTTTGCCAACGTTCCCGGGATGATTGCCAGCCCCACCGCGCTTACGGCCGCCTCTGGTCCAGTGGGCTCCGGCCCCTACAAGCTTGACGCCTCCGCCTCAACCGCTGGGACGGAATACGTCTTCGTCGGCAATCCGGATTACTGGAACAAGAAGGACTTCCCCTTCGACACCATTGTGATGAAAACGCTGGATGACCCTACGGCGGAGACCAACGCTCTGCTTGCTGGCCAGGTTGACGGCGCGAGCATCACACCGGACAGAATCCCGGCACTCGAAGGTGGCGGGCTGGACATCACAAAATTCTATTCAGGGATCGTAGAGGGACTCTACATCTGGGACCGCGCCGGAAAGATCACCCCTGCCCTTGCCGACGTCCGCGTTCGCCAGGCCCTGAACTATGCCTTCGACACCAAGGCAATTGTCAAGGTCGCCAAGAAGGGTTTGGGCGAAACAACCACACAGCACTTCGCCCCGGACAGCGAGGCCTTTTCAGCAGACCTGGACAAGAAGTACGGCTACGATCCGGCCAAGGCTAAGGCGCTCCTGGCTGAGGCCGGCTACGCCGGCGGCTTCGACGTCGTCATGCCCGACATCTCAACCCTGTTCCCTGAGGCCCAGGCTGCCATGGTGGAACAGCTCGGTGCCGTGGGCGTCCGCGTGCAGCTTGACAAGATCCCCTTCTCGCAGTTCATGCCGTCACTGCTCCAGGGCAAGTACGCCCTGTCCTATTTCAAGACCGGCTCGACGGACCCGTGGAATGTGGTCCAGCTGCTCGTCAAGGAAAAGGCAACGTGGAACCCTCTGGGCTACAAGGACGACCATGCCCTTGACTTGGTGAACAGGATCAGCCTTGCCACCGGCGAAGAGCAGGACAAGCTGTATAAGGAACTGAACGAGTACATGGTTGACCAGGCTTGGGACGCACCATGGAACTTCGTCCAGGACGTTTATGCCTCGTCCAAACGCGTAGGTCGATTCAACATTTCTTTGGGTCTTCTTGCACGCCCTAGCGGTAGAACAACACACACGCCGGATGACGGCCCTGGTCGAGGATCTGCCTGCCCACCCGCCTCGACGAAGGCCACGAATCCGATCCTCGGCTCGCAGGCTTAGGGGAGGTGCCGGCTGAGGCGCTTACGGACGCATCCCTGGCTGCCCGACGTCGCCGAGGCAGGGAAGGCTGGGGCGGGACCTCCCGCCCCAGCCTAGGGCTGCTGGAAGCGGCTAAGCATCGATCACCATGTCGGTCCGTGCGGTGGAGCAGCAGGGCAGGAACTTGCCCGCATCGATTTCCCGTGCCCGGATCCCGCCCTGGTGGTTCATTTCGACCTCCCCCGAAAGCTTGACGACCTTGCAGGAGCCGCACATGCCTTCCTTGCAGTTCGCGCCGATCCTGACGCCCGCACGCTGGGCCGGACCCAGGATGTGTTCGTCGGGATCGATGCGCACATTGATGCCGGTGCGCATGAAGGACAAGGTGAGGCTTCCCGTGCCGACCGTGTCAAAGCCTGAGGCATCGGGCTGGCCGGCCTCGGGTGCCACTCCGGGACTGCTGTCGGGAGCTCCGAGACCGGACGCGTCCGGATCGACGGTTTCCAGCGGCAGCCCCGTGGCCTTCAGGGTTCCATCGGCGTCGTAGCCTGGCTCGTAGAGCCCGAACGCGGTGGGCTGGCTTTCGTAGTAGTCTTCGGCGGAATCGGCGATTTCCTCGGCGATTTCCTCCGCAATGTCCACTGCAAACGCGAGCTCCGCCTGGTATTCAAGGAGCGTCTGGCGGTCTCCAGTGAAGAATTCCATGTTAATGGAGGTGTCGTCGACGCCGATCTTCCCCAGGAGCTCGGTGGCAGTGTTCAGGTAACCTTCGGGGCCGCAGGCATAGACCTGGCGGCCGTTGGCATCGGGGGCCACCTCGTCCAGCATGGCTGCCGTCAGCCTTCCGCTGAGCCATTCCCATCCTTCGGGTTTACTGCGGTCGCCCAGGGCGTAGAAGACCTTGACCCGCGAGTCCACGGAGGCGATGTAGGCCAGCTCCTGGTGGAAGGCAAATCCTCCGGCCTCCGCTCCGTGGTAGAGCACCACAACATCTGCCGTTCCGGGCAGGGAGTGGATGGTCCGCACCATGGACATGATGGGGGTGATGCCTGCGCCGGCGGCCAGCAAGAGGTACCGTGCCCGCCGGTCGGCATCGGGCAGGTGAAAAGCGCCGACCGGTCCGAGCATCTCGAGCACAGTGCCGGGTTTGACATTCTCGTGCACCCACGGTGAGACGAGTCCCGCGGGGTCGCTTTTGACAGTGATGTTGAAGGTCCACGGCTGTGTGGGTGAGCTGGACAGCGAGTAGCTGCGGTCCACCGGATCCTGGTCCTCGCCGTTCAAGGGAAACGCGACGTTCACATACTGGCCTGCACGGAACGCCAGCGGCGCACCGTCGCAGCGACGGAACACGAAGGTCATCATGCCGCCCGCCTCGGGAACGGTCTCGACACATTCCGCCATGAACTCCTGCGGATGCCAGGGCCCCAACGCGTGGGCGGCGCGGGCGGGCCCCTCGGTGCTGCCCATCACCCTGTTCCACGGCATCTCTAGACCGCGAATACGCTGTGGCTCCTGGACTGCCGTCTCGGTGAGGAGTTCGATCATGCCAAGTGCTCCTGCACGCGCTGCACGTACCAGTTGATGAACGCCTCTACCTGGTACTCGCTCTTCATGTACGGGCCGGGCTCGTAGGCAGGGCTGCCGGCGCCCGTCTGGCACAGCTCCACGAACGCCTTATCCTGCAGGTTTGTCTGCTTCCAGGTGTAGGTGAGCTTCTCAAGGTCGTAGTCGACGCCTTCCTCGGCGTCGTCGGCCACCAGCCAGGTGGTGCGTACCAGGGTCTGGTGTTCGTTGACGGGGAAGACGCCGAACGTGATGACGTGGTCGCTCTGGAAGTGGAACCAGCTGTTGGGCTGCAGGTGCATCGAGCAGCGGCCAAGGCGGAAGTCCGGCAAGTCGCCGAGCAGCTTCTTGGAGAGCCTGTGCCCATCGGGGGAGAACGATTCGCCGTCGCCGTCGAGCGATTCCCTGGAGATGCGGATTCCTGCGATGCGCGTGTCGAGCTCCTCCACCACCTCATAGGGAAGGCCATAGCGGCGGCAACGCTCCTCGAGCGAGGACTGGGCTTCCTTGTTGCGGTCCCACACTTCTTCAAGGTGGGCCGGGATCAGACCCTCCGTCAGGCCCCAGGTGGGAAAGAGGGAACAGGCTAGCTCCGGGTGGCCGTCGCAGTGGTAGCACTCACGGTTGTTCTCCATGACGAGCTTCCAGTTGCCCTCCTCGATGATGTTCTGCTGGTAGGCGACTTTCGTCTTCGACAGATCGTGGGGCGCGAGGTATGGCTCGAAGATCTTTGAGGTTTCGTCGAAATCCGCCGGCGGTTCGTTCGCAATGCAGACGAAGATGAGTCCGGCGACCACGCGGCTGTGGGCGCGCTTGAGGCCGAAGCAGCCCTTGTCGAACTTCGTCTCTCCCGGTGCCGAGGCATGGATCAGATTCCCCTCCGGGGAGTAGGTCCACGAGTGGTAGCCGCATACAAGGTTTCCGGTTGACCCCGCGGGTTCGGTCAGGACGCGCGCGCCGCGGTGGCGGCACACATTGTGCAGGACGTTCACGCCGCCGTCGTCGTTGCGCAGCACGATCAGGGAGTAGGGCCCGTAGTCGACGGTGACGTAGTCGCCCGGCTCCGGGAGCTCGGCGATGCTGGCGGCAAAGATCCAGTGCTGTCCAAAGATGGCCTGCATGTCGACGTTAAAAATCGTCGGATCGGTGTAGAAGGGGGCATCGAGGGAATATCCCACGCGCCGGAAATCGAACAACTCGGTGATTTCCGCCAGCTGCTCGGCAGGCACAGATGAGGCGAGTTTTCCGCGTGAATTGAGGGGCAAGACTGGAGCAGACATGTGTTTCCTCCCGGGAGGCGTGGGTAGTGACGATTCGAGGCGGCCACGGATGCGACGGTGCATGCGGCGTTGTCGAAAACCTTGTACTCAAGACATTAGGGACGATTGAACTGCAACAAAAGCGCAACATTCTGAAGATCACCATGCACAATAGGTGCATGATCGATGCGAGACTCATCACACTTCGGGTGTTTGCCAGATGCGGCACCATTGGCGCAACTGCGGAGCTCACAGGGTATTCTCCCTCCGCCGTCTCCTCGCAACTGCGGGAGCTCCAGCGCGTGCTTGGAATGCAGCTGCTGACGAAGGACGGCCGGGGCGTGCGGTTGACGGCCACTGGCCGCTTTCTCGTGGCGGGCTCGGACACCCTCATTGCGGAATGGGAGAGCCTGCGCGCCGCGGCCATGGAGGCCGGCGACCAGGTGCAGTCTCATTTTGGCCTCGGCGGCTTCTCCACTGCGGCAGCCCAGTTGCTCGCGCCGCTGGCCGCCACCCTGCGCTCGACACGTCCCCAGCTCCAGGTTCAGGTGCTCGAGGCCAACCCGGACCGCTGCTTCGACCTGTTGGTAGCCGAGCGGATCGACCTCGCGGTCATTGTCGCCATGCAGTCCGAAACCTACGTTGAGGACGATCCGCGCTTCGAGCAGACCGTTCTGCTCGACGATCCGCTGGACGTCATCATCCCCGCCGACCATCCGTTGGCATCGCGGGAAACGGTGACGCTCGAAGAGTTGGCATCGGAACCCTGGATTACCGAGACCGCCGGTTCCACCTACCACTCGCTATTCACGGCGGCGTTCACAGCAGTGGGGGTGACGCCGCGGATTGCCCATGAGGCCGTTGAATGGGAAACCCAGATTGCCTTCGTTGGTGCGGGGCTGGGCGTGGGCCTGCTGCCTCGACTGGCGCCCCTTCGTAGTGCCGAGAACGTGGTTCGACTGCGCATTACTGGCAAGGGGAAGCCCGCGCGCCGTATTGTCGCTGCGGTGCGCAAGGGCAGCATTGCATCGCCCCTGATCCAGGAGTCGCTCGGCATCCTGCAGGTCAGCGCCACTCGGATCCTGGCCGCCCGGCCCGAAGACGAACTCTGAAATCGCATGGTGGCGATTCGTTGCCGTCGGGCCAGGGCCCCTGTGCCGCGGCGCCAATGTCATGTGCATGCGGCGGGTGCCGCACCAGGAGCAGTGGTAAGAAATCTAACCGGACTCTTGGCGCCCTAAATCACGTACTCCGGTGTAAACAGGCGAATCTCCGGATGGGCGTGAAAGAGGTATCCGGCACCTCGCTCAGTCCGGATTGACTTGGAGAATCGCCCCAGCTTGTTCCGGAGCCGGCGAATGTGCACGTCAATGGTTCGGTCGCTCGGAATGCTCGCGCCGTCGCTCCAGACATGGCACAGGAGTTCTTGCCGGCCCACGGCTCTCATGCTGGCGCCCATAAGGTAGGTCAACAGGTTGAACTCCACGGGCGTCAGGCGCACGGGGATACCGTCCAAATGCACGCTTCGTCTTGATACATCGATCACCACCCCCACGTTCCAGGCTTGCGCTTCGCCACCTGCCGGTTCCTCCTTGGCTGGCAGTTGCCCGAAGTGCCTCCTCGGATCACCGAGAGCAGCAAACACGCTCTCAAGAGCACCTCCGCGAGCATTTGCTGGCCCGAGTGCGACCGCTGCATGGATCTCCAACCCGCCAACCAGGAACTGTCCAAACACGCATGTCTCCCGGGCCACTGCCGAAACTGATGTTCCGGCTGCTTGGGCTTCTGATTCATCGACGCCCACGTAAAGGGCGAAACCCCGGGCTGATAGCTCACCTGATGGTCCGGAGCGGAACTGTTGATGGTCTTCTTGCCGCCTGGTTCCCTCAACCACGGGCAAGACCGTTGTGGACATGCTTTGTCCCACTGGCCCCAACAGAGGGCGTGGTTCGTCGGTCAATGCCAAAACGTGGGGAGGACTGTCGAATTGTTCAGCTTGGATAGGCATTGTATGTCCTAGCTCAAAGGAATAGCCGTACGGGGGCATCGGGTTACGGCACTATGGTGCAGGCGGGAAGGATCCATGGCCCCGTGTGGATGGCGCCGCCCTGGGAGGTCGGGAGCTACGCTGGAGCACCCCAAAGACGCTTGATGTGACCGTCTTCGTGTTCCACCACTGGGTGCGGGGCGGGACTAGCGGCAAGGTCCTTCTTCGCTGCACTGACCCGGTCTATTCGAGGGAGAAGCTGGCAAACAAGGACTCGATGTGCGTTGTCGACGCGCGCCGTTTGACGAGACTAGGAGAGCAGCTTCGGTGTGTCAAGAATCATATTCAGATGACGGGAGGGGCCCGTTTGTGACGAGACGCAGGCTCTACCTCGAGAGCTGCTGGACCGCTGTGCGCATGAACCCCCGCGTGTTGATCAATGCCGGCGTGGCTAGGCCGCGTATCCAACGGCAAGGGCCGCAATGGCTAGACCGCGGCCTCGTTCGTCTCTTAGCTGGATATGACAGGGGCAACGTGCCCCGCCCCACCGCCAAAACAGCAAGGACAGCAACGCCGAACACCCACAAGACCGAGGCAGCGATCACGGACAAAAATGATGGCCACGACGGACCATATGTTTAGTCGACCAGCTGTTGGGCGTTCCGGCACCCACAGCATCACCATGAGCTGTATGCACCCTTATGACTCTGGAGGGTTCCAGGGGGCAGTGGTCATGGGATCGAGGAGTTCGGCAAGGTGAAGGCTCTTGCGCTCCGGCTCTAATTGCTTAACCTGCATCGCACAGCTGAAGCCGTCGGCGAGGACCGGCGTGTCCTGGGCAGTGTTGGCGAGGGCAGGAGCCAGTGCCTGTTGCGCGACCTTCATGGAGATGTCGTAGTGGTTGGCTTCGAAGCCGAAGTTGCCCGCGACGCCGCAACAGCCTGTTGCCTCGGTGACATTGGCGACGCCGAGGGCGGCCAGTGCCTTGCGCTGGACGGTAGCCCCGAACGTCGAGTACTCGTGGCAGTGGGTCTGCACAGTCACGTCGGTGGGTACGGCCGGTGGCACCCAACCTGCGTCAACCCATTCCTTCACGGCTTCAGCGAAGCTGCGGATCCTGTGGGATACGCGTTCGGCGGCTTCAGTGCCGAGCAGTTCCGGCGCGTCTTTCTTCAGCGCGGCGGCGCAGCTTGGTTCGATAACGACGATCGGTGCATCGCTGCCGTCATCGAGCTTCGCTACGGCCTTGCTCATGAGCTTCTTCGCTGTGTCGAGTTGACCCGTTGAGATCCAGGTGAGGCCGCAACAGGCGTCGGATTCGCAGCCGACCTGCCTTCCCGTGCTTTCCATGACCCGGGCTGCTGCTCCGGCCACCTCGGGCCTGAAGCCCTTGGTGAAGGAGTCAACGAACAGTAGGGCGTCGGCCGTCTTGGGATGGGTGGCGTAGGGGGCGAGGGCATCGCGAAGCATCTTCCGGGAAGCGAACTTCGGCATCTTCCTTTTGGTAGTGAGGCCACCGGCAGCGGCCACGACGTTCCCGAGCGGGCTGGCCAGCACCAGGTTCACCAAGGGGCTGATCAGCGTGGTGAGTTTGAGCCAACGTGGCAACCAGCCAAGGGAGAAGTGCGACATGGGCCGCAATTTGCCCTCATAGTAGTGCGAGAAGAACTCCGATTTGTAGCTGGCCATGTCTACGCCTGCGGGACAGTCGTTGGAACAGGCCTTGCAGGCCAAACACAGGTCCAATGCCTCACGGACATCTTCGGACTTCCAGCCTTCGTCGACGGTCCGGGCACCTCGAACCATGTCCTGGAGCGCCCGGGAGCGTCCGCGCGTCGAGTCTTTCTCGTCCCCTGTTGCGCGGAAGCTGGGGCACATCACTCCGCCGGAGTCTGAACGGCATCTACCGACGCCGATGCAAGCCTGGACGGCATGCACCCAGGGGTCGGCTCCGGCTGCGGCGGCTTCGACGGGCCTGAGTTCGAAGTGCGTCCTCCACTCACGCTCGGGGACCCCCTCGAGTGCCAGGTTGGCGTCAAACGGATCCGGATCGGTGATGGAACCCGGATTCAGGATCCCAGCCTCATCCCAAAGCCTGCGGTATTCCTCGAACGCGGCGAGCATACCGGGGGAGTACATCTGCGCAAGCAGTGCCGAGCGGGCACGTCCGTCGCCGTGTTCTCCGGACAGGGAGCCTCCGTGACGGACAACAAGTTCGGCGGCGGCCTGCGTGAACTTGCGGAACACGCTGCGGCCTTCTTCCGTGCGCAAATCGTAGGTGATGCGGATGTGCATGCAGCCTGCCCCAAAGTGTCCATACATGATCCCGGTCAGCGCATAGTCATCCAGGAGCGTCCGGAAGTCGGCCAGGTAGGCTGCAAGGTTCTGTGGGGCAACGGCGGAGTCCTCCCAGCCGGCCAGGGATTCCCCGCCACTGGCGGGCCTTGACGACAACCCTGCGCCGTCTTCCCGCACCCGCCACAAAGTAGCGCGTTCAGCGGGGTCCGGAACCGCGCAACCATCGACCAAACGTCCGTTCGCCGCCAGCCGTTCCAGCATCAGGGCGGCCTGGCGGGCCACTTCGACCGGGTCGTCGCCGTCAAGGTCTACGTACAGGAAAGCCTTGCCCAGGGGAAGCCCTAGGACGGAGTCGCCTCCGCGGCGCAGCCGCATGGTCTCAACGATGGCCTCATCGATGCCCTCGACTGCTGCTGGGGAGAACTCAAGGATGGTCTCGATATCTTTGGCGGCATCGACGACGTCGGCATAGCCGAGGCAGACCAGCAGTGCGCTGGATGGCTTGGGGACGAGTTTCATGCGGGCACGGACGACGACGGCGCAGGTTCCTTCGGTGCCGACCAATGCCCTGGCAACGTTCAGGCCGTTCTCCGGCAGCAGGTTGGCAAGGTGGTAACCGGAAACCTGCCGCTGGATACGTCCAAGTTCGCGACGGAAAGCAGCAAGATTCTCCTGGGCAAGCGTTTTGAGGTCTTCGCCCAACTGGAACGCCCGGGATACAGAGTAAGCGTCTGACGGGTTGGTAGCACGGACGCCTTTGGCTGATGCGGTAAGGAGCGCTCCGTCGGAGGTGACGACGTCGATCTCGTGGACGTGATCAGAGGTCCGACCGTAGCGGACAGAGTGGTTGCCGCACGCATCGTTTCCGATCGAGCCGCCTATGGTGGCACGGTTTTTTGAGGACGGGTCGGGGGCAAAAGTGAGGCTTCCGCCGGTTACGCGTTCGGTTTCGCGGGTGAGCTGGGCAAGGACAACACCGGCTTCGACGTCTGCCGTTCCTGCCGACTCATCAATGGTGATGATCCGGTTCATGTGGCGCGAGAAGTCCAGCACAATTCCCGGGCCGATGGCGTTTCCAGCCATGGACGTACCGCCGCCGCGGCTTATCACGGCAGTGCCCGTTTCCCGGCACGCCGCTATGACGGCGACAACGTCGTCGACGCTGCGCGGAAACACAACACCGATCGGCGGGATCCGGTAATTGGACGCATCGTAGGCGTATGCGGCCAGCCGGTGACCAGAGGCTTCCACGGGCACTCCAGCTGCCAGGAGTCTTTCCAGGAGCGGGGTATGTTCCGGGGCGGCGAAATTTGAACGCATGGCGTGCTTTCCACTGGGGTTTTCATGGAACGGTGTTGATGAACCGAAAGTCAGTGTCATTGGGCGGGTTCCTCCCGGATTCTGGTGCTCAGGAACGCTTCGGCGTCGTTCAAATGGGCCGCCCAAAGCTGCAATGCGTGATCCTGGTCGCCGGCGGCAAGAGCATTCAGAAGAACAGTGTGTTCATCGTGAAGTGTGGATACGTGGGGGTACCGCGGCCGAAGAAGTGCCATGAGGAGGCGGATTTCAGTGGAAATCGTCTGAAACAGTCTGCTCAGCCTTGGCGAGTCTGCGGCTGCAACGACTGCCGCATGGAAGCCCATGTCAGCCTGTGCGGCGGTTTCCCAATCCTGATCACCTTTCACCTCGGAAAACTTCGCCAAGGATTCCCGAATCGGCTCCGTGTCCGCGCCCTGGCAGACCGAGCGGACCGCGTCGAATTCAATGAGCCGGCGCACGCGAAAGATGTCTGCGACATCCTGGACGGAGAAAAGGCGGACTCTTGCACTTCGCCCGGTTTCACGTTCCAGGAAGCCGTCAGCGATGAGAGCCTGTACAGCAACGCGCGCAGTGGGCCTCGCCACCCCCAACTTTTGGGCCACGTGGCTGTCCTTAATGTGGGCTCCCGCTGAATAGTCTCCGGCCAGGAGGCTGCGTTCAAGCCGGGTACGGACGGCGTCGGCTACTGTCACAGCTTCATTGATGGTCACCTTAAAACTGTATAACAGCTATACACTTTTTCCGAAGACGCGGACACTCGAAGTAACAGTGACGACGGCGCAAGAAGAGCAATGCCAGTCTCGCAAGTCAGGGGTTTGGTTTGGTTAACTTTCGGCGCGGAGCGCATTGTGGAACTGACGGACAGTCTCCTGGCGGAAACCCTCGAAGTCACCTTCCAAAGCAAGTGCAGCTAGTCTCTCGTGCTCAACGGCGATTTCATGCAGGTCGCTGTAAGTCCGATGGTCGACAGAGAAGTAGAGACGCAGCTTGTTCTCCCAACCGTTCCACAGAGCATGCAGGGCGGCGTTCCCCGAATATTCGTAGAAGAGCCTATGGAAGCGCAGGTGAGCGTCAATGCTGGCCGGAATATCGTTGGTGTCCGTGGCCCGGTAAAGCTCCTCGATGGTTTGCTTCAACCGCAGCCGCTCAGTGCCGCGCAACGTTGCGGCCGAGAGTTCAGCAGCGTAAGGCTCAACAAGCAAACGGATTGATGCGATTTCGGCGACGTCGCGGGCGCTGACCTCCACAACGAAGGATCCCCGGAAGGGGATTTTCACCACCAGACCTTCCTCTTCAAGGCGGGTCAGCGCCTCACGCAGCGGGGACCGGCTGATTCCGAGATCGGCAGCAATGTGCGTCTCGCGCAGCTGCCCACCTGGGGGCACAGTTCCGTCCAGGATGGCTGTACGCAGCACGCTGTAGACGCCGTCCGGCGTCGTGGTCCGCTGCTGTTGCCATGTGAACTTGCGGTCCATCGTGCCGCCTCCCTTGTCGATTGTCGATTATACAAGGCGCCAGTCGTGGTCCCGGCAGCGGAAGCTGTCAGACGCTGAGGGCTTCCGCTGCGTTGTGGCCTGTTGCAGATGCCCCCTGATGGCCTTGAGCAGGCCATCCCTGTCGCCTGCCTTCAAGAGATCCAGGATGTTTTGGTGTTCCTGTACCAGGACGTCCAAACTTGGGTAGGAAACTTCCAAGTCGAAGATACACATTCGTGATTCAGCGGCGAGTGTCTTGTAAATGCGGGTAAAACGGGAATTTCCCACGCCTTCAACGAGGGCTGAATGGAACTGCATGTCCAGCCCTGCCATGGTCTGCCAGTCGGAAGCAGGCACTTGCTTCGCCATTTCACCCACAATTTCCTTCAGCACCTCGCAGGTTTCACTGATCTGTTTCGGGCTGCTGTCCAGCAGCCTGTTGGCGGCCGCGGATTCGATGGACTCCCGAACTGCGTAGATCTCCCTCAGGTCATGCGTTTCGACCTCCTTGACGAACACTCCGTAGTTGCGCCGGCTGATCAGGATTCCTTCCTGGGCCAAGCGCTGCAGGGCTTCCCGGAGGGGGCCCCTTGATGTGTTGAGCTGTTCCGCCAGGAAGGATTCGTTGATCTGTTGCCCGGGCCGGATGGACCCCTGAACGATTTGATCCCGCAAGTGGTCAGCGATCACTTGCGCAGTGGGTCTTCCCTCCAGAGCAAGGGGTCCTTCTGGTGCCGCCATTGACATCCACCCATCTCATGTTTCGGCGTACTGCGGGTTGGCTAGGTTGCTGTTGCTGTGCTGGCTGACGGATTTGGCCTGGCTCGTCCTAAACCGTTCCGGGCGTACGAATTCCAGGCCTGTGAATGACTGTTTGCGGAGCGCTTCGTACGCGGCAATGTGGCCGTACCCGGTGGCATTCTTGAATCCGCCCCCGGAGAAGCCTGTGGCGCAATAGATCCTGCGTGACTCGCTGAGCCACCCCAGTAGAGGATTCCGGTCCGTGGTGTAGAGATCCGGGAAGGCGTCAGAGCGAACGATGTTGGGGATCAAGCCGGGGAAGAACTCCTGAACCGTTTCGGTGGTTTCGGCTATCTCAGCGTCTGTCAGATCCCTTGGCACCGAGTCGGCGGTGGGGGTTGGTGCCCCGCGGCCGTCAAGGGTGGCTTTGACCGTGACCCCGTCGACGACGGGTGCCCCATACATGGAGCGGTCCTCGTACATCCGGTTGAACGTGGGGAACTTTTCCGGGGTGAACTGGGCTGCGTCGTGGGCAACAAACCAGGTCAGGAAGACGCGCTTTGTCTGCGTTGCGGCTTTGAGGTAGTTGGGCATCAGACGCTGGGACCAGCCGCCAGAGGAGACGATGACGTTCTCGAAGGTCCAGGAGGTGTCTCCGGAGGTGATGACAACGCCGTCTTCGGTTTCGGTGATGCTGTCGATGGGGGTGTTGGTGTGGACGGTTGCGCCGTTGGCCTCCGCAGCAGCGATGGCGGCTGTGACGGCACGGTCGGTGCGCAGGACCCCGGCGTTCGGGTCATAGACGGCGCAGTCATCCGGGCGGAGGTTGTGTTGGGGGTAGCGTTCTGCCATCTCTTCGCGGCTGAGAATCTCATGGGCAGCCCTGTTGGCTCGGGCGGTCTCCAGGAGGCTGCGGATGTAGGGGCCGTCGGCGGTGCCGATGGACAGGCCGCCGCAGCGGATGAGGATGTCCTGTCCGGTTTCTGCTTCCAGTTCACCCCAGAGATCACGTGAGCGTCCAAGGATGGGGTAGAGGTCAGGTACTCCACGGTAGATCATCCGAAAGAGCCTGGTATCGCCGCCCACGGCGCTTCTGCCGTGAGCAGGGGACTGCGCCTCGAAACCAGTGACGGAGTCGGTCAGGTTCGATGCCTGCCACAACGCCATGCTTCCGATGCTGCCCAGGCCTATGACAGCCAATTTTCCGTCCATGGCCTACAGCACCTTTTCCGGTAGCGCCTGGGTCCTGGCTTCCTTGGCATTGGCGTCACTGCGCTCCATCACGAGCCCCGCAGCTGCCGTCTGGATGTTGTTGATGGTTTTCAAGGTGCTTCCCTTCGAATGGGGTAGTGGTGGGAGTTGGGCTGAGCGGATTATTCATGTAGTCCGGCGAGTCTGCTGCCGAATTTGGCCAGGAGTGAGGTTTTGGTGGAGTCCCTGCGTTCTTCCCATTGGTCGGCAATGCCGAAGAGCCGGTACATGCCGTGGACGCCGAGCCAGCGCAGAGGTTCGGGTTCCCACTTCCGTGCGCGGTAGCCGACCCAGGGGAGTGTGGTCCGTTCTGTTTCCTTCTCGAAGGCCAGTTCCGCGAGGGTTCGGCCGCCGACGTAGGCTGCGGTGACGCCGTGTCCGGCGTAGCCGGTGGACCATCCGATCCCGTTGGCCTGGTCCCAGTGCACGCCGCCGTTCCAGTCACGGGTGACGCCCAGGACTCCTGACCAGGCGTGTTCCACTTCGAAGGGGATGCCGGGGAAGAAGGAGCGGAGTTTTGTTGAGATCAGGTCAATGGTGGACTGGGGTGTTGAACCGGTGCCTCCTGTGCCGGAGCCGTAGCGGTAGGGCTTACCGCGGCCACCTATGGCGATGCGGCCGTCCGCGGTGCGCTGCGAATAGATGAAGGTGTGTGCGGAGTCGTTAAGGCACTGGGGCCCGTTCCATCCGATCTGCTGCCACGTTTCTTCGGACAGCGGCTTGGTCACGATCATCGAGGAATTGATCGGGATCAGGGTCCTGCTGCCAAGCAGCTGTCCGGAATACCCTTCGGTGCAGACGAACGTTTTGGCAGCCGTCACTTGTCCGTTGGCCAGTCTTAGGGTCGTTCCTTGGATGCTGTCCACCCGGCTGCCTTCGTAGATGCTGACCCCCATGGAGGCCAGGGTGTCGGCGAGGCCGTAGACGAGTTTCGCCGGATGAATGCGGGCGCAGTGTTTGTAGAAGAGTCCGCCGTGGACGGTGGAGATGTTGATCTGGCTCTGGAACTCATTCCGGTCAAGCAAATGGACATCGTCTTCGGTCAGCCCGTACTTCCAGTCGGTATCACGCCGGGTTACCAGCCGGCCATGCCCCGCCTTGGTGTGGGCGGCGACGAGCGCGCCGCCCTTGTTCTGGTCCGCGTCAATGCCTTCGGCCTGGAGAATATTCAGGACGGAATCGACGCCGGCAACAAACTCCTGCTGCAAGGCCCGGCTCGCGTCCAGCCCTCCGCCGGATGCGCGGGCGAACGTGGCCCGGTTTCCTGGGGGCATTGCTGAGAGCCAGCCGCCGTTGCGTCCGGAGGCGCCGTAGCCGATCTGTTCTGCCTCTAAGACCGCGACCTTGAGTGATGGTTCGAGTTTCTTGGCGAAGTACGCGGCCCACAGGCCGGTGTAGCCGCCGCCGATGATTGCCAGGTCTACAGAGTCCTGGCCGGTGAAGCGGGGGTAGGTGGGCCTGGTGTCCGCGAGTCCGGCCATCCAGAAGCCGAGCTCTCCGTTTCGGGGTGTTGCCGCAAGGGCTGTCATGGTTGTCCTTCGTTGTCTGTGAAGCGTTGAGGTATTCAGGCGGCGGTGTATCCGCCGTCGACGGGCAGGACCGCTCCGGTGATGTAGGACGATTCCTTCGAGGCCATGAAGAGGATCGCGTCGGCGATCTCTTCGGGGGTCGCGAGGCGCTGGAGCGGGATCTGCCCTTCGCGCTGGGCGCGGTAGGCCTCGGGGTCGTCCTTGCGCTGGAACGATGCTTCGATGACCGGGGTGGCGGTCAGGCCCGGTGCGACGACGTTGACCCGGATAGTGCGGGACGCCCATTCGATCGCGGCACCTTTGGCGAGCATGATCAGGCCGCCCTTGGCCGCCGAATACAGGACTTCATCGGGCTTGCCGACCATGCCGAGCCGTGAGCTGACGAGGACGAACGCGCCACCCGCTGCAGGCATCAGTGGCGCGAAGTGCTTCATCACCAGGAAGGAGCTGAGCAGGTTGCTGTGCAGCACGTTCTTCGCGTCCTCGTAGGCCATTTCCGTCAGCGGGCCGCTGACCTGCAGGCCGTGGTTAAGGACGACGACGTCCACGGTGCCGAAGGATTCGGCGGCCTGCCGGGCGAGGCTTCCGACGAACGCTTCGTCGTTGAGGTCCCCCGGGACATACAGGTCCTCGGGCTGGGCGCTGTCGAGGCGCTCCCTGCGGCCGGTGAGCAGCAGCCGGGCACCTTCGTTGCGGAAGTGGGAGCACACTGCCTGCCCGATTCCGCTGTTGGCGCCGGTGACCAGGGCCGTGGTCTTATCAAGTCTCATGTCAGTCACTCCATCGTGAGTTAGGTTGCTTGGGGTTTGTAGCTAGGGGAGGGACTTGCCGTCCGCGATCGGTCAGTTGAGGAATCCACGGGCATCGACAGGCCACCGTTCCAGCGTTGTGCCTGTGCTGTCGGTGATGATGTATTCCTCGAAATTGACTACCACCGGGCAGACGTGGTTAGGGACCACCGGAAGCACGGTCCCGACCCGGGGGCGGAACCCGCCCGCTGGGAGCGGGAGGAATCCGTGGTATTCGTTGAGTTTGGACAGGACGGCCGAGGTGCCGGCAATGCCGCCGTAGCCGCGCTCGGGGCTGCCTTCGCGGCCGAGGGCTTTGGTGCCGATGTCGAGGACGACCTGGTCGGGGACCCAGTCGCTGACCACGGTGCCGGCGACGAAGAGCGCGATCTGATCTTCGGTGCAGGCGCCGAGCCTGGCGTTGTTCAGGTCGTTGAACACGTACTCGCCCGGCCGGATTTCGGTGATGACGCTGCTGGTGGAGAACTCCACTGTGGGAGTGGACCCGGCGCTGACCACCTCCGCGGTGACCCCAGCTGCGTTGAAGCTGCGCACCGCAGCAATGAGCGCGGTGTCCTGATCCTTGGCCGCACCCTTGCGGGCGTCCGGACCGGCGCTGCCGTGACCCGGGTAGGTGAAGACGCCCGCCGGGACCAGGCCGCGGTTGCGGGCGGCGAGGGCGAGGTCGCCGGCGGCCTCGGCAGGAGCTCCGGAACGGCGGGCACCGCAGTCGACCTCGATCACGACCTGCAGCCGGTCAGGTTCTGCGCCCATCGCGTCGGCGAGGCCATTGATCGCCGCGACGTTGTCGGCGCCGACGCGCAGCCGGGTGTTCTCGGCGAGCCGCCGGATCCGCCTCCCTTTCGTTCCCGAAGGCCAGATCGGGTAGGCGAGGAAGATGTCGTCGAACCCGGCCGCGGCGAAGACCTCGGCCTCACCCACATTGCCCGCCGTGATTCCGACCGCCCCTGCCCTAACCTGGCGACGGCCAATTTCGACACACTTGTGCGTCTTGACATGCGGCCGGACGTCCAGGTTTTTCCGGGCGGCGAAGGCCTGCATCCGGTCGATGTTCTCCTGCATCACATCGACCAGCACGATCGGTGCGGGGGTGTCGATCCGTTCGACAAGTGCCTCAAGTGCTCCTTGAATGCGGTTCACGCTGTACTCCTCATTGTTCAACGATCTACGCCCCCGTGCAGACCATCTGGATCTCGACAGGAGTGTTCAGCGGCAGTCCGGAGACACCGATTGCGGTGCGGGCGTGCCGGCCGTTCTCGCCCAACACTTCGATGAGGAGTTCACTGGCCGCGTTGGCGACGCGTGACTGCAGACCGAAGTCCGGTCCACTGGCCACGAAGACCAGCATTTGCACGATACGGACCCGGTCCAGGTCTCCCACGGCCTGTACAGCGGCAGCGAGGCAGTTCAGCGCGCAATGGCGCGCAAGCTCCCGCGCCGTCTCCAGGTCCACGTCCCGGCCCACAACCCCCGTGCCCAGCAGCTCACCGTCCTTGAACGGCAGTTGGCCCGCGATGTGGATGCTGGAGTCCACCGCCCGGTGGTCCACGTAGTACGCATTATCAGCGAGGCTGGGCAGCTCCAGACCCAGGGCCTGGAGCCGATCTGAAGCCGATGCGCCCTTCACGGTTGGAGGTAGTGGCAGACTCATCCTTTACTCAGTTTTCTCTCAGGAGGCAGCAGGACGCGGAAGGCCGAAGAGGACGGGGAGATCGGCGATGTCGGTGATCCGCTCGTAGCCGAGCCAGTGCTCGTCGTGTTCGAAGCCGCGGTCGACATACACCTTGTTCTTGATACCCATAATGGCCGCGGGGCGGTGGTCGTACATCGGGCTCGCGGAGACGTGCACGATCTCATCCGGTGTCACGCCAAGCTTGTCGAACATGTACTCAAACGCACCGAGCCGCGGCTTGTACATGCCCATCTGCTCGGCGCTGATGATGACCTCGAACGGGGCCTTGAGGTTGGCCGCAAGGCGCACAGCATGGGCGGTGTCGCTGTTCGTGATGATGACCAGCGGGACTTCCTCAGCCAGGCGGTTTAATGCCTCGGTGACACCCGGGTACGGGCCAAAAGAGGGGACAGTCTCATAAACCGCCCGTGCGTCGGCTGCACGGAACTCCAGACCGAGCCGACGCGAGGCGCGTTCCATCGAGTCGGCGACAATCTGGTGGAACGGCTTGTACTCGCCCGTGCACTCATCGATGCGGTAGGCCTTGCAGGCCCGCAGGTAATCATCGGCGATCTCAGCCGGCAACCGGTCACCCAGTACCTCACGGATCGCATCGTTGATAGCAAACTTGATCAGCGTTCCGTTCATGTCGAACGTAACGAACTTCGGCTTGGTTTCGAATCCCATCGATCCTCCAGTTATAGGCAGCTCGTCGATTGTCGACGAATCTGAGAATTGCTGTCGATTGTCGACGATACTCTGATGGTTAGTAGATTGTCAACGATTCCGCGCGGTCTCGACACGACAGGAGACCGCTTACGACGGCGTCGGGTAATCACACGTGGAGGCTGGTGATTATCTCGTCCGTATGAGTTGGTCCCAGGAGTGCAATAGACGCGCCGCCGATCCATGGAGTACGATTGTCAACAATTCACGATCCAGTGGAAGGAAAATCATGCGTCCATACGTATATGTCCCTGCAGCCAAAATTCAGGGCGAGCTCGAACCCAACGGCCACCGTGTCGGCTACGACTCGGGTGACCCGCAGACATCGATCCTTAAGTTCGACACCGCTATCAAGACGGGCGTCTGGGAGTGCCAGCCGGGCGGTTGGAATATAACCCCCCGCGAGGACACCGAGGTCTGCTACATCGTGAGCGGCCGCGTGACCGTCACGGATGGCGACACCGGCAACGTCTACGAGGTCTCTGCCGGCGACGTTGTTGTGCAGCCCAAGGGCTGGTCGGGCCGCTGGGATGTTACCGAGACCATCCGCAAGGTCTACAGCCACGGCTTCGACTGATCCCCGTCTGAACCTGACGCCAGGCTAACGGGCCGTACCCTCATGAGGATACGGCCCGTTCACTTCTCCGGCCCCCAGCAGGATCATCGCGTCATCGACCGGGCTCGAGCAGCCATACGGGCGAGGGATCTCTCAGGTCAGGGCTGGACTCACAGTGAACGCTGTAGTGAGCATCGAACTTCGTCAAGCCGGACTCGCTTTCGCGTTCTACGGGACTAGTCAGTCGAGGCGGGGACCTGGACGACGTCGTTCTGCCACCCTGGACGGCCTACTTCGTGATGGGGGTCGGACGGCTATCCGGAGGCTCTAGGTCAGGTGTTGGAATCGGCCTTGCCTTGACCCGGCTTGTGGCCGGAAACCACGGCGCGAAGGTCTCCTTCCTCGTGCCCCTTCTTCTTTTTGCCGAAAGGCAGCACTTTTAGCAGTGGGCCCACGACAGCCACGACCACGAGGCCCCAGGCGAGCCCGAGTACGGCAGAACACAAGGTATTGACCAGCCATGCCAGGAAGCCGCCTACCACCGGGATTCCGACGAACGGGTGCTCCAGGGCATGGACCAGATCATACGGCGCGTGCCAGCCGAGATCGTGTGCTCCCTGCAGCATGATATGGCCACCCACCCACAGCATGGCGATGGTCCCGACGAGGGTTATCGCGGTCAGCACGGCGGGCATTCCCTTGACGAGCAGCTCGCCGAAGCGCTTGGACCCCGCAGAATCTTTAGCGGCCAGGTGCAGGCCGATGTCGTCCATCTTGACGATCAATCCGACGGCACCGTACACGAGCACCGTGATGACGAGCGCAACGACGACCAGGATGAGGGCCCGGGCCCACAGGGACTCATTTGCCACCTCGTTCATCGAGATGACCATGATTTCGCAGGAGAGAATGAAGTCGGTGGTGATGGCGCCCTTGGTGACCTTGGCCTCCGCCTCCGGACCTCGCTCAACTGCCGGCGCTTTTTCGTCCTCGTGGTGGCCGCGGAGCTTGTGCCAGACCTTCTCGGCGCCCTCGTAGCAGAGGTAGGTGCCGCCCAGCATAAGGATGAACGGAATGGCCCATGGGATGAACGCGCTGACGAGAAGAAGTGCGGGCAGGATGATCAGCAGCTTATTGCGGAGCGAGCCCCAGAAGATCTTCTTAATCATCGGCAACTCGCGGGACGGGTCCGCCCCGGACACGTACTGTGGCGTCACGGCGGCGTCGTCGATCACCACGCCGGCGGCCTTGGCTCCCGCCTTGGCTGCTCCGGCCGCGACGTCATCCACCGACGCGGCCGCTATGCGGGCGAGGGCTGCGACGTCGTCCAGCAGGGCGACGAGACCGCCGCTCACAGATCACTTCCAAAGTGCTCGAGGGTGGACTGCTGGGCATGGAGGCCTCGCTTGAGGCGCGTGATCGGCATGCTCAGATTATACGAGTCGCAGCGTGCCGGAGCGGGCTCCCGTGGCGATGATGGGTGTTTAGTAGCGGACGTCGGCCTGCACACCGAAGTGGTCTGAGGCGTACACCCCGTGCACGGGAGTGGTCCCAACCAGCGCCGCGGAGCGGGGGTGGCCGGCTCCGCCGCGCCGAGGTGCCGCGGTGAAGATGTAGTCGATCCGACGGTCCGGCCACAGCAGTTGTGTGGCCCAGGGGTTGCTGTTGGACCACGTGCAGCCTTTGTCGCCTGGGCCGGCCACCTCCCAAGCGTCATAGAAAGCCACCCCTTGGACGGGCGCCGCTGCCCGGCCGGTCATCATCCGTATTTCGTCACTGTCAGGATCGGCGTTGAAGTCACCGCAGACGATGAAGGGGATTCGATCGTCCTGCGCGGCGTGCACCTCTGAGAACAGGCCCTTGACCGCTTCTTGGCGTTCGTGACTTTCATCGAACCACCATGCGTCCATGACCACGCCATAGACCTGGATCGGTCCGCGAGGGCCGGAAAGCTCGGCCTGCTGCACGCGCAGGTCACCGAAAGATGTACTGGCTCTGGAGTTGATTGGCCACCGTGACATCACCGCTACGCCGGAGAGCGCGGCGTCGTCTTCCTGCGCGGTGACACCGCTGAAGGCATAGTGCGGCAGCCCCAGCGGGCCTGCCAGCCGAGCACACTGGCTATCCTGGCTTTTTGCCCACGACTCGGCCAGCACGACTATATCTGGGCGGGCCTTTGCCAACGTGGTGATGATCGCGGCCTCACGCTCCTCCCACGGACCGTACAGCCCCCAGACATTCCACGCGACTACCCTGACGGTCGTCTCGATCAGCTGGCCGTAGAAGTGTGGTGGTATGTCCTGGACCGGGGTCACCCACCCATGGTGCCCGCGGGACATCAATCTGCGCCAGCCCTTTTCGACGCCAGAGATCCCGGCACGGTCACTCCCGCCACGGCTTGAGCAGCGGCGACCGCCATGGGCCGTGGCGGCGGTAGTTGAGGTATTGCTCGCCGTACGTGCGGGGTGAGGGTCGGCTCCTCGTAGCCTTCACGAACCCGACGACCGTGGTGAGCACGATGATGGCGTAGAGCACCAGCCACCAACTGCCGCACAGCAGTGCCTGGATCTATGCGATCGGCACCACGACCCAGGCCAGGCCGCCCCAGTCTCGCCACCGCCAGCCGGAGATGAGCCACGGGATGACGCCCGGGGCCAGGAGCAGGAAGAGGATCGTTCTGATCCACGCGCGTGGGGTGAGGCTGTCTGCGCCATGTGCGTCAGGCTAGCCCTATTCCTTGTGCCATGCGAGAGCCTGCTCCGCGGCCACTTCCACGAGATCAGGGGCGAGTATTCATCAGCTGACGTTCAGGTCAAATGGTCGAAGTCACCTCGCGCCCAGGCAGCATGCCGCTGCGCGGACTCGTGCAGGATGGCTTTGGCTCCGGACGCGATGACATTGTTGAAGTTGCCGTAGATCCGGTCGAATCTGAGCTCTCCCAACTGCCCGGCTATCCGCAACGCCACGGCACCGGAAAGCGGCAGATGATTCGGGTAGCTGCGCATGAAGGAGATGGAGATCCGGTCGGGATTCGGATACACGCTGTCGCCGGTCAACAAGACCCCCCTGCCGTCTGCTCCTGCAGCCCAGTGCACCACCGCGCTGCCGGGAAAGTGCCCCCCGGTCTGGTGCAGCGTCAAGCCTTCGGCGATGGATTGGGTGCCGGACCAGTACTTGATAATTGGGTCATGGCGCCCCAGCCATCGTCGGTCTGCATCGGCCACAAACACCGGGACGCCACCGAGCCGATGCGACCATTCGACCTGCACACCAAACATGTGGGGATGGCTGGCGGCGATAGCCAGGACAGGGCCTTGTTCGAGTACTGCCTTCAGAGTGCTGTCATCGACATACCCGATCGGATCCCACAGCAATGAACCCTCGTGTGTCGTTACGAGCTGGGCGGTCTGGCCGATTCCGACTTTCGGCTTCGTCATGATTCCGCTAAGACCCGGTTCGTTCTCCTTCAGCACTATCTGCTGGCCCTCCTGCGCCAGACCGTCCAGTGTGAGCCACTTTTGTCCGTCCTCGGGCACATACTGCCGTTCATCGGTGCAGATCGGGCAGAGCTCCGGGGCAGGTTCGTCGCGTTCCACGGCGCAGGTTGCGCAGATCAGCATGGTCGGTCCCTTCTTGCTATCTCCTGGTGCTCGCTGTTCCGCTTAGCGGTGGATCGCATTTAGCATCACACCTAGAAGCTGGTCACCAGTTCGCCCAGCACCTCTTCGAGCCTATTCGGATCGGTGGCGTCGTAGTAGTGCGCCCCACTGGCCCTGGCGATTTCCAGCAGAGTAGGGACGTCGGCGTCGGGCCCGTAAGCGAGCGTAAAGACGAGAACCGGCGTCGAGTGGTTCTGATGGCTCAGCTGCTGGGAGAGCCCGTTTAGGTCTCCGGGGTGCGTGGTGTCGTTTTTGCCGTCACTCAAAAGCACGATGGTGTTGATGAAGGTGTCCTTGTAGTCCTTTGCCTGATCGCCCGAGAATCGGCTCACCGCTTCGAAAAGAGGCGTGGCGTCCACGGCCTGGAGCCCGTTGAGCTTGTTGAGGAGGTCATCTTTGTTGGTCTTGAACGGGGCTACCGGGCTGACGATGCCAGGCTGCAGGGGACCGTCGCCCACGTGGGAGAAGGCGGCCAGTCCAATCTCATCCTCACCCGTGAAATGACCCAGTGCCTTCTGGACGGCATCCTTTGCCCGTTGCAGCTTGGTCACGCCGGGCTCCTGCACCATGGACTCCGAGACGTCCAGCAGGAACAGGGCCCTGGCACGCTTGCGGACATCGGGGAAGCTGTCCTGCATGGATACAAGCGCTTCCCTCCTGGGCAGTGGCAGCGGCTGGAGCGTCTGCGCGTACCGGCCGGTGTCCGCCACGCCGGTATCCACTTTGCCCTGGATGGTCCGGTACCCGGATGCCATGACTACGTTTTGGCCCTGTTCCGTCACGGCGAACGCGATGAAATCCTGGGCAGCCAGGCGCTGCTGGCTCCCCACCCAGTCTCCGTCAAGGATGACTGCGGGGTTGTCCGCCACGTGCACGCCGTCCTGGGGGTAGATGGCAGTAAGGGGCTCCTTGGGCGCGGGGCCGGGATGCTTCGTAATTCCGTCCTCGCTGACCACACCCCTGTTGTAGTCCCATACAGATTTTTCATCGACGATTACGGCCGAGAGGAATTCCGAGACTTTGCCGGCGTCGTCAGCCTCCCTGGCGTGCCACAGGAAGTGTTCGGGGGTGGCCATATAGTGGCTGGTGCCCAGTTCGACGGCGCGCACTTTTTCCACCAGGGAGGGAGCGTCCAGGTCCATGTCGTCCAAGCCGCCCGGGCTGCCGCCGGCGGCGCCGTAGGAGGCAGCCAGGGCCATCAGGCCAGAGGTTGAGACGAGCGGACTGGCTTTGCCAAACTTGAACTTTCCCCAGTCGCCGTGGCCGAGGCGCTCCCAGACGTCACGGTCCTCGGCCATCCTGAACACCTCAGACCACGACGGCGGTTTGCTGTCCCAGCCGAGGGCCTTTGCCATTGTCTCGGGCATGGCCACTACGATGGCACTCCGAGCCAGGCTGGTTCCCTCTTGTGGGACAGGACCTCCGCCGGCGCCTTCCCCGGCGATCCGTAACCATGCGGAGGAGTCGGGCAGCCAGATCGCCGGCCTGTCACCGGCAGGAACACCGGGGAACTGCCCCGCAACCTTGCGTGCAGCGACTCCGGTTTTTTCCTGGGTCACTGCCGGCGTCACGCATTTGCTGTCCACGCTGCGGGGTTTCGCCGTATAGGCCGCCGCCAGGGCGCGGACCATCTCAGCGTTCTCCAGCGACGTGAGGATGTTCAAGGAAATGCAGGGAGGGGACCCGGCGACGCCGGCAGGACTGTCCTGTTCCAAGGGTTCGGTCGCTGACGGCGTGTTGCCATTTCCCGCGGAACCCCCACCTGAACGGTCCGGGTAAATAAGGGTTTGCAGCACAAAGGCACCGCCAAGAATGAGAAGTGCAACCAGGGCGGCCGCGGCGTACCAGATCCAGCGTGGGTAGGTGGGGTCAGTTGCTGCGTGTCGACGGCCCATGCTCGTTTCCTTTGAAATCCGCCGGGTTTCCCCAGTGTGGATGCACAATATGAAACTGGCCCGCGGCAGTCACACCGCGGGTGCGCCTAGCCCCCCGCCCGGATGCCCCCCGCAACTGGATACGCTCTTTGAGGATAACCCCGACGGGCGAAAAGTGAGTGTGTGGATTCGGATTTTTGATTGAAACTTGTGGGTTCCGGGTTTTGGCCAGCGTTCACTGCGCATCATGGGGTCCTGATGCCCTGTGCCCCGAGTCCAAAGGGATGTGTGGTGAGCGCGCGCATGTAGACGGCCGGGTCGACATTGCCTCCTGAGGACTTCGTCGGCTCTACCAGCGGCAGTTCTCCACTTTGATCTGCGGCGCATTCTTGGGCACAACGATGACGGCCGGACAGCCAACGATGCTTGCGGCGGCGATGGCGGGGGAGGGCGCACAGCCTGGCAGCTGCCTGACCTTCCTCCACGGACAGCGTTCCGCCCACAACTCCCGTGAACTGCATCTCTTCGCCTACGTTCCGTTGGCTCCTGCTGTAAGACAGGTTGCGTCTTCGGTGCACTGGAGTGGGAGTCGTCCCACGGCGCGCGGAGGCTGGCCGGCACGCCGCGGGCGACGGTGGGTTTAGTTGGCTTCGAAGACCGCCACGCTGCGGGCAGGGATGGTGAACGTTCCAGACGCCTCATCATGCACGGCGGTTTTCACAATGGGGTCCTTCCCGCCGGCCTGGACGGCGTGGAGCGAGTAGCGCTGTCCCGCAGTGCCTGGAACGTTCTGGGTTGTTGCTTCATCTGAGGCGTTGAAGACGACCACGAGGCCCTTGCGCTTCGGGTCAACGTCCGGCCCTACGGTGTCGTCGATGTTCATGACCACAACTCCGGGGGTCTGCGTTGGTCCTCCAGTGGGGAAGGAAACCTTCTGCTGGACGAGCGCCGCGGTGCCTAGGTGGAACAGAGGGCTGCCCTTCCTGATTTGTTGTAGTTCGGCGGCGCCGGCCCGGGCTGCGGCAATGTCTGCCGTCGCGGGCTTGAGTGCCGGGTCTTCGAGCAACGGCTTCATGAACGGGTACTTGTCTCCGTTGTCGACTGCGGGCGGCAGTCCCCGTGCGAACCCATTGGTGGCGTCGGTGTGGTCAAGGACGTTGAACCAGTCGCCGGAGTCATAGCTGTTGCGATCCAGGGACTTGCTGCGCAGCGCTTCGGCTCCTGCGTGCCAGAACGACACCCCCTGCCCGAGTGCAGTAGTGCTCAATGCGAGGTTCTGCATGCGGATCCTGTCGGCCATGGCTGTGCCTTGGGGCAATTTGAAGGCCAAGGCGTCGAACAGGGTTTCGTTGTCGTGGGCCTCCACGTAGGTAATGGCCTCCTGCGGATCGTTGGTGTACCCAACCGGCTGCCCGTTGTAGAGGATGTCCGAACCCTTGGCGGTTGCACCGTTACGGTCCGTGAAGGAGTAGCCGGCCAGGTTGCCTGTCAGGCCAACTTTGAGCTGGTCCTGCGCCAACAGGAGGTTTTCGCGCTGTTCTTCCGGGCTTCCGTTGGCAGCAGAGGCGTTGGGGTCAGTGAACAGGCCGGTGGCAAAGCCTTGGATGCGGGGGTCGTCGTCGAACGGCGTGCCGCCGCGTACAGCATCCCGCAGCCTGTCGTTGAAGCTGCCTATCCCGGTTCCGGCCATGTTCGCCTGGGTTGCCTGGACGAACCTGGCGTCGTTCGCGACTTCGCCGAACTCCCAGCCTTCGCCATACAGGTAAATGTTTTTCCCATCCACTCCGTCCTTTTGCAGGGTGAGTTTGTCCAGGGCGGCACGGACGTCCAGAAGATTCTGCTTGGAATGATGGCCCATGAGGTCAAAGCGGAAACCATCGAGTTTGTAGGTCTTGGCGAGGGTCACCAGGGAATCTGTCATGAGCTTTCCCATCATGCCGTTTTCGGTGGCAGTGTTGGCGCAGCAGGTGGAGGTTTCCACAGTGCCGGTGTCCGGGTTCAGCCGGTGGTAGTAGCCGGGAACAATGCGGTCC
The DNA here is from genome assembly GCF_051365025.1 of Arthrobacter sp. R4. NCBI lineage: Bacteria > Bacillati > Actinomycetota > Actinomycetes > Micrococcales > Micrococcaceae > Arthrobacter > Arthrobacter sp. R4. Next base: position 51,059 of record NZ_JBLWIJ010000041.1, read on the forward strand.
AGGTTCTGCGGGGAGTTCTGCCCTGCACCGGAGGTGTGGTTGTAGACCACGTCCTGAATCACACGTGCGCCGGCGTTGTTGAGGGCAGCAACCATTTCCCGGAATTCGATGGTGCGGGTGGCGCCTTCGGGGTTCGTAGAGTATGAGCCCTCGGGAGTGGTGTAGTGCAGCGGATCGTAGCCCCAGTTGAAGCCGTCCTTTGCGGCTATCCTGGCAACACACTCCTGTTGCTCTTCGCCTGCGGGAGGCAGGGAAGGCAGGTCGCATGCTGGCTCCTGGTGCAACGAGCGCCGTTCCTCAATTGTCGCGATGTCGTTGACGGGCAGGAGGTGGATGGCGTTGATGCCAGCGCTTATCTGTTCCTTCAGGCGCTTCATCCCGTTGCTGTCGGCATCCGTGAAGGCCTTGTACGTGCCGCGGTGATCGGCGGGGACGCTCTGGTCGCTGATGGAAAAGTCGCGTACGTGGAGTTCGTAGATAGACAGGTCTTCAGGCTTGGCCAGCGCGGGTTTGGAGATTTTGTTCCACCCATCGGGGGCCAATGCCTTGTCGTCCACGTCGAGGAAGAAGCTTCGCTCGGAATTTGTTGAAAGCCCAAGGCTGTAGGGGTCGGTCACGATGTTGCGTTCAACTTTTCCTGTTTCGGGAACGTACACCTCCACCTCAAACAGGTAGTACGAGCCTTTCCAGTTCTTGTCTCCTTCGACTGTCCAGACTCCGTCATTGTCCAGCGTCAGCGGAACAGCGGCGCTGGGCTCGCCACCGGCTCCGTCCGGGTAAACCTTTACCTGTACGCTCCGCGCAGTCGGCGCCCAGAGCGCAAGCTGAGGTTTCTGGCCCTTCCAGATCAGTCCAAGCTCGCGCTGGAGGGCCCCGGGATACACATTGTCGAGGACTCCGGGTGTCTGCACCCCGCTCGTCGCGACGACGTTGCCTGCGGCGTCCAGGGCCGCGAGGAGCACCTGCCCCTTCAGCAGTTCCTTGGCACGGCCCGCGTCGGCGGCTGGAATGGTCAGGACCGGAACCCCCGAAAGGTGGGGGAAGCGTGTGGCCAGTTCGCCGCTGAGGCCCGTGGCCTGACGACTCAGCTCGATGGCTTGCCCGCCACTGAGCTGTGAGCCCGAAATGCTGATTCCGCCGTCGGGTGCAGTGTAGAGCCGGTAGCTCGCAGCCGTTACTGGCGAACCTTTCCACGCGATCGTAGTGCTGCTAAGCCAGTGGGCGCCGGCCACATTGCCCACGGCGTCCGGCAGGTTATCGGTGATCAGGTGCGTGTTGTGGTCGTAGTAGAAGGTCACTGGTCCGCCCGGTGCTGTCAGGGCAAGATTCGCCCCGCCTGCCACCCCGCCAGCTCCATAGTTCTCTTCCCATGAATTGTTGAGCGCGATTTTGAACTCGTATCCACCAGCGGGAACATCAAATGTCCCCTGATAGAGGCCCGGTGAACCGGCCACCGGCTGGAGCGTGGTGGCGCCGCAGTCAGGCTGCCAGTCTCCGGGGCAGCCGAGTTCGGACTGCAATGAACCGACCACGGTGACGCTGGTCGGTGCTGGGGTGTGGTCCGCGAGGGCGGGGCCCGCCAGTCCTCCCAGAACCAGCGGAGTCATGCCCGCGGCTGCTATGGCTGATAAGTACGGTTTCTGAAATGCCCGGCTTGACCCGGCTGCAGGGGTTCGAAGAACCATGGAAAACCTTCCGTGAAATGACCCAGATCGGCATCATCGATGAGCTGTCGGTAACGTCGATGATAGAAATGTGAAACACGACACGTCAAGACTTGCGCAAAATTTACATTATGTTTTCGTAAGTGCGACGAGCGTGGTCTGCCTATACTGGGCGTAACCACGGTCCGTCAAGATCAGGAGCATCCATGAAGAACGCCGTCGCACCCAAGGGCAGCAGCGCCCAGGAGCGGCCCCGCCTTGAAGACCTCGCCAAGCACGTAGGGGTGAGCGTTGCCACGGTGTCACGGGTGCTGAACGGTCGAAGCGGGGTTTCCCGTCAAGTCCGGCAGTCAGTCCTCACTGCAATGGACGATCTCGGTTATGAGCGCGCAGACCGGGTCAGCGGCACCACTCGGGGGCAGGTGGGCGTCATCGTTGCAGACCTGATCAACCCGATCTTCCCAGCGCTGGCACAAAACGTGGTTTCCCTGCTTTCCCAGGAAGACTTCATACCCGTGCTGTGCGCCCTTCCTGGCGGCGGAAGGTCGGAAGACGAATATATCGACCTGCTGATTAAGCAGGGAGCGGTCGGGATTGTCTTTATCTGCGGGGCCCATGCGGACGGGCAGGCCAATATGGAGCGCTACCACCGCCTGCAGGGCCGCGGGCTCTCCTACGTGCTTGTCAACGGCAGCAGGCCGGAACTCGAAGCGACGTCCGTGGCAAATCACGACGCGAAGGCCATCTTTGACGCCGTCCAGTACCTGGTCACGCTGGGACATACCAAAATTGGACTCTCCATTGGTCCCCACCGGTTCCTGCCCAGCCGCAACAAGATCGACGGCTTCCGCACCGCCCTGGAGGAACTCCTGGGTGAGCAGGACCTTGATGCGCACATAGCCACCAGCATGTTCACCATTGAAGGTGGCCAGAGCTCTGCTTCTGAATTGCTGCGGACAGGGCATACGGCGATCGTCTGCGCTTCCGACCTCATGGCGCTGGGAGCCGTAAGGGCTGCGCGCGCGGCTGGCTTGCGGGTACCGGAGGATGTGTCGGTGATCGGATTCGATGACTCTCCGCTGATGGCGTTCACCGATCCGCCGCTGACCACACTGCGCCAACCGGTGGGCGCGATTGCCCATGCAGCAGTTCACGCGCTCATCACGGACATTTCCGGGGAATTCGGCGGACCGTCCGAAGTGCTCCTGCAATCCGACCTCGTGGTGAGGGCCTCCACCGGGCCGGCCCCTAAGGTTTCGGGATAGACGGACGAACTCTCGCTACGGTGCCACCCCAGGGCCTGCTGGAGTCCTTTCCTGTTCAGCGGGTTCCATCGGAATGGGACGCAAACGAAGCGTATTTTTTTCCGTAATCGTTGACGAGGCTCTGCGCTGATCTCTACTGTTGTTGCCATGTCAGATTGGGGGTCAAGCAAACCATCACTGAATGCTTGACGCAGTTTCTGCTCCGGCCAAGTCCGGACGCCGCTACATGTTAGGAATTGGCACAATGGACGCATTCACCGTCAGCCACGCTGGTATCGCCCTTCGGGATTCGTGGGAGCCTGCGGCCCGCCATTATCGGGACATCGAACCAAGCAGGCAGCACACCACCAACGCCTCGCCTGCTGAAGTACATTCCGACAGTGCCGGGCGGAACAACCGCAGGGAGCCTGATCTTGCCCCCCGGCAGGAGTAGGGGATGTCCATTTCCCCTACGGTGGTCGTGTGCGGGCCCGCTTCGTGGAACCAGCTCGTCCTTCTTGATCACCTTCCGGAGCCCGTCCCCCATATGCAGTTTGCGCGGCGCTCCTGGCAGACGCTTGGGGGTACCTCGGCGGGCAAGGCGCTGCACCTTGCGGATCTAGGCATCAGTGTGCGCCTGTGCTCGCCTCTTGGGGCGGACGACGACGGCGGCCTGGTCCGCGGCGCGCTGGCCAAGGCCGGTGTCACGTTCGAAGCAATCGCGTCGGAACGGACCGAGCGCCACGTCAACCTGATGACCGACGACGGCGACCGCGTTTCCATTTACGTTTCGGTCCCTTCCACACCTGCCGAAGACGACCTCGAAGCTGCCGCGGCGCTGGTGGCGGCCGCCGATCTGGCCGTGATTGACCTGAGCGAGCTTGGCGTACTCCTGTTGGAACGCGATGAGGTCCGGCAGACCCCACTGTGGGTGGACCTCCACGACTACGGCGGATCGTCGTCGTTCCATGAGCCGTTCCTGCGTGCCGCCAACGCCGTGTTCATGAATGACGACCGGACCGGCGATCCCTGGGAGCTCATGAGTTCCTGCCTTGAGCGGGGCCCGTACTTGGCTGTATGCACCCGCGGGGCAGAAGGTGCCTTGGCGCTGGAAGCAGACGGCACAAAGCATGAGATTGCCGCAGTTCCCGCTGATGTGGTGGACACGAACGGCGCCGGCGATGCGTTCATGGCCGGCTTCCTGGCTGCGACCCTTCACGGTGCATCAGTGGGGGATGCCCTCAATGCAGCCGCGGCCCAGTCCCGCCTTGCCCTTGAGAGTCAACATCTACACCCTGTGCTCGGGCTGGCCTCCGCCGGTAAGGCATGAATTCGCTCATTCAGCCGCGCTCGGCAAGCGCAGGTTAAGATCCAGGCTGTTTTTCTCGACATAGTCCAGGGCGCTCCTGATGGCTCCGACAGCCACAATTGACTCACCCAAGGGGGAAACCGCGATTCGGGGCGGAGTCGCGGTAAATTCGACCAGCCGTTCCGCGATGGGTCCAAGCAGTACTCCGGCGGACTTTGCCACGGCTCCGCCAATGACCACGAGTTCGGGGTTGAAGATTGTGGCCACGGCGCCGATGACTCTGGCCATCCTGTCGGCGAGGCGGTCCAAAATCCTCAATGCGAGGGCGTCTCCGTCTGCGGCCGCGGCGAATACGTGTTCGGCACTGATTTCCTCACGTGGGTGGTTTCGGAGGGATGTCCTGGTTTTGCCGGCGAGGGTTTCAGAGGCCCAGGTACGGGCCATGAGGGCGATGCCAAAAGTATTGCCCACACCTTCGACGTATTTCAGGAATGCCAGTTCCCCCGCGCCACCATGGCTGCCATGAAGGAGCCGCCCGCCGTCGATCACTCCCGAACCGAAGCGTTCACTGGAGAGGATCACTACGACGTCGTCGACTCCGGCAGCTTCGCCGTGCCAGCGTTCGCCCAAGGCCGCAAGGTTTGCGTCGTTTTCCAGCAGCACGGTCCAGCCGCGGAGGTCCTTGAAAGCAGTTTTGATGTCCAGGTCGAACAGTTCCCAGAAGTGTTGGGTGGCCAACACTTCCCCGTTTCGGTCAACGGGTGCTGCTATGCCGATGGTCACGGCGAGCACCATGTCGGCTAAGGCACCTGCATCCTGAAGGGCCGTCATGGCCGTCTGATCGATGATGGCAAGGCGTTCTTCGGCAGTAATCTGGGTCCCGGGAATGCGGTCCTCAGCAGTGATCCGGACACCAGGGAATGGCTGGCTGGATCGTCCGACTGTCTGGCCTCGGAGATTTGACACGACCGCCGTGACCTTGGCGATTCCTACGTCCACGCCCAGGACGAAACCGGCACTTTCATTGAGCTCGAACCGGCGGGCGGGCCGGCCCTTCCGGTATTCGCCAAAAGCCCGCTGGTTCTCCAGCTCCCTGATCCAGCCACGTTCCACGAGTTCCTCGGACACCGATATGGCAGTGGCGCGTGCGAGCCCGGTTGCCTTCATGATCTCGGTGACTGTCACTGCGTGAGAAGCCCGCATGAAGTCGAGGACAGCGCTGTTGCTTACCCTGCGCAGCAATTGTGGCTCCGGTGCGGAGATCACGGACGGCATGGGCGTTGACCTCTCTGACGGGTACGTCCCATATTACTGGCCGACTAAATTTAGTGATGAATTAAATACCGGGCTCGCCGGCCACCCTTGCGCAGCCAAGTGACCCATGTCATACTGTTGGTCGATGCGTATCGACGAAGCGTATCGATGAGTAGGAACCGTTCAGCAGAGAGCACAGGAAGGCTAGGCCATGCCCACAAGCAAGGACGTTGCCCAGGCCGCCGGCGTTGCCCAAAGCACGGTTTCCTATGTTCTTAGTGGCAAGCGGCCCATCTCCGAGAAGACCCGGAAAAAGGTGGAGGATGCCATTCAGCAGCTGACCTACCAGCCCAACGCCGGAGCCCGCGCGCTGGCCAGCCGCAGGACCCGCGTCATTGGCCTGGTCATTCCTTTCATACCTGAGTTGCACATGGCCTCCATCATGGAGTTCGTCTCCGTGATCGCCAATACCGCCCGCCTCTACGATCACGACATCCTGCTGGTCACCGAGGATGAAGGTGCACCAGGCCTGCAGCGCGTGGTAGGCCAGCAGATCTGTGATGGCTTGATTCTCATGCAGGTAGAGGGCGACGATGAGCGGCTGCCCGTGGTCCGAAGCCTCCATGTGCCTGTGGTCCTGATTGGCATCCCGCACGACCCTTCCGGTTTGGTCTGCATCGATGCCGACTTTGAAATGGCCGGCGAACAGTGCGTTCGGGACCTCGCCGCAGCGGGCCACACGGTGATCTCCGTCCTTGACTGGCAGCGGGAAGTAGTAGACCGGCACGTGAATTACGTGGAACGCTTCATGTCCGGCACCGACAAGGCAGGGGAGAGCCTGGGTGTCAAGGTACTCCACCTGCCCGGCGGCACCGACCGAGATGTCATTGCCGAATCCGTGGACAAGGCCCTGGCCGAAACCACGGGCGTGCCCGCGTTTATTGCTCCTGATGGCACGGTTCAGGACGTACTGCGACGGGCACTGTCGAACCGCGGGCTAACTCCCGGCAAAGACGTTTCGGTCATCGGCAGCGCCACTCCCACGCTTGCTGAACTCCAGCCCATTCCTCTCTCCACGATTGACCTCCGTCCGGCCGAGGTCTCCCGCCGGGCAGTAAAGCTCATTTGCGAACTCCTCGAAGCCAATGTGCAGGGACCAACCGAATCCCTGCAATTGGTACCCACGGTCATCACGCACCGTTCCAGTACGCTCCGCACACCCCCCGGCAGCTGAATCTTCCCACCGCCCCACCCAGTTCGAAGTTCACGTCCATTCATCGATCAGCATCGTCGATACGCATCGACGAACCGATCCCCACACAAAAGGAACAGACAATGAAGTCAGCACACAGGACCGCGCGTCCGCTCTCCTTGGCCATGGCCGCCCTGGCAGGCCTTCCACTGCTTATCTCAGGCTGCGGCGCAGCGGGTTATACGGCTTCCTCCACTGATCCCGTCAAGGAGATCTCAGTGGTGGACTATTACAACAATGAGCCGGACAAGTCCTTCATCGGCGATGCGCTCACCGCCTGCGGGACGAAAGCGGGCGTGACGATCAAGCGCGAGACCGTTCCGGGCAAGTCGCTGATCTCCAAGGTGCTCCAGCAGTCCTCTTCCAAGACGCTTCCCGATGTACTCATGCTGGACAACCCCGACCTTCAGCAAATTGCGGCCACGGGCGCGTTGGCTCCCTTGGCTGATTTCAAGATCAACACCGAGAACTTCGCTGAAGGTGTCCTCAGCGCAGGCACCTACAAGGACAAGGTCTACGGCCTGGCGCCCACAGTGAACACCATCGCCTTGTTCTACAACAAGGACATCCTGGCCAAGGCTGGCGTCACGCCGCCCACCACGTGGGATGAGCTGAAGGCAGCAGCCGCGAAGCTCACGAGCGGAGATCAGTACGGGCTGGCGTTCAACGCCAACCCCACCTATGAGGGAACGTGGCAGTTCCTCCCCGTCATGTGGTCGAACGGAGGTGACGAAAAGAAGATTGACACCAAAGAGACCGAAGAAGCCCTGCAGCTGTGGACAGAATTGGTCAAGAGCGGGTCGGTTTCGTCTTCTGCCCTCAACTGGACCCAGGCTGATGTGAAGGACCAGTTCCTTGCCGGCAAGGCAGCGATGATGGTCAACGGCCCGTGGCAGATTCCGTCCCTGGACAAGCAGCCAAGCCTTCAGTATGGCGTCGTGAAGATCCCGGTCCGCGAAGCCGGGCAGACCTCCGTCGCTCCGCTCGGCGGAGAGGTCTGGACAGTCCCGCAGACTGGCAACAAAGCCCGCCAGGCGAAGGCAGCCGAAGTGGTGGCTTGCCTGAACAATGACGAAAACCAGCTGGCGATGGCCAAGGTCCGCAACACCATTCCTTCCAAGACCACGCTTGCGGAAACCTTCGCCTCCGAGAATCCCAAGCTCGCTACCTTCACCGAACTGATCAAAACCGCCCGCGCACGGACCGGCCAGCTCGGTGAGGAATGGCCTGCCCAAGCCACAAAGATCTACACCGCCATCCAGACCGCACTGACGGGCAACGCCTCGCCGGCCGACGCCCTCAAGCAAGCCCAAGGCCATTAAGAAGGCCGCCATGTCATTGACAACCGACGTATCGCACACTGCAGCCGGGCCGGCCACGGGAATAGCTTCACGGAAGCACGGTCGCACCGGTTCAGGGGCACAAACTCAAGTCCCGCGTCGGCGTACCCGCCAACGCCGTGAACGTATTTTCCAGTGGCTCTTCCTCGTTCCCGCTGTGGTCTACATGGCCCTGTTCTTTGGCTACCCCGTGGTCAAGAACGTCGTCATGAGCTTCCAGGACTACACCACGGCGACGTTCTTTACCGGCGAAGCCCCCTGGGTTGGGTTGGCCAACTATGCAACGGTGTTGTCGTCGTCGTTGTTTTCAACCTCGCTGCTGAACACCGCGCTGTTTACGCTGGGGTCCATCCTGGGGCAGTTCGTGATCGGACTGGCGCTGGCGATCTTTTTCCAGCGCAAGTTCCCGCTCAACGGAATCCTCCGGTCATTGCTACTGCTGCCCTGGCTCCTGCCGCTGATCGTGTCGAGTGCCGTGTGGCGCTGGATCCTGGACAAGGACAGCGGTGCCCTTAACCGCTTCCTTGGGGACCTCGGCCTGATCGACACCGGCATCCCGTGGCTGACCAGCACCTCGCTTGCGCTGCTTGCCGTAGTGGGCGTGAATATCTGGATCGGTATTCCCTTCAACCTGACCATTCTCTACGGCGGTCTCCAGGAAATACCGGATGAGCTCTATGAGGCTGGGTCCCTGGACGGTGCCACCGGCTGGAGGGCCTTCCGGCACATCACCTGGCCCATGCTGAGGCCGGTGGTGAGCGTAGTACTGGTGCTCGGCGTGGTTTACACGCTCAAGGTGCTGGACATCATCCTGGGCCTGACCAACGGCGGCCCGGCAAATTCAACCCAAACCATCGCCACCCAGTCCTATGCCCTCTCCTTCCACGAGTTTAAATTCGGCGAAGGCGCGGCCCTGGGCAACGTGCTGGTGATCATTTCCCTCGTGTTCGCGGTCCTCTACCTGCGGGCCAGCCGACGCGCCGTGGATGAGTGAGGAAACGATGACAACCCAACTACGGGGCCCCGTCCGCCGAACGTCAGCGGTCCCACGAACCACCAGCAAGAACTGGGGTTACACGGCACTGGCCATCTTCTTCCTGGCCGTCATGCTGTTCCCGGTCTACTGGATGGTCAACGCCTCCCTGCAGCCCAACGGCACTACCTTGGAAACCTCGTGGCTGCCGCTTAAGCCGGACTTCACCGGCTACGCGACCGCGATCAACGAACAGGCCGGCAACCTGGGCACCAGCCTGGTCATTTCACTCGGAAGTGTGGTCTTGAGCCTGGCCATCGCAGCCCCCGCAGCCTACGCTTTGGCGTACTTCAAGGTCCGCGGCGCAGGCGTGGTCCTGTTCGCCATCCTCATCAGCCAGATGATCCCGGGCATCGTGGTGGCTAACGCCCTGTACACCGCCTACAACGATCTTGGCCTGCTCAACTCCATTCCTGGCCTGATCCTTGCGGACTCCGCGCATGGAATCCCGTTTGCCATCCTGATCATCCGGGCGTTCATGAATGGCATGCCGGCCTCTGTCATCGAGGCCGCGCGGGTGGACGGCGCTGGCCACCTCCGGGCGTTCTGGTCGATCGTGCTGCCCTTAAGCCGGAACTCCCTGATCACCGCGGGCCTGTTCACCTTCCTGTTTGCGTGGAGCGACTTCCTCTTCGCCCTCACCCTGACCACCACAGAAGCCGTCCGGCCCGTGACACTGGGAATCTTCCAGTACATCGGGGCCTATGTGAACGACTGGAGTTCAGTGATGGCGACGGCAGTACTTGCCTCCATCCCGGCCATCGTCCTGCTGGTCGCAGCCCAGAAATACATCGCTGCCGGCACCACCGGCGGCGCGGTCAAATAGACCGCCTTCAGCACCTAAAAAGGAGAAATCATGACTGACAGCAAGCCCATCCATGTCACTGTGTGGAGCGAGAACCGGCACGAGAAGCGGGACGAACTGGTGGCACGCCTGTATCCGGAGGGAATGCACGGCGCCGTCAAGGCCGGCATCGAGGAGAACCTGGGTTCCGCCGTCGTGGTCCGTACCGCCATCCTGGACGAGCCGGAACATGGCCTCACGGAGGAAGTCCTCGCCAACACCGATGTCCTGACCTGGTGGGGGCACATGTCCCATGCGGACGTCGACGACGCGATTGTTGAGCGCGTGCACCGCCACGTCCTCGCCGGCATGGGCCTGATCGTGCTGCACTCCGGACACTGGTCCAAGATCTTCACCAAGCTGATGGGCACTTCCTGCACCCTTCGCTGGCGGTCTGAGCAGGACCGCGAACTCGTCTGGACCGTGGACCCGACCCACCCCATCGCAAAAGGGGTGCCGCACCCCATCGAGATTCCCGAGCAGGAGATGTACGGCGAGTTCTTCGACATCCCCACACCCGAGGAACTCGTGTTCATCAGTTCATTCACCGGCGGCGAAGTCTTCCGTTCCGGCTGCACGTTCCGCCGCGGACACGGCAAGATCTTCTTCTTCAGCCCCGGCGACCAGGACTACCCCGTGTACCACCACGCAGATATCCGCCGGGTCATCGCCAACGCGGTGGAATGGGCAGTCACCGACCGGCCCGAACGGGCCGTCCCCGAACTGCTTCGCTATGAAACCGGCGATTTCTTCAACGGCAAGAGCTACCAGGGAGCCAACGCATGAACACCCCCTTCGCCATCATCCCCGATGACGGCACGCCCCTTCGCGTCGTTGTGGTCGGAGCCGGGGGCATGGGACGCGCCTGGCTTCGCACTGTGGAGGAATCTCCACTGGTGGAGCTTGCGGGCATCGTCGACCTGGACCTGGACGCCGCCCGCACGGCTGCAGCCGCGGTTGGGCATCCCGATCTCCCGGTAGGTGCCAGTACAACGGCATTGGCGTCCGACGTCGGAGCCCAGGCAGTCATCAACGTCACCATCCCTGCCGCCCATCATCCGGTCACCACGGAAGCACTTGCCGCTGGACTGCCGGTCCTTGGCGAAAAGCCGGTTGCATCCACAGTGGCCCAGGGACTCTCGCTGGCGGCCGCTGCTGAACTCCACGGCCAACTGTTCATGGTCAGCCAGTCCCGCCGCTACAACCGGCAATTGTTCGAAGCGAAGCGGCTGTCCGCATCTTTCGGTTCCGTTGGCATTGTGTCGGCTGAGTTCTTCAAGGCGCCACACTTTGGCGGTTTCCGCGATGCCATGGACCACCCCCTGCTGCTGGACATGGCCATCCACCAGTTCGACATGGCCCGGTTCCTGCTCGACGCCGATCCGGTCTCCGTCTTCTGCGAGGAATACAACCCCTCCTGGAGCTGGTACCGGGGAGATGCAGGCTCCACGGCCATCTTCGAAATGACTGGAGGCGAACGCTTCGTGTTCACCGGGAGTTGGTGCAGTCCAGGCCAGGAAACCTCGTGGAATGCTTCGTGGCGTATCAGTGGTGAGCGCGGAACAGTTTTGTGGGACGGGGACAATCACCCTGTATCTTCGCTTGCCTCTGATGGCGGTACCAGCGAAGACCCGGGCCTGGAAATCGCCGGGTCCTTGCGGGACTTCGTGGACGCGGTCCGCACGGGAAGCGTGCCGATGGGAAGGGTCCACCAGAACATCATGAGCCTTGCCATGGTGGAAGCTGCGATCCGCAGCGCCGCAGCGGGATCGCGGGTGTCCGTGGACGTACTCCTGGCGGACTCCTACAGCCAGGCCATCCTGGCCGAGCGGGACCCGGCCGTTCTGGAAGTCCTCAAATCATGGACATCGGTTCGGAGTGCACTGACCGGCGAAAGCGTCGCCCGCTGACGGGAATTCGTACAAAGTCGGAGTATTGACTTGGTTTGCTACGGTGCTAGATTGCCGCTATCGGGCTACGCCCGTGGGGGATCCTCGCCCCGTGTCTACGGTGACAGCCGCAAATGCAGGGCCTTTCGGACGGAGGCACAGAACTATGAGTTCCGGCCCTGCACCGCACCCCGAAAGGGGTTCCACCGACCCGGAGTATGCTGCCAACCTTCGGCGGGCCACCTTCGCGTCGAGCGTGGGCAGCGCTTTGGAGTACTACGATTTCGCCCTTTACGGGCTCGCCTCCGCCCTGATCTTCAGCAAGGTTTTCTTTTCCAACCTTGATCCGGCCACCGGCACCGTGGCCAGCTTTGCCACGTTCGGCGTCGCCTTTGTGGCCCGGCCGCTGGGTGGCCTGCTCTTTGGCACCGTTGGCGACAGGCTTGGCCGAAAGTGGGTCCTGGTGGCAACCATCCTGCTCATGGGCGGCGCCTCCACGCTGGTCGGCGCGCTGCCGACGTACGACGAGGTTGGACTTTGGGCTCCGGCGCTGTTGGTGCTCATGCGGCTTCTGCAGGGGTTCGGCGCGGGAGCGGAGCAGGCCGGCGCGACTGTGCTGATGGCAGAATACGCGCCCGTCCGGCGTCGGGGTTTCTTCGCAGCCCTGCCGTTCATCGGCATCCAGGCCGGAACGCTGCTGGCCGCCGGGGTGTTTATCTACCTGGGCACCCTGCCGAGCGAAGTGCTGCTGTCCGGCGTATGGCGGATCCCGTTCCTGGCCTCGATCCTGCTGATCGGCATTGCCCTTTTCATCAGGCTCCGCCTCAGGGAGAGCCCCACCTTCATCGTGCTCGAAGAGCAGGAGCAGATTGCCCGGAGCCCGTTGCGGGAAGTCTTCAGCCGCTCCCTGCCAAACGTGGTCCGGGGCATCGGCCTCCGGATGGCGGAGAACGGCGGTTCCTACCTCTTCAACACACTCGCCGTCAGCTTTGTTGTCACCACCGTTGGCGTCGGGGCCTGGATCGGTCCGCTGGCTGTGGCTGTTGGGTCGCTCGTTGGCATGATCTCGGTCCCGTGGGCCGGTGCGGTGTCAGACAGGTTTGGACGGATTCCTGTCTACCGCTTCGGGGCAGGCGTCCTGCTGGTGCTCGCCTACCCCGGCTGGTGGCTGCTCTCGCTGGGGAACCCCGTAGTCATCATCCTTGTTATCGCCGTAGCCATTGGCTTCGGCGTGAACACCATGCTGGGATCCCAGTGCGCTCTGTTGCCCGAACTTTTCGGAAACCGCCACCGCTACATCGGTGTTGCCACGGCGCGTGAGTTCAGCGCCGTGCTTGCGGGCGGGCTCGCCCCGGTGGCGGGTGCCTGGTTGATCAGCATCAGCAGCGGAGCGTGGTGGCCAGTGGCCACCTATATGTTTGGACTTTCCGTCATCACGTTCATCACCACGTTTCTGGTGCCCGAAACCCGCGGCCGCGACCTGACATTGATCGAGGACGCCTCACGGGACACGGACCACCAGATCAGCCTCAGGCCGACTGCGACCAGCCCGCGCAAGCGTTATTAAGCAATGGTGTTCGTCAGTGTTCCGATGCCGCCGAGGACAACGTCGACACGGTCACCGGGTTGGACTCCGACTGCTGTCCCGGGAGCGCCTGTCATCACGATGTCCCCAGGTTCAAGGGTCAACCAGGACGTGACATATACAAGGCACTCGGCCACAGACGAGGGAAGGTTGAAGGAACCGGATTTGGCCCTGACCACGCCGTTGACGCACACGTCGATCCCCACGAGGTCGGGGTCCGGTATCTCCGTTTCGATCCACGGACCCAGGGGGGTGTAGTTGCCGCCGGCCTTGCCTTGGAAATTCCGCTCGTCCACGGCCCCTTGGTCAACGTTCGTGACGTCGTTCACGCACGTATAGCCAAGGACGTGCTCCAGGGCATTCCTGACTGTTAGTTCCGTCGCCCTTTTTCCCATCACGACGGCCAGCTCGCCTTCGACGCTGACCGTGCCGCGCCCGCGGGCTGCCGCTACCTGGTCCCCGGGGGCGGCGACGGTATGAACAGACTTGTGCCATGCTTGGATGGGCAGGGGATGGTTGTTGAGCGTGCGGTTGTGGGCAATGCCCAACACGACGGCGGGCCGGACGGGAGCGAGGAAGACGGCCTCGGCATCAGGGGTAGCGCCTCCGGTGTAAGTGGGCGGATTGACGAACGGGTCAACGATGTGGTCCCAACTGCCATTTCGCTCCACGGCATGTTGTGGACCTTCGGCAGTCTTGAGCCTTGCAATGCGCATGGTGCTCCCTTGGTGATGGCTGTAGTGGTGCTGCGGGCGACGGCGGAGCCGGCGTCTCAGGCTTTCTCGTGGATGTAGCCGAAAGGTACGTCGTGGGTCAGCTCAAGCGAGAAGCGCCCCGGGGCGTGTTTGGTGACCAGGATCCCACCGGCGCCGCCGGCGAGGGCCACGGCCTGGAGCTTGCGGACTCCTGAGTCCAGGGCGAAATCGGTATCGCTGGCACGCCGGACAATAACCTGCAGTTTCCTTGGTGAGTTCTGGGGCACTTTTTCTCTTTCGTGTGTGAGGCCACTGGCTAGCCGGCGTGGAGGGTAAGCCGGTCTTTGAAAACCGCAGAGTCCAGGACTTCACGGTTGATAACGAACCGAGGGGTCCGGCCATGGGCGACGTCCACGATGGCCGTGACGCAGCTTCCGCCGTTGCCCAGGGACATTTCGTCGGTCCAGGAGAGGCAGTGGGGCGAAAGGGTGACGTTGTCCAGGCCGAGGAGCTCATTATTAACGGGCTCTTCTTCAAAGACGTCCAGCCCGGCACCGGCAATAGTCCCGCTGACCAGGGCCGCAATAAGGTCAGGTTCCTTGATGATCGGTCCGCGTGCCATGTTGATGACAACCGAAGTGGGCTTCATGCGGTGCAGGATGGAGGCGTTGACGATGTGCCTGGTCTGCTCCGTCAGGACTGCCATAACAATCAACGCATCACAGCACGTAGCCACGTCTTCGAGTTCCATCAGTTCAACGCCGAGGTCGGCGGCGCGCTCAGGCGGGCAAAAAGGATCGTAGCCCACGCACCGGACGCCAAACGGGGCCAGCAGGCGGATCAGTTCGCCGCCGGTGTTTCCGACGCCGAGAAGGCCGACCGTCTTTCCCGCCAGGCCGGTGCCCATGAAGTTCTCACGCAGGTCCCACCGCTGGTCCCGGACCAGCCGGTCCTTCGTGACCGTGTGGTGCATGACTGACAGGAGCATGGACAGCGTGGCGGTGGCCACGGGGCCGCGGGCGCCGTCGGGAGTTATCGTGGCGACCGTGCCGGCCGCTGTGCAGGCGGCGAGGTCGACGGCGTCATATCCGACGCCGAACCTGGCCAGGATCAGCGGGGGATTGGCAACCCCGGCGAAGGATTCGGCGGTAACGGCCGGAGCGGCGTAGAGGATGGCGTCGTACTTCTCCATCTGCGCCGGAGTGATGGCCTGGGTGTTGTCCTGCATGTACTCCCACTCCAGCCCGGCGGCGTCGAGTCCGGCCAGGCCGATATCACCCCAGACGTTGCGCCCTGTGGCATCGAGAAAATCGGAGGAAATTCCTACTGAGAAAGCCATTAGAAGACCGCCAGGGGATTTACGGGCGAACCCGTGCCACGGGGAATGTTGAGGGGGGCCACGACGAACATGAACCGGTAACGGTCCTCTTCGGTGCACGCGGCACCGAGTGCTTCAAGATCGAGGTTGTCCAGGAGGGGCAGGCCCATGGCGGTGATCGCAAGAATGTGGATCGGGGAGTGAATGCCCGGGGTGGGGGAGGGACGGACATCGGAGTCGCCATCGCCGCCCAGGACGCTGATGCCGCGCTCGGCCAGCAGGGGCATGCAGTCAACGTGAAGCCCGGCACTCAGGTCCGAGGAGTCCCACATCCCTAGTTCGCGGGCACGGCGGAAATGGCCGGTCCGGATCAGGACTGCGTCACCGGCGGTGATCTTCACACCAAGTTTCTGTTCCGCGGCCAGGATGTCTTCTGCGTGGATGGCAGTGCCGGGTTCAAGCCACGGAACGTCGAACAGGACGGTGAAGTCCAGCAACACGCCAGGTGCCACCAATGAGCCGAGGGCGCTGACCGAACCAAAGTCCGCTCCCGTTGCCGTCACGACGTCCTTGGAGGTTTCCCCGTCGTAGAGGAGTCCCTTGTAGGCGATGTGGCTCAGGGCATCCAGGTGGCTGACGGCTTTTCCGTGATAGTCGACGCCGATGAAGTCCTTGTTGCATGACGGTTCAGGAGCTTCACGGACGCCGAGGTCAGTCATATAGTGCAGGGCCGGGTTCGCGTTGGAGGGTCCACTGACCGTGTTCCATGGCAGGGCCGTCGCCACAACGCGGCCACTGCGGACCAAGGCGGCGGCTTCAACCACGGAGGCCGCGGCGACTGTTTGCCAAGCCCCCGCCGACGGGTTGCTGTAGGTGCCCCAGGTCTTCACCTCGTCGAACACCTGCTCAAAGGCCTCCTTGGTGACGGAGGACCCGTTCCCGGTGGGGGTTGGGTAAAGTGAACTAGCCCTGATATTTTCCGCACACACGGTGTACTCCTTGAAAAATGGGGGGAACCGGCCGGGACGACGGGCGGGACGCCTGAATGAATGTTCCGGGGCCATAAAGGTGCCACTGGTCCCTGGGGGACTGGGAGAGGGTGACTCCGCAATGATAAACCAATATACTGGCTTAAAGTCAAGATTTTGGACGGCATCACCAATTGTTCACGGATGAGGAAGTCAGACATGACGGCAGAGACAGTGACGGACGTCGGCGCCAACGCCCAGAGTTCGGTTCCCGCTATTACGCGGGGGATGGCCATATTGGAACTGGTTGCAGCGGCTGGACAGGCCGGTGCGAGTGTTCCCGAACTGGCCAAGTCCATGAATCTGGCGAAGTCTTCCACCGCCAATATCTGCGCAGCCCTTGAGGGCGAAGGCATGCTGAGGCGTTCGGATGGCCGCCTCACCCTGGGCCGGAGGATCCTGTCCCTGGCTGGCGACTACCTCCGCTCGGCCGACCAACTCGCAGAGTTCTATGCGTTATGCCGCCGCTCCAGGCTGATATCCCGCGAAGCCGCACGGCTTGCCCTGCTCGATGGCACGGATGTGCTCTACCTGGCGCGATATGAGGGAACCAACCCCATCCGCCTCACCGCCAACATCGGCGACCGTTTCCCCGCACACGTCACCGCCACCGGCAAGGCAGTGCTGGCAACCCTGCCGGATGCGGTCGTCGAAGACAGGTATCGCGGCAAGACGTTCGTGCCGTTCACGTCCAAGTCCCTGACGAGCCTGACCGACCTGATGGCTGAGCTGCAAACTTCCAGGCAACGCGGCTATTTCATGGATGACGAGGAAACCAATATCGGAGTGGTCTGCTTCGCCGTGCCCGTGGTGAACATTCCAGGTGAGCCCGCGCAATTCGCCATCAGTGCCACCCTCCTCAAGGCCCGGGCCGACGAGTTGGACCATGCCGAAATCGTCTCCGAACTGCAGCAGATTGCCCGCGCACTGGCTAACCCGCTGAGTTCCCACTCGCTCTAAGGCAGCTCCTTCTGATCAACTCTTGACCAATATGTTGGTCGTAGTACAAGATGTTGGTCAGCGGGTCATTGGTGACCCACCCAGAAATTTACGCAGCACTGGGGCTGCAAGGAGCGAACATGGGACTCAATCCTCCCGCCGTGCCGCTGATCCAGATCGATCAACTATCCAAGCGCTTTGGCGTCAATGCAGCTTTGCAGGACGTCGACCTGACGCTTGAGGCCGGCAGCATCCACGCGTTGCTCGGCCAGAACGGCGCCGGCAAATCCACCCTGATCAAGATCCTCTCCGGGCTGTACACCCCTACCAGCGGCCGCATCACAGTTGGCGGTCACTTGTTGGGGACACCGGAAGCTGCCGCGAAGATGGCCTTCATCCACCAGGACCTCGGACTGGTGGACTCAATGACTATTGCCGAGAACATTGCGTTGGGCACCGGCTTTGGCCGCTCGGGTGGATTCATTTCCTGGCGCCAGGTCCGCGACGACGCCGCGGTGGCACTTCAGGCTGTGGCCTCCCACCTCGAACCCGACCGGTACGTTTCAGAACTGACCCGGGCTGACAAGTCCCTGGTGGCCATCGCACGGGCGCTGGCTTCCAACGCGTCGGTCATCGTGCTCGACGAACCGACGGCCAGCCTGCCTGCCGCGGATTCCCGCAAGCTCTTTGATGTCCTGGAGAGATTGCGGAAGAACGGCCATGGGTTGCTCTACGTGAGCCACCGGCTCGACGAAGTCTTCGCCATCTCGGACACCGTCACCGTGCTGCGGGACGGCCGGCTCATCCACAGCGGTCCCATCGCAGATAAATCTCCCCGCGAACTCGTGGTGGATATCGTCGGCCACAAACCAGTCAGTTACACCTCGGGCAGCAGCGTCCAGCAGCAGGCGGAACGGCTGGCCGTCGACGGACTCAGCACCCCGCAGACACGGGCCATCTCCTTTTCTGTTCATGCTGGCGAGGTGGTGGGAATGGTGGGGCTCACCGGTGCCGGGCACATGGAGTTGGGGCGTGCCCTCGCTGGAGCTCACAGGATGACCTCCGGCAGCGCCCGGCTCGACTCGGCCGACTACCACCCGCGCACACCGGCGGAAGCCGTGGCCGCAGGAGTCGGTTTCGTCACCAGCAACAGGATGGAAGAGGGTTGCGCTCCGGAGCTGTCGCTGCGGGAGAACTTCCTGCCCAACCCGGGGATCCGATCCAAGAACCCCTTCGCGTGGACCAGCCCCCGCAAGGAGCGGGAACGGGCAGGCCAGCTCGTAGAGCGGTACGGCGTCAGGCCGGCCTTGACCGAGGTGGCAATTGCCACGCTGTCCGGCGGCAATCAGCAGAAAATCATGATTGGCCGGTGGCTCAGTACGCGGCGAAAACTCATCATCCTCGAGGAACCTACCGCCGGCGTTGACGTCGGCGCCAAAGCAGACATCTACACCCTGCTGGAGGAGTCGCTCGCGGCTGGCCTCGCAGTCCTGATGATCTCAACCGACTTCGAAGAAGTCGCCAACGTCTGCCACCGTGCACTCGTTTTTGTCCAAGGAACCGTCACCGCGGAGCTATCCGGCGCTGACCTGACCATTTCAAACCTCACTGTGGCGGCCTCCGGTGCTGCTCTCACCTCGGAGTGATCTTCACATGACCCAGCTAAAGACCAGCCGCCAACGGGGCGGCGCAGCCCACCTCCTCGGGCCCTACGGGCTCGTTCTGATCCTGGTGGTACTGTTCGCGGTGTTTGCCCTGATCCTCCCGCAGACCTTCCTCTCTGGCCGCAATTTCAACGCCATCCTCAGCAACCAGGCCATCCCTGCATTGCTGGCGCTGGGAGCGATGATCCCCATCGCCACCGGAAAGTTCGATCTCTCCATCGGGTATGGCCTCGGACTCTCGCACGTGATCGTCCTGAAGCTGATTGTGGACGGCAACATGCCCTGGGGCATCGCCGCACTGGTGGCCATCGGCGTGATGGCATTGGTCGGCGTCGTCAACGGCCTCCTGGTGGAATTCGGACAGATCGACTCCTTCGTTGCCACGCTGGGAACGGGAACCGTGCTCTACGCCATCACCGGAGCCATCACCAACGGAGCCCGTGTTGTCCCTGGTGACAGCGGCCTGCCTGTCTCCTTCAAGGACCTCTACGACTCCAAGATCGCCGGTGTGCCCATCGTCGCGGTGTACCTGCTGATTGTCGCGGTGATCCTGTGGATCCTCTTCGAACGGCTGCCCCTGGGACGCTACTTCTACGTTCTCGGCTCCAACCCGCGGGCAGCGGCCCTGATGGGTATCCCCACCAAGAGGTACTCCATCTATGCCTTCGCCTTCTCCGCGGTGGTTACCGGTGTGGCCGGGGTTCTCCTGGCTTCGCAGCAGCAGATCGGAAACCCCAGCGTTGGCATGGACTACCTGCTGCCGGCCTTCGTGGGAGCGCTGCTGGGAGCTACCGCGATCAAGCCCGGACGTGCGAACGTTATCGGCACCCTGGTAGCGGTCATCACCCTGGCCATCGGCTTGGCAGGCATCTCCCAGCTGGGCGCCCAGTTCTGGGTCACCCCGCTCTTCAACGGTGTCACCCTGCTGATCGCCGTCGGCCTGGCAGGCTACTCCGCCCGCCGCAAGCTCCGTGCCGGGGCGGTGGCCGCCCCGCCCTCCATGCTCCCTAAAGCGGACGACGGCGGGCCAGCGGCTCCCGCGGGCCCCGCCACAACCGCTGCGCTTCCGCCGGCCCCCGCCAACACCGTCCTCTAGCCCTGCGGGCAGCCCCGGCACTGAACACGCACCATCCAGGCTATTTCCCCATGACTGAAAGGCTTCACCATGAACCACTCCGCACCCCGCTTGCTGCTTGCTGCCGGCGCCATCATGACCCTTGGGCTCACGGCCTGCACCAGCGGCTCCTCTGAATCAACCGCAGCCGCTGCAACGGCTGCGGGGGACAGCGGCTGTGCCGACGTCGTTGCCACCGCGCAGAAAGCGGTGGAGAAGGCGTCCAAAGCCGATACTCCCTGGGACGGACCCACCACGGGGCCCAAGGCCGTCGCGGGAAAGACGCTGGTCTATGTGGCCCAGTCCATGACCAACCCCGGCGTCGCGGGGGTGGCCAAGGGCCTGCAGGAAGCGGCCTCAGCAATAGGCTGGAACGTTAAAGTCATCGACGGCCTGGGAACGCCGGCGGGGATTCAAAGCGCCTTCAGCCAGGCGCTGACCACCAAGCCGGACGGCATCGTCATTGGTGGTTTTGATCCCAAGACCACGGCAGCCCAAGTAGCGGAGGCGAATGCTGCCAACATCCCGCTGGCCGCCTGGCAGGCCCTTTCAACGCCGGGCCCCAGCGCCGACCCGCTGCTGTTCACCAACATCACCACGAAGGTCGAAGACGTCGCCAAAATCAGCGCCGACTACGTCATCGCGCAGTCGAACGGCAAAGCCGGCGTCGTGATCTTCACAGACTCCTCCATCCCGTTCGCGGAGGGCAAGTCACAGATGATCAGGAAGGAGTTGGAGACGTGCCCCGGCATCAAGGTCCTGGAGTACGACAACGTTCCGCTCTCGGACGTCAGCGCCCGGATGCCGCAGGAAGTATCCTCGCTGCTGAGCAAGCACAACGAAGCCTGGACCTACTCGGTGGCCATCAATGACGTCTACTACGAGAATGCTGCGGCCGCCTTGCGGGCCGGCGGCGTGAAGGCCGGCGGCGCACCGTTCAACGTGGGGGCCGGAGACGGCGACTCCTCAGCGCTGCAGCGGATCAAGGCCGACGAATACCAGGCCGCGACGGTTCCGTCCCCACTGAAGTCGGAGGGATGGCAGATCGTGGACGAACTCAACCGGGCCTTCAACAACCAGCCCGCCAGCGGGTACGTCCCGCAGATCCACGTCTCCACCAAAGAGAACACCACGGCCACCGATGCTTGGGATCCAGCAGGTTACCAGGACGCCTACCGCACTATCTGGGGCAAGTAGTCGCCCGGCCAGTCCGGGAACGCAACTCTTCAGACAAACACGGGCTCCGGCCCGGGAACCAAGGTTGGACATTGAACAACGACAACAACCCGCAGGCGTCCATTCCGGCGAAAAGCACGGTCATTCCACGCAGTGCCGGCTTCGTCGGGCTGGGGCTGATGGGTGCCCCCATGGCCGCCAATCTGCTCAAGGCCGGGTGGTCGGTGACAGCGTGGAACCGCTCCACTGCCGCGGTCGATGACTTCGTTCGGCTCGGCGGTTCCCGCGCCGGCAGCGTGGCAGCCCTTCGGGACGAGCCCGTCATCATCTTTATGCTCCCGGACCTGTCCTTCATCGAAGAGGCCGCTGCCGGCCTCCTCGACGAATGGCGGTTGAGGCCGCCACGGCCGGGCACGCTTGTGGTGGTGATGAGCAGCGTTTCGCCGGTGGGGGTCAGGGCGTTCGGCGTGGCCGTCGCGGCCGCCAGTGGCGGGAACGCCGCTGTAGTGGACGCGCCAGTCAGCGGCGGGACGGAAGGTGCCGAACGGGGAACCCTCGCCATTATGGCCGGCGCTCCGGCGGAGCACTTCGAGCGGCTCCTGCCAGTTCTTGAGGCGATGGGCACCATGGTCAGGCGGCTGGGTGAACTGGGCTCCGGATCGCTTGCCAAAGCGTGCAACCAGTTGATTGTGGGAACAACGACGGCGGCACTTGCCGAGGCGGCCGAGCTCGCCGAACGCTCGGGCATGGACGTTGAATCGCTCTTCGAGGTGCTGTCGGGCGGCCTCGCGGCCAGCAGGGTCCTGGAATTCGTCGGCCCACGCCTGGCCACCAAGGATTATGCGCCGACTGGACCGGCGAAGTTCATGCACAAAGACCTTTCCTTTGTGAGGGCAAGCGCGGCCGCTGCGGGGGCCTCCGTGCCGATGGCGACAGCCGCGGTGGCTCTTTACGGCGAACTCAAAGACCAGGGCCTGGGCGACCTCGACCTTGCCGTGGTGAGGCAAACCATTGCCAATCTCAGCTCGTCCGACTCCGGAGCTGACACCGGGGCACCAGCCCGCGCTGGCACCCGCACTACCGAAACAGTCGAGGAGACACCATGAGTTCTTTGTTTGATTTGACCGGGCGGGTTGCTTTGGTGACGGGTTCGAGCCGGGGGATTGGTAATGCGCTGGCGCGGGCGTTGGCTGACGCCGGTGCCACGGTGGTGTTGAACGGGGTCAATGCCGGGCGGTTGAAGGACGCGGCGGGGGCGATGGCTGCGGAGTACGCGCCGGGGCGGGTGCACAGTGTCGCGTTTGATGTCACGAAGGATAGTGAGGCGGCGCGGGGTGTGGCGTGGGTGGAGGAGAACGTGGGGCCGTTGGAGATCCTGGTGAATAATGCGGGGATTCAGCACCGGGTGCCGATGCTGGAGTTGGATGTGGCGGATTGGGAGCGGGTGATTTCCACTGATTTGACGAGCGCGTTTTTGGTGGGGCGGGAGGCTGCCCGTTACATGATTGCCCGCGGGCGCGGGAAGATCATTAATATCTGTTCGGTGCAGACGGACCTGGCCCGTCCCACGATCGCGCCGTATGTGGCGGCGAAGGGCGGGTTGCGGAACCTGACCCGGGCGATGACCGCGGAGTGGGCGGGGTCTGGTTTGCAGATTAACGGGATCGCGCCGGGGTATATCCATACGGAGATGACGCAGAACCTGGTGGACGATGAGGTGTTCAATTCCTGGATCCTGGGCCGGACTCCGGCCAACAGGTGGGGCACGGTGCAGGATTTGGCCGGGCCCGCGGTGTGGCTGGCCTCGGCCGGTTCGGACTTCGTGAACGGGCAGACGATCTTTATCGACGGCGGAATGACGGTGGTGGTTTGATGACAACGAACACAGCTCTGAACCAGTCATCCCTTCCGGAAGCCCTGCCTGTGCCGGGTCTGCCGGTGTCGGGTGTGGCGGTGGTGGCCCATGCCAGGGGGGATCTGCGCATCGAGGAGGTGCCGTTGGTTCCGCCGGGCCCGGGGGAGGCCGTTATCGAGGTGGCGTTTGGCGGGATCTGCGGGTCGGACCTGCACTATTGGTTGCACGGGGCGGCGGGGGAGTCGGTCCTGAAGGCCCCGCTGGTGCTGGGTCATGAGATTTCCGGTGTTGTGGTCCGTGCCGCGGCCGACGGGACAGGCCCCGCCGC